>JACKNC010000001.1:967500-1330000 GCA_024235095.1 Gammaproteobacteria bacterium
GAAACTGGCGGAGTTTGTTGATTAGGACGGTATGGCCTAAATGCAGGTCAGGGGCGGTCGGGTCGAAACCCGCCTTGATCCTGAGCGGTCGGCTGGCTTTCAGCCGTTCGACCAACTCCTCCTCAAGCAATAGATCCACCGCGCCACGTTTGATCAGCGCTAGTGATTCTTCAACCGAATGCATGGGTGATCCTTGGAGAATTTATAAATAATGCCCCTCTCCCACAGAGATGAGGGGTTGGGGCAAAGACGAAACAGGATTAGTGGACGAGGGGAGTAGACATCATTATCAGGCGGAAAAAGACGAACCGCAGCCACAGGTCGTAACGGCATTGGGGTTGCGGATAACAAACTGGGCGCCTTCCAGCCCCTCGGTGTAGTCGATTTCAGCGCCGACCAGATACTGGAAACTCATTGGGTCAATCAACAGTTTAACGCCTTGATTCTCCACGACAGTATCGCCATCGGTGAGAGCCTCGTCGAAGGTGAAGCCGTACTGAAAGCCTGAGCAGCCGCCGCCAGAAATGAAGACGCGCAGCATCAAATTGGGATTGGCCTCTTCCTCAAGCAAATTCTTAACCTTCAACGCCGCGGCATCGGTGAACAGCAGGGAGCTATCAGCAGGGGTAAAGTTTTCAACGGTTGCGCCCATGATGGAATCCTCTTTTGTGAATGTTAGGTGATAGTGTCTGATTGTTGACTGTCAAGGTCAAGATTTAGCTTCAGTGCTTTTATCTTGCCCTCATACCTAGAGGGTGAAAAACGGCGGGACGATAAAGGACGTTATTCCACACCAAACGGTCATGACTCTGTCATCATTCCGTTATCAATTTTTCCCATGCTATTCCGTCAGTTCCTATCTCCACTTTGGCTCAAGTCAGCATGGTCAAGCAACTCGGCGCACAATTTGGCAATCGTGCTCACGATTTCCTGTTCAAAACCATTCATCAACGTTACCTGATCTACAACATGTGCTGGGAAGATCCAAGGATCGACAGACACTTGCTGAATCTGAATCAGGACAGTCAGGTCGTGGTGCTCACCAGCGCCGGCTGCAATGCGCTGGACTATCTGCTGGACGCTCCGGCAGCGATTCACGCAGTTGATATCAATCCCCGGCAAAACGCCTTGCTTCAGCTCAAGCTGGCGCTGATCGAACGTGGCGATTTTGGCGATCTGGAGCAAATGTTTCGACAAGGCGCGCATCCCCGTTTTCAGGCGCTGTACCAGGCGGTGCGATCCCAACTCCCCCCCTATGCCGCAGCATTCTGGGACAAGAAAATCGCCTATTTCGATGCGGCTAACCGTAAGCGATCCTTCTACTATCACGGCACCTGTGGCGCGGTTGCCTGGCTGGTCAGTCGGCAGTTGCTCAAATCCGGACGCAAGCTGCGCGAATATTTATTCGATCTGCTCGATGCCCAGACGCTAGATCAACAGCGCGTTCTTTATGAACAGATCGAACCTGCCCTGTGGGGGCGGTTTAGCACCTGGCTGCTGCGCCAGCCCACGGCCCTGGCCATGCTCGGCGTGCCTCGCCCGCAAATCCGGCTAATTCAACAGCAGTATCCGGGCGGCGTCATCGGCTACATCAGTGACAAGCTGCGTCATGTGTTAACTGAGGTACTAATCCACGATAACTATTTCTGGCGGGCCTACCTGACCGGCGCTTATACCGGACAATGCTGTCCCAACTACCTCCGAGAAGAAAACTTCGCCCAGCTACGCGCCCGCCGCGATCGGGTGCATACGCACAACGCCACGATCAGTGAATTTCTTTGGAAAAATCCGAGCCAGTACAGCCATTTCGTCCTGCTCGATCATCAGGACTGGCTGGCCTGGCATCAGCCCCAGGCGCTTGAGGAAGAATGGCGGCTGATTCTGGCCAACAGCCGTCCGGGAAGCCGCATCCTGCTCCGTTCCGCCAGTCATCATCTTGATTTTCTACCGGATTGGACCCGTCGGGTACTGCGTTTCTTCCCGGAGCAGACCGAAATATTGCATCGTCAGGATCGAGTAGGCACTTATGGCAGCCTGCACTTTGCGGAGGTGTTATGAACACGAACGACGTCGTCCAGGTCAACGTTCCTGCTCATCACAATACCGCGGCTCTGACCCGCTACTACCGCTGGCACGCCCGGTTGTATGACGCCACCCGCTGGAGTTTCCTGTTCGGACGGACGGCTTTGATTCGCTCTATCGCGGAGCTTCCCAGGCCGCCGCGCAATATTCTGGATATCGGCTGTGGGACTGGCGATAACCTGCTCCGTCTGGCTCGTCAATTCCCCGAAGCCACCTTGACCGGACTGGATCTGTCAGCGGATATGTTGACGCGGGCGCGGCACAAGCTGGACCAGTGCCGCATTCCGGCCACCCTGCTGCATCAACGCTATGACTATCCGTTGCGCCTGAAACCGGTATTCGATCTGATCGTGTTTTCCTACTGTTTGTCAATGATCAATCCCGGTTGGCTCCAAGCGCTCGAATCGGCCCTGAGGGATTTGCAGCCAGGCGGTTGGCTGGCAGTCGTGGACTTTCACGGAACCCGGTTCCCCGCCTTTCAGCGCTGGATGGCGATCAATCATGTGCGGATGGATGGACATCTCCTGCCTTGGCTGCACACCCACTGCCAGCCTTTGCTTGAAACGCCGAGCGCCGCCTATGGCGGTCTGTGGCGTTATTTCCAGTTCATCGGTCAGAAACGCGGCGAATAGGTTTGCATCATGGCCTCCCTAAGTTACCGCTCCCTGTGGATTTCTGATGTTCATCTCGGCTTCAAGGAATGCAAGGCTGAATTTCTGATCAATTTTCTGAATCATTGCGAATGCGAATATCTGTACCTGACCGGCGACCTGATCGACTTCTGGAGTCTGCGAAGAGGGGGGTATTGGCCAGCGGCGCATAGCGAAGTCCTTAAGGCAATTCTCGCTAAAGCGCGCGCCGGCGTTCGGGTGTGGTATGTGCCCGGTAATCATGATGAAGTCGTCCGCGATTATCTGGGACTGTCAGTCGGCGGCATCGAAATTGTTCGGGAGATTATCCACCATACGGTGGATGGCCGGCGTTTGCTGGTCATCCATGGCGACGATTGTGATTCGGCAGTGCGCTGCGGCGGGCCGTTGCTGAACGGGCTGGGCGACTGGGCTTATGACCTGCTGTTGTTCGCCAACCGTTGGTACAACCACTGGCGACGGCGCTGGAATCATTCCTATTGGTCTTTGGCCAGCTTTCTCAAACAGCGGATTGGCCGAGCCACTGCCTATATCGCCCGCTTTGAAGCGGCGGCGGCGCACGAAGCAGCGCGGCGGGGTTTGGACGGGGTCATTTGCGGCCATATTCATCACGCGGCGCTGCGCGACATTCACGGCGTACTGTATGGCAATGACGGCGACTGGGTGGAGAGTTGCACAGCGCTAGCAGAGTGCGCGGATGGGTCGCTGGAAATCCTGCGCTGGAATGCGCAACAGGCAGTCATTATCGCCCGCGAGCCGCGTGGACTGCTGGAAACTGCACCTGCCCCCGGCTGGGCAACGGGCTAAATCAGTGTCAACCGCTCCTGCATGGCCTTCTTTCACAATCTTGTAACCCGCTCACCTTACTATCGCCCGCTTAATTACCTCTTACACCCAATCGCTGATGTGTGCTGATGCAATTCTGCAAATTGCCAATGGAGATCGTTTGATGTTCAACAAGCAACCATTGTTGGTTTCCATAACCGCCTTATCGCTTACCCTAGGGGCGCAAGCGGTCTACGCCCAATACGAAAATGACGTTCAAGAAGCTTACATCGCCTACTACGGACGCCCAGCAGACTATACGGGCCTAAGTTACTGGGACGAGCAACTCGCCAGTGCTAATGGCAATCTCTCGATGGTCATTGGCAGCTTCGGCGCTTCCGCCGAGTATGAAGCTCGCTACGGCGCGCTCGACAACAGCCAGTTGATTGACGCCGTCTATCGGCAGTTGTTTAACCGCGATCCTGAGCCAGCGGGTAAGGCATTCTGGGTAGCGGCGCTCGACAGCGGCCTGTTCAACCGGCAAAACGCTACCTTGGCCATCCTTTTGAATGCTCAGGGCGCCGATGGCGAGATCGTTGCCAACAAGGTCGCGGTCGCCAGCGCCTATACGGAGAATCTCTCTACACAGTGCGGCGCTTACGGCGACATTGATGAGGTCGTCGCCAGACTTGCGACAGTGGGCCTGAGCAGCGAGAGCATGGCTTCTGCGCAGGCTCAGCTGATCGCCTATAGCGACTCGGTCACCCCGGCGCTCAGCTTCTGTCCCACGCCGTTCCCTTATTCCGATGCGCAGAAGCGCGCGATTCTAGCTTCCCCTGCGGTGCGGGTTAATGGCGTTGTTTCGCCGATCGGTTATACCACTATCCTGCGCAGCGGCGACACCGCGGGTAGCGGCGTCTTCGGGCAACTGGTTGACATACATGGCCAAGTTATTCGAGAAGAAGACGGTTCTCCGCGCATCTCAAACAGCAACGACTTCTCTTCCTTCATTCCGGTTGGCGATAAGCTGTATATGGTTTCTCAGTTTGAAGACCGGCCAGGGGCAATGTATCTCTCCGAGCTTGATCAGGCGGATACCGGTCATATCAGCGCGCTCAGCACCCACTTCATCGACCAGTCCAGCATCCACGGCGGCTGGGTGCATTGCGCGGGTAGCGTGACGCCCTGGAATACCCATCTGGGTTCCGAAGAGTATGAGCCGGACGCTCGCCTGTTCAATTTCACTACAGGGACCAAGATCACCGGCTCTGGCCAGGAAGACACCTACTTTCATGCAATGGATGCCTATTTCGATGGTAATCGCCTGGCAATGGATCCCTACTTCTGGGGCTATCCGATCGAGGTCGATGTGCTAAATGATAGTGGCGAAACCTCGATTACTAAACACTACGGCATGGGCCGCATGGCGCTTGAGTTGGCTAAAGTCATGCCGGATCAACGCACCGCCTATATGTCCGACGATGGCACGAATGTCGGTATGTTCATGTTTGTTGCTGACACGGCAGGCGATCTGAGCGCTGGTACGCTGTATGGCGCCAAACTGACCCAGACCAGTCCGGACGACGATGCCAATGGCGGCGTTTTTACGATTGAGTGGATCAAGTTGGGGCAATCCTCCGACGCTGAGATTAGCGCTTTGGTAGACGCCAAAACCACATTTGATCAAATCTTCACCACTGCCGACCCGGTCGTGGACGCCGATGGCAAGGATACCGGCGCCTGCCCAACCGGCTTCACCTCAGTCAACCATGGGCATGAAGCGACCGAAGGCAACACTTATCATGAATGCCTGCAGCTCAAGTCCGGTATGGAAAAGGCAGCGACTTTCCTGGAGACGCGCCGTTATGCGGCGATGATGGGCGTCACTACCGAATTATCCAAGGAAGAGGGCATCGCTTTCGATCCAGCAAATAAAAAGCTCTATGTCTCTATCTCGGATATTCGCTATGGCATGGAGAACGACAAGAAGAAGGGTGTGGACAACACTACTTACGATATCGGCGGCCCCAATGACGTGCGGGTAGCCTGGAATCCCTGCGGCGGTGTCTATCAGTATTCGCTGGGTTCCGACACGACGATTGGTTCCGACTACGTTGTCAAGGATATGAGCGCTCTGGTGCTGGGTGATCCCAACAGTGGAACAGACGAAAACAACACCTGCAATATCGATGGCATCGCTAACCCGGACAATATTACTTACATTCCAGGTTATCGCACATTGATCATCGGCGAGGACACCGGATCGGGTCACCAGAACGACTCTATCTGGGCCTATAACCTGGATCATCGCAGCTTGACCCGGATCCAGACCACCCCCTACGGTTCGGAGACGACTTCGCCTTACTTCTACGCCAATGTTGGCGGTCATGGGTACATCATGAGCGTCGTCCAACATCCTTATGGCGAAAGCGACTCAGACAAGCAGGTCACTGCGGACGAAGGCCGTGCCTATACCGGGTATATCGGTCCCCTGCCGCGTCTGGATCAATGATCTGGGTTAACTGAGTCCTGTCAGGAAAAGTTTGGGAACCGTTCAGTTCCCCCTTAATAGTGAAGGGATAGGGGTGATTTTAGCCCCGTCACACTCATGCGAAATCCCACCTCCCTCCTTATTTCAAAAGGGGAGGTGGGTGCTTACAGTCAAATGTAATCAACAGAATAAGGCGTAGTCTCTACAGAAGAGGCTGCGCCTATATCGTTTTAGAAAGGAGCATCCATGAAATTCCGCTATCTAGTCACCTGTTTTGCAGCAAGTTCCGGACTGATCCTGACCAGCTTTGCCGAGGTTAACCTAAAAGATACACGCCTGGTGAACAAGGCGGCCTACATTCCTTCCCAGTGTTATACCGCAACCATTGACTCGCACGGCAGGGTTCATAATCCCTGCTATACCTGCCACACGCAGGCGGTGCGGCCCAACCAGATCAATGACAGCGATTTACAGCTTTCCTATAGTTTCCCAGCGTCTTCGACGCACAATTACTGGCAAAACCTGTTTGTCGACCACACTCTCCGCGTAGCAGCGATCAACGACCAGGATATCCTCAATTATATTCGTCAAGACAACTACTTGGGCGACGATGGCGAACCGATCCTCGCCCACCAGTTGAGCAACCTTCCCGAAGCATGGGACTACAATAGCGATGGCGTTTGGAGCGGCTTTATTCCTGACGCCTACTTCCACTTCGACAGTGAGGGTTTTGATCAAGCCCCGGATGGCCGCTACACTGGATGGCGCGCCTTTGCTTACTACCCTTTTCCCGGCACCTTCTGGCCGACCAATGGCTCGACTGACGATGTACTGATTCGGCTTGCCGAACCTTTTCGCGCCGATATTGCTGGGCAATTCGATCTGACCGTTTATAAGATTAACTTAGCAATCCTTGAAGCCCTGTTCACCGAGCAGGATGTCACCATCGATCCCGTGGATGAAAACCGTTTTGGCGTCGACCTTGACAAGAATGGCCAGTTGGCCACCGCTACCCGGATTACCTACGACTGGGCGCCTCTGGAAGGGCGTAACATGAGCTATGTGGGCCAAGCCGGTGTGTTCCAGCAACAAGGCCAGCTTCATCTTGCGGCGCGCCTTTTCCCTGAAGGGACCGAGTTTCTGCATAGCGTGCGCTATATCGATCTCGATGAGAACGGCAATATACGATTGGCGCCTCGTCTGAAAGAATTGCGCTATGGCCGTAAGGCGTTCTGGTTGACCTATGCCAGTTTGCGGGCGTTGGCTCTGAATGAAGAGAAGGAAAACCATGACTTCCCCGATCGCTTGCGCCAGATCATTGGCGACCCGGAACGGGGCATAGCAAATGGTCAGGGCTGGGTCTACCAGGGCTTCATCGAAGATGCGAGCGGTCAGTTGCGACCCCAGACCCACGAGGAAAATGTCTTCTGTATCGGTTGTCATAGCGGCATCGGTGTGACCAGCGACGGCATCTTCTCCTTTGCGCGAAAACTCGCTGCTGATCAAGCCTATGCTCGCGGCTGGTATCACTGGAGTCAGAAGAGTTTACAGGGACTGCCCGAGCCGAAGGTGAAGCTCGCCGATGGAACCACTCAGTATGAGTATTCCTTTTATTTACAGCAAAACCCCACCGGCAATGAGTTCCTGATCAACAACGAAGTGTTGCAGCGGTTCTTCAATGCGGATGGCTCGATTAAGCCGGATCAGCTCAGCGCGCTGCACGAGGACATCACGCTCTTGATTAACCCATCCCCTGAACGGGCGTTGGAGCTTAACAAGGCTTACAAGACCATCGTCGAAGATCAAAACTTCATCCAGGGTCGGGATCCGAATGTCGCGCCGGCAACGTCCAGCGTCTACGCAGATGTGGAGCAAGACCAATCGACGGGTATTGTATCGCCCATTTCAACCTTGGGCATCAACAACGACCCGGTGGCCATATTGATTACTCATTACTACGTTTCGATTCTCGAACGGGCGCCGGATGCCGCTGGTCTGGCTTACTGGCAGAACCAGATCGTCCAAAATCAGGAGCAGGGAATTGACGTTAAACCTGTTTTCCAGGAAATGGCCATCTCCTTTTTCAACAGCCCGGAATATCTCGGACGCAACACCACGAATGAGCAGTTCATTGCTGACGTGTACCTGACTTTCTTTCAGCGCGATCCCGACGAAGCAGGTTTAACATTCTGGCTGGAAGCGTTGACCCGTGGCGTCACCCGCAATGAAGTGATAATCAGCTTCCTTTTCTCCCCGGAGTTCACTGAGTTCATGCAAGCCTTGGGACTTTGAATTTTCCTTTGAGCTATCCCTCTATAATGGACTCCGAATTTTGGACAGGCAAATAAAGCGGTACTCTGCACAATAGAAGGCGCTGTTTGAACGCAGGCGGGGTCAGCGTAGTCCAGATGACCGTCGGGATCCAGATGACCGTCGGGATCCAGATGACCGTCGGGATCTAGATATGCTGTATAGCCAGATTGGCTGGTTGCAGGCCGAAATGCAGAGCTGTTAAGTTCTACTCGAAATTGATCCGGGATCGCTATACAGGGAAGGCGTAGCCCGGATGAAGCGCAGCGTAATCCAGGCTACCTGTTTTCATAGAATTTAACAGCCCTGGGTATGAGGCAGGGTGCCCCCTTTATTGCTAAAGGGGGCAATTCATCTTACAGACTGTAATACATATCAAATTCAACCGGATGAGTGGTCATCCGCAACCGGGTCACCTCCGCCTGTTTCAATGCGATATAAGCATCAATCAAGTCGCTGGTGAACACGCCGCCCTTGAGCAGAAATTCACGGTCAGCATCGAGTGCGCTCAGCGCCTCATCGAAATAGAAGCAAACCTTGGGAATCTGCTTTTCCTCTTCTGGCGGCAGGTCATAGAGATCCTTGTCCATCGCATCGCCAGGATGAATCTTGTTCTGGATGCCGTCCAGACCAGCCATCATCATCGCGGCAAACGCCAGATAGGGGTTGGCGGTCGAGTCGGGGAAGCGCACTTCGATACGCCGCGCCTTGGGACTCTGGACGTAGGGAATGCGGATGGACGCAGAGCGGTTGCGCGCCGAGTAAGCCAGCATCACCGGCGCCTCAAAACCCGGCACCAGGCGCTTGTAACTATTGGTCGAGGCGTTAGTGAACGCATTCAGCGCTTTGGCGTGTTTGATAATGCCGCCAATGTAGTACAACGCCATTTCAGACAGTCCGGCATACAAATCGCCAGCAAACAGGTTAACTCCATCCTTGGCGATGGACTGGTGGACATGCATACCATTGCCGTTGTCGCCAACCAAGGGTTTGGGCATGAAGGTGGCGGTCTTACCATAGCTGGCGGCCACGTTCTGAATTACGTACTTCAAACGCTGCACTTCATCGCCTTTGCGCACCAGTGTATTGAACTGTACGCCAATCTCGGCTTGACCAGCGGTCGCTACTTCATGGTGATGGACTTCGGGAACCAGGCCCATTTCTTCCATGGCCAAGCACATGGCGGAACGAATGTCCTGTTGCGAATCCACTGGCGGGACCGGGAAATAACCACCCTTGAGGCCGGGCCGATGGCCGAAGTTGCCGCCTTCATACACTCGCTCAGAGTTCCAACCGGCTTCGGAGGAATCAACTTTATAGAAGCAGCCGCTGATATCGGCGCCCCAGCGAATATCGTCGAAGATAAAGAATTCGTTTTCCGGTCCGAAGAACGCGGTATCGCCAATTCCCGTGGATTTGAGATACGCCTCGGCGCGGCGGGCCAGGGAACGCGGATCGCGCTCGTAACCCTGCATGGTGTTGGGTTCGATCACGTCACAGGTCAAAACCAGCGTCGGTTCCTCAAAGAACGGATCGATACAGGCGGTCACCGGATCGGGCATTAGAATCATGTCCGATTCCTGGATGCCTTTCCAACCCGCGATGGACGAGCCGTCGAACATCTTGCCGTCTTCGAAGATATCCTCGTCAAAGGCGCTGGAGGGTACGGTCACATGCTGTTCCTTACCTCGGGTGTCCGTGAACCGGTAGTCCACGAACTTGACGCCTTTTTCTTCCATTAGCTTCATCACATCAGCAGCATTCATTGTGGCAAGTTCCTCGGGGGGTATGTTGGAATCGATAGAATTGTGCATAGTTATGCCCGAAATTCAAATCAGCACGAACCATGCCATAGGATTTCTTTAGTCATAATCGCACAGTGCGTGTATCGGGAAAAGTGAGAACTCTGTGGATTGTGCTATTTTGGCGCGTTCAAATAATAAATCGACCTATTTTAGTGCATCAGAATGACTGGGGAAACGACATAACCATGCGAATTGAACTACGCGACCAACCCTTTGCGCCACTCAACGCGCTGGCGGATTATCAAGCCTGCTTGGATGAACGCCTGAGCGGTCAATACGGCGCAACGGCCATCTTTATCGGCACGATGCGTGATTTCAACGAAGGCGATGCCGTCCAGGAAATGACGCTGGAGCATTATCCCGGCATGACCGAGCGCCAGTTGCACCGCATTATTGAAGCCGCTTTCCAAAACTGGCTGCTGCTGGATGTCCTAGTGATCCACCGCGTTGGCGCATTACAACCCTCTGACCCCATTGTGCTGGTCGCGGTTTGGTCAGTTCACCGAGCGGCGGCATTTACAGCTTGCCGCTTCATTACGGAAGAATTGAAATCGAAAGCCCCGTTCTGGAAGCGCGAAAATACCACGACCGGCTCACACTGGGTCGAACACAATACGCCAGGTTGAGAACAGCGTAGGAGATCAACAGCGGTTCAGATGCGTTTCGGCGGCTAATCCGGTATGCTGCGCAAATGAATGAACCCGCTCCCAATCCACTCATCGCTCGCCGCTTTCGGGGATTTCTCCCGGTTATCATTGATGTCGAAACCGGCGGCATCAACGCGCAAACCGACGCCCTGCTGGAAATCGCTGCAGTGATCGTGCGCATGGACTGGCAAGGTTATCTACGCCCCGCCGGGACGCTCGCCCATCATGTGCAACCCTTCCCCGGCGCTCGCCTTGACCCGGCCTCGATGGCGGTGAACGGCATCGATCCCGACCACCCCTTCCGTTTCGCCGTGCCGGAAAGCGAGGCGCTGACCGCACTCTTCCAGGAAATACGCCGGGAAGTACGGGAAACTGGCTGCAACCGTGCCATTCTGGTCGGGCATAACGCTTTTTTCGATCTGGCTTTTCTGAATGCGGCTGTGGAACGGAATCGACTCAAGCGTAATCCCTTTCACCCCTTTAGCAACCTTGACACGGTCTCGCTGGCCGGCCTGGCCTATGGACAGACCGTGTTGGCGCGAGCGCTCAAGGCGGCGCGCATCCCGTGGAATGAAAGCGAGGCGCATTCCGCCATTTACGACGCCGAGCGCACCGCGGAATTATTTTGCCAGATCGTCAACCGCTGGAAGGACCTGGGCGGTTGGACGTTGGGGGATGATTAATATTAAATTGCCTGCAATGACGCAATGTTCGACTTTTCGAGGGAAGATAGGAGAGATAGGGCAGGCGGATGCGGCATAGCGATGCGAGTTAAGCTGAGAGGAACCAACCACCTCAACCTCACGGAGAGACCGCCATGCCGCTTGAAGACTTTACCATCACGGTGTTTTGCTGGGTAGAGCTTCATCAGCACCTGCTGATTGACCTGGGTGCAGCCACCGATCCCATTCGCCTAGTGGATGGCTACCCCCTACCCGTGTGCGTATTGACCCGTGCTCCCTAATGCCATGGGTTTTCCGAAGTGGCGGACATGGGCGATTGCGCAACAAAAAAGCTTTTCATGAACCGACATATCGGTCACTCAGATTTGCCGTTTGAGAGCCTGATCGCCTGAAAAGTCGAACATCGCGTTAAAATGCTTATCATGTATATCTATGAATGTAACTTGGTATAAGAAGTTGCACAAAAAGACAGCTATTTGTGGATCAAATATTCATCAATTTGATAAAGCCTTGCTAAAATCGAGAAGACGGCCCTGATTCATGTGCTTTAGCAGATCACCGCATATCTGTTGGGGACGATTCCCGAAACTGTCAAACTTTGATAGTCCTCTCGGCAGAGCCGGGGGGTTATCTGCTGTAATCAAATTATCCTACAAAAAAATCGAACATTGCGTTAATATCGTTAGAACGTAAGTTCCGAATAAGACCAGAAGAGGTAACCCCCGGCGCGGAACCTGCTAAGGTTCCGCAGTTACCCGACATCGCAGCATTGTAACGCCGTGGTTAGTGTCCTGGCCGTCTTTTTGGCCTACACCCATCAACCATGCAAGCTTTCGCTGAAACGGAACTCACGCTAAATAGTATTTCTTGTCCATAATCTAATTATAATGTTGGAGATCATAATTATGTCCGCGAAATCTTATGTTCTGACTTGTCTTAGCGTTATTTTTTTCTGCTTGTCGGCCGTAGTCCAAGCGACCGAAGAAACCCCGATGTCTATCCCCGGCGGTGTCTATATTTCGGTCGATCAGGCAAAAAAACAGTTCGATGAAGGGGTGTTGTTTGTTGACGCGCGCGTTGCGGCTGAATACGCCGAAGAGCATATTAAAGGCGCGGTCAATGTGGTTTATAAGGAGACCTATCCACGGGAAGCGAAGACTGATCCCGCAGATACTTTCGATGTTACTAAGCTCCCGCAGGATAAGGATAAAGCTCTGGTTTTCTATTGCAACGGCTCGCCCTGCTGGAAGGGATACAAAGGTGCCGAGGCTGCGATCAAATCAGGATACAAGCAAGTTTATTGGTTCCGCGACGGGTTACCAGCCTGGACAGCCAAAGGCTTCCCCGTCGAATAGCTCTCCCAGTGCGTGGCCGTTCGCCCCTCGCTGCGGCAGGGCCGTTAAGTTCTGCTGATTCTGATGGGTAGGGCGGGTTAGCGTAGCGTAACCCGCCACCGCCGAAGTCCAGCAAAATCGGCAGGTTACGAGCTGACGCTCTAACCCGCCCTACACAGAATTTAACAGACCTGCCCTCGCTGCGGGGCGCGTCCCGCGCTTCCTCCCCAAAGATACAATCCCTCGCTCGATCCCTATTTCCCTTAGCAAATAGCGAGAAACCGAATCGCCGCTTTCTAGTCGCTTATCCCAGGCGGGATGGTTTTCTCATTGGCTAGACCCTTAATTTCCAAGAGAGTCTCGATGCTCACGACTGATTTTTTCCACTGGACTATCAGAAAAAGCCTTTACGCCGCCGCCGCTTTCTTTCTATCGATCATTCTCGCGCTGGCCGGCATGGTGGCTTATCAAACACGCGCGAGCGAGCGCCGCATGACTGATGTTTACGAGAACCGGGTTGTGCCTTTGTCCGTGCTCCAAACCATGGAGGTCGACTTGCGGGAAGTTCGCTTTCGCATTGCAGGTGTCTTGCTGGGTCAAATGCCTATCGTAGGTTCCCAGAGGCACTTGGCCAATGTGAAACAACGCCTTACGGAAAATTGGACCTTATTCAGGGAAAAAACCCAAACCAATCAAGGAAACGATGAGGAAAGGAAACTGATTGCTGGTATCGAACAGAACCTTCCGTTGTTGCAGCAACTCTTCTCTAAGCTAAACGTGGCCTACGACAGCGGAGACAAGAAGACCATTTTGTCTCTATTGGAGAATGAGTGGCCTATTGCCTATGCTAAGTCGATTAAGCCTATGGAAAAACTTGAGGTGATCCAGAATGAAGCAACCCGAAACAGTTACAACGAAAGTATCGCTTCAAGCAAACGCATCACAAAAATGTCGATTTTGGTTTCCATCATCGCAATTATTGTGAGTATCCCGCTGGCATGGTTCTTGGCTCGTTTAATCACCCGCTTGCTGCGAGAAGTGACGGCGGTGTCGGATCGAATTGCTAGCGGCGATCTGACGGCGGACATTCGTGTAATTCCCAAAGACGAAACCGGGAAAATATTGACTTCCATGAGAGGTATGGCGACCCGACTCAGGGATATCGTCAGTAACGTCATCCACTCCACCGATCAGCTCACTGCCGTGGCGGCGGAAATTGCCCAAGGTAGCGCCGACTTGTCGCAACGCACCGAAGAACAAGCCTCTGCACTGGAAGAGACCGCCTCCAGCATGGAAGAGTTGACCAGCACAGTCAAGCACAGTGCCAACAATGCTGGGCAAGCCAATCAATTGGCCGATGCGGCCCGCAGTCAGGCCGAGCAGGGTGAGCGCATCGTCGATCAGGCTGTGGTAGCGATGAGTGCGATTAACGCTAGCAGCCGCAAGATTGCTGACATCATCGGTGTTATCGACGAAATTGCCTTCCAGACCAACCTCCTGGCCCTGAACGCTGCGGTCGAAGCGGCGCGTGCTGGTGAGCACGGCCAAGGGTTTGCGGTGGTGGCTGATGAGGTGCGCAAGCTCGCTCAACGCAGCGCTGACGCTGCTAAGGAAATCAAAACGCTGATTACCGACAGCGTCACTAAGGTCGAGGATGGCAGCCAGTTGGTCGAACGCTCCGGGCAAACGCTCCAGGAAATCGTCACGGCGATCAAGAAAGTCAGCGACATTGTCGCCGAGATTGCCACCGCCAGTCGGGAGCAGGCCAATGGCATCGAGCAGGTTAACAAAGCCGTCTTACAGATGGACCAGTTCACTCAGCAAAATGCTGCTCTTGTCGAACAAACCGCTGCCGCCAGCCAGACTATGGGTGTCCAGACCCGCGAACTGCAACAGTTGATGGGCTTCTTCACGCTGGACGAGTAGAGAATGGTGTCGAAAGCGCTTACCTCCTAGTTTAGTAAAGCAGCCTTTAGACAGTTTGAAATACTATGGACAGAGCGTCAAAAAGTAGTAGTAGGGTACGCATTGCGTACCCTACAGACTTGGAAGGAATAGGGGGCTGGACACTGGGGGATGATTAAAATCAGCGTTCCCCATTTGTCGCTGCAAAGCTGTATGGCAAGGCTTGTATTCGCAGCATCGGCCCGCTAGCATCGCCCAGGCGCAATACGCCCTGTTCCGCGCATTCGATCAACGCAACCGCCAGCACCGCGTAACCGCCATCGGGATGCTGCGCCGCATCGACAATCCGCCCGGCACCCTGACTGGCGTCGGCCTGCGGGGAGAACAACACATTGCCCGGACTGGGAGAATGCTCACACTCCACCCGCGCCAGAACCATCCGCCGTTTCAACTTGCCCAGGTAATGGGTACGCGCCACCACTTCCTGACCGGTATAGCAACCCTTCTGAAAGCTGATCCCTTCCAGGAAATCCAGATTAATCATCTGCGGCGTGAACGCTTCCACGGTTTCTGGGTAAATCGTGGGAATGCCAGCCAGAATGTCCAGCAGTCGCCAAGATTCTGCGCCCGTGAAAGCGACGTCGTTTTTCAGGCTCCTCCAAAGTCGTTGCATCTCCGGCAGCGGGCCATGCAGTTCAAAGCGCGGCAGACTCCCTGGTAACCGGATCACAGTGACGTCCGAGCCTTCGCCCGTGAAGTGAATGACGCCATTGACGGCTGCGGGCAGCGCCCCGAATCGCTCATTCAACAAGGTTTCCGCATGCGGCCCGGCTATCCCGCAGCGAATCAGCTGGTCGCTGGCGTCCTCCAGTGTGACCTGAGCGCGCAACACATATTTGCGCAACCGGGTCAATGTCGGTTCAACTAGCTCACGCGGCAACTCCAGATACAAGGCGTCTTCCCGCCGGAATATCCGGAAACTGGCCAACACCCGACCCTTGGGGGAACAGAACGCGCCTAAGAGACTGCGATCTGACGTCGCCTGACGGACATCACAGGTCAATTGCCCTTGCAGGAAGGGAACAGCGTCAGGGCCGTTAACGGCCATAAGGCCCCGATCACTCAAGTCGCTACATAGATCGCCCTCGTTCAGCCCCGTCCATAATTCAATGTTTGGGCGGCCAAAATGCGCTGCTCGCCCCGACTCCAGGCAAGCGCCGAATTCCTCTTCGAGAAAATCACCCCACTCTTTGTTCATTACCTTGAATCCTCGAAATTTATTGATGCTGCTCTGTTGATCAACTTCGTGGCCAATCCCCCAGCATAAACCGGGATTCATTGCGTTAGGTACCTGCGAGCGGCATAATAACCCAACAAAATGTAGAGACCGGAGCGGGCGCGCAGCGCCGATCCCCGGCAGTTCCGTCGACGGATGGAGCTAGGATGGCTAACACCGCCATTTTGTCACTTAGCAAGATAGAGTCGCCATGAATAAGAACGATCAATCCAAGCTACCTCCACAGCCTTCCGTTATCCCCGATTCTTCTCAGGATAACCCGCCACCGGAAAAACCCAGGGAATACGGTGGTCCCAAGGGACCTGAACCCACTCGCTACGGCGACTGGGAAAAAGCCGGACGTTGCATCGACTTTTGACCCCGCTGTCCCATCGGTGATCCGTACTCTGCGTTCTGCGTATCGCGCTGCCAGATTTCCCCAAAAATTCGCGCGGGATTTGGTATGCTGTGCAATGCACAAAACAGAAGATTTTTGTTCGCCACTGCATCATTGAGGAGAGATTTATGTCCGCCAGCAAACGGCCTCTGTCGCCGTTCATGATCGGTCCTTATTACAAACCCCAAATGACTTCCGTCCTGTCTATCACCCACCGCGCGACCGGCGCGGGCCTGGTGGTGGGTACGCTACTGCTGGTGTATTGGCTCGCCGCAGCAGCGTTGGGTCCCGAAGCCTACGAATATGCGCAGTCCGTATTGGGTTCCAAGCTCGGACAATTGCTCCTGTTCCTGTGGACCTGGGCGCTGTTCTATCACTTGGCCAACGGCATCCGTCACCTGTACTGGGACGCTGGTTATGGCTTCGAACTGGATGAAGCGACCCGCTCCGGCTGGTGGGTCATCTGGTCCTCCATCATCCTGACCTTCCTGTGCTGGCTGATCGCCGCGCCCTGAGGAGAAACATTATTATGAGTCTTCGCACCCCACTTGGCCATGTTCGCGGTCTCGGGACCGCCAAAGACGGCACACATCACTGGTGGTTGCAGCGCGTCACCTCCATCGCGCTCATTCCGTTAGTGCTGTGGTTTGTGATTTCCCTGCTGTCGGTCGCTCGTGCTGACTACGAGACCTTCCAATACTGGCTCAGCAACCCCCTCAATGCCGGCCCGATGATTGCGTTGATTATCGCCGCCTTCTATCACGCCAGTCTTGGCATGCAGGTTATTTATGAGGACTATGTCCGACCGGAAGGCGCCAAGTTTATCGCGCTGCTGGCCACGCAATTTATTTTATTCCTGCTGGGCGCTATCGCCGTTGTCTCCGTTCTTAAAGTCGCTCTGGCGACGGTCTGACGCCCATCACTGGAGGCTGAGGTTTCATGTCTAACGCATACAAACTGATTCATCATAATTATGACGTGGTCGTGGTCGGCGCTGGCGGCGCGGGCCTGCGCGCCACTTTCGGCATGGCGCAGAAAGGTCTGAAAACCGCCTGCCTGACGAAAGTATTTCCTACCCGCAGCCATACCGTAGCTGCCCAGGGCGGCATGTCCGCAGCCCTCGGCAACATGGGGCAGGACCTGTGGCAGTGGCATATGTACGACACCGTCAAGGGTTCCGACTGGCTCGGCGACCAGGACGCGATTGAATATATGTGCCGCGAGGCGGTCCCGGCAGTCATTGAACTGGAACATTACGGCGTTCCCTTCTCGCGCACCGAGGAAGGCAAAATTTACCAGCGCCCGTTCGGTGGCATGACCACCAACTACGGCGAGGGTACCGCCCAGCGCACTTGCGCTGCCGCCGACCGCACCGGTCACGCTATCCTGCATACCCTGTATCAACAGGCCCTCAAGCACGACGCCGAGTTCTTCATCGAATACTTCGCGCTCGATCTGATCATGGACGACGACGGCGTGTGCCGGGGCGTGGTGGCTTGGGATTTGGCCGATGGCTCGCTGCATGTGTTCCGCGCCCATGAAACGGTGCTGGCGACCGGCGGTTATGGCCGTTCCTACTTCTCGGCGACCTCCGCGCATACCTGCACTGGCGACGGCAACGGCATGGTGTTGCGTGCGGGTCTGCCTTTGCAGGATATGGAGTTCACCCAGTTCCATCCCACCGGCATCTACGGTTCCGGTTGTCTGATGACCGAAGGCTGTCGCGGCGAAGGCGGTTATCTGACCAACTCCAACGGCGAACGCTTCATGGAGCGTTACGCGCCGAATGCTAAAGACCTGGCTTCCCGCGATGTGGTCAGCCGCTCGATGACCATCGAAATCCGCGAGGGACGTGGGGTCGGCGAGCACAAAGATCACATCCATCTGCATCTGGAGCATCTGGGCGCGGACGTGATCAACAAGCGCTTGCCGGGCATCGCTGAAACCGCGCGCATCTTTGCCGGCGTCGACGTCACCAAGGAACCAGCCCCGGTGCTGCCGACCGTGCATTACAACATGGGCGGCATTCCCACCAACTATCATGGCGAAGTCGTCATCCTCAAGGACGGCAATCCCGATCATGTCATTCCCGGTCTCATGGCGATCGGCGAAGCGGCTTGCGTCTCGGTGCATGGCGCGAATCGCCTGGGTTCGAACTCGCTGCTGGACATTGTGGTGTTTGGCCGCGCCTCAGCGATTCGCTGCGCTGAACTGGTCAAACCAGGCAGTCCGCATGGCGCTTTGCCTCAGTCCGCAGTTGATAAAATCATTGTCCGCTTTGACCGCCTGCGTCACGCTAGCGGCGAAAATCCCACCGCCAGCCTGCGGATGCGGATGCAGCGCACCATGCAGAATCACGCCGCCGTGTTCCGCACTGGCGACTCGATGGCGGAAGGCATCAAGCTGCTGGAAGAAGTATTTGCCGGTTTCGAGCATGTTGGGGTTACCGACCGGGGTACGGTCTGGAATTCCGATCTGGTGGAAACGCTGGAGTTGGAAAACCTGTTGCAATGCGCGATGGTCTCGATCAAGTCAGCGATCAATCGCCCCGAGAGTCGCGGCGCGCACGCCCGCGAGGATTATCCGGATCGCGACGACGAGAATTGGATGAAACATACGCTAGCCTGGTTGGATGCAAGAGGCGGAGTCACGATCGACTACCGGCCGGTGCATACCTACACGCTCACCAGCGAGGTGGAATACATTCCACCCAAGAAGCGCACTTACTAAGGGGACGACGCCATGGCTCAATTCAAACTCCCAGCCAATTCGATTATCGGCAAGGGCAAGACCTATTATGCTGGCACCGGCGCTAAGAATGTCAGGAATTTCCATGTATACCGCTGGGATCCGGACAGTGGCGAAAATCCGCGCATGGATACCTACGAGGTCGATCTGGCCACTTGTGGTCCGATGGTGCTGGACGCCCTGCTCAAGATCAAGAACGAGATCGATCCCACTCTTACCCTCCGGCGGTCTTGCCGCGAAGGGGTCTGTGGTTCCTGTGCGATGAACATCGGCGGTATTAACACCTTGGCTTGCACCCAGGCGATTGATGATATCTCCGGCGAGATCAAAATTTACCCCCTGCCGCACATGCCGGTGATCAAGGATCTGGTGCCGGATCTGACGCATTTCTATGCCCAGTACACCTCGATCAAGCCCTGGCTGCAAACGGTCACGCTGCCGCCGGAGCGCGAGCGCCTGCAATCCGAGGAAGATCGCGCCAAGCTGGACGGGTTGTACGAGTGTATCCTGTGCGCCTGTTGCTCCACCAGTTGCCCGAGCTACTGGTGGAATGGCGAACGCTATCTGGGGCCTTCCATTCTCCTGCAAGCCTATCGCTGGATCGTGGACAGCCGTGACGAGTTCACTGGCGAGCGATTGGACGATCTGGAAGATCCCTTCCGGCTCTATCGTTGTCACACGATTATGAATTGTACCAAGACCTGCCCGAAGGGATTGAATCCCGCCAAGGCGATCGCGGAAATCAAAAAGATGATGATCGAGCGGCGGTAACTTTAGCGCCCCATGACAATGAGGAAACAGCAGTTGTGGATGAATTGATAGGCAAGCTGCGCTGGCGTTGCCGGCGTGGGATGAAGGAACTGGATTTGCTGACTTCGGGCTATCTGGAGCAGTTTTATCCCCATGCGCCTGCCGAAGAGCAACAGGCGTTCGCCGAATTGCTGGAGCTTCAGGATACGCAGTTAATGAGCTACATGCTCGGTCGGGCGATCCCCAGCAACGTAGCAACCGCTCGCGTCGTCAGCGTCATGCGCACCTTGCTTTCACCAGCCGCCGAGGCTGGCGCTGATTGAAATTGTCCTCAAGCCGCGTCCCTCGCGGCTTCTGCTGTTGGGCGGCGGCGTTGGCCATCTCTTGGCTGGCGTCGCCGTTATCGTTTCCAACATCCCGTGGTGGGTTCAAGTCGGTTTTTTCGCGGCAATTATCCTTTCCCTAGTTCAGTTTGGTTATGGTTATGGGTATCCGCACGGGCGCAGGTTTATTCGCCGGATTGAATGGCTGGATGAACGTTGGCAACTGGCAACCGGGGATGGTCGCCGATATTCGGGCCAACTGATCAGCGGCTATGCCTATCCTTACGTGGTTATCGTGAATTTTCGGCTGGAGAACGGCCAGCACCGGTCGCTGACCCTGTTGCCGGATTCCGCTGATGTCGATGAACTGCGACGAATGCGGGTCTGGTTGCGAACTCGGCTAGACTCATAGATTTGCGCGATTTCTTAATGAGTTCGCAAGACGTTGATTTATTTGGTGGCCAGGGACGGAATCGAACCATCGACACGCGGATTTTCAGTCCGCTGCTCTACCAACTGAGCTACCTGGCCAAAATTTGGCGGGATGCAAAATGGACGCTCATTTAAGCAGTTCCTGCCTCAAGCGTCAAGATGCTCACGCCGGTGGCGGCACATAACCCTCGGGCGGGGCTGCTCCCTCGCCAAAGAAGAACTGCATCATCTGCTCCTCCAGAAACTGGCGAGCCTTCGGCTCAAACGGCGTCAAACGGTACTCATTAATCAGCATGGTCTGCTGTCGCAGCCACTGCTGCCAGGCTGCCTTAGACACATTTTCGAAGATCCGCTTGCCTAGTTCGCCCGGATAAGGCGGCCGATCCAAACCCTCGGCTTCGACGCCAAGTTTGATGCATTTTACCATTCGAGACATTATAAGTTCCTATATTTATTTACAATTATTTAACGAGCATCGCCAGCAAGCGCTTTACCGGCGCAGCCATCCCATGACGGTCGAAATGATCGCCGTTATACCAGACAAACCGTGCGCCTTCCATGATAATCCCACTTTGTTCGGTTACCTGCACTGGCGACGGAGTAATCTCCAGATGGAAATGACTGAAGCTATGTCGCATAACTCCCCACGGCAGTTCAGGATTTACGATCAGCCCCAATTTCTCCCGACACCAGTCGGCGAGGTCAACCTCCAGCGGACATTCCGGAAAGCTCCACAATCCACCCCAAATACCGACGGGTGGCCGGCGCTCTAACAACACCTCGCCATTCCCTGTCCGCGCCAGCACCATCCGAATTGCGCGCACTGGCAACACCCGGCGGGGTTTCGGCGCCGGAAAATCCGCCTGGCGCCCTTGGGCATAGGCGACACAATCTTCGATCAGCGGACAAAATTTGCAACGCGGCTGACGAGGTATGCAAATCATCGCCCCAAGATCCATCATCGCCTGGGTATAATCCGCAACCCGTTCGACCGGAGTGTAACGCTCCGCCAATTCCCACAGCACCGCCTGGACCCGCGACTGACCTGGCCAGCCTTCCACGGCTGCGAATCGCGCCAACAAGCGCTTGACGTTACCATCAAGAATCGGTTGTCGCTGTCCCGCCGCCAGCGCCAGAATCGCTCCAGCTGTCGACCGGCCGATGCCAGGCAATTCCTGAAGAGTTGCGATATCCAGCGGCATCCGGCCCTCATGCCAGTCGCGCACGATCCGGGCGGTCTGGCGCAAATGGCGAGCGCGGGCGTAATAACCCAATCCCGCCCACAGCTGCAATACTTCATCCAGTTCGGCATCAGCCAGAGCGCGAATATCCGGAAACCGGGCCATGAACCGTTCATAATAGGGAATGACCGTCGCCACCTGGGTTTGCTGGAGCATGATTTCCGACACCCAAACCCGATACGGGGTAGGATAGTCTTTCCAGGGCAACTGCTTGCGCCCATGCATGTCGAACCAGTTCAACACCCGCTGGCTGAATTTCACTGGATTCATCTGACCTCGAATTTTCAATAGAGAAGAACTTGTCATGTCGCGTATTCTGATTGCTGGCTGCGGCGATTTGGGGACAACCCTCGGACAGGCTCTGCACACCGCAGGACATCAAGTCTGGGGCCTGAAGCGCCACCCGGCTGATATGCCGCCAGGCATTCAACCGATTGCCGCTGACTTGACCGACTCCGCGACTCTGACCAACCTCCCTCCCAGGCTGGATTGCGTGGTGTACAGCGCCGCCGCCGCCGGCTTCAGCGAAGCCCAATACCAAGCCGCTTACGTGACCGGAGTCAGTCATCTGCTGGAAGCGCTGCGCCAAGCCAGCCAGCACCCGAAACGACTGCTCTTTACTTCCAGCACCTCGGTGTACGCGCAGCACCAGGGAGAATGGGTGAATGAAGACTCACCGGCTGAGGCACAAGGTTTCAGCGGTCGCTGCATCCGCCAGGGCGAGCAGTTAATGTGGACCAGTGGTTGGCCAGCCATCGCAGTTCGTTTCGGCGGCATCTACGGCCCAGGCCGCACCCGGCTGGTTGACAGCGTCCGTGACGGTGCGGCGACTTGTCTGGAGGGTCCGCCGATTTATACCAACCGTATTCATCGCGACGACTGCGCCCGGGTGCTGGAGCACCTGCTGCAACTTCCCGAACCGGAGCAGCTTTATATCGCTGTTGACGACTGCCCCGCGCCGCTGGATGAAGTTCTGGACTGGCTGGCGAACCAACTGGGGACGCCGAAGCCGCGTCGAGTCGCTCAAACCCCTGTAAAGCCTGGCGCTGAAACCCGCCGTGACCCGACGACGCGCATACGCGCCAGCAAGCGTTGCTCGAATGCCCGACTCCGCGCGACTGGCTTTCAGTTTCGCTATCCCGGTTATCGTGATGGGTATGCGGCGATCTTGCAAAGACAATTTACTCAAAACCCTGCGCTGGTAAAATCGTAACTCATCTCGCGATAGGGATGTTGCAGGAAAAAGCCCTGAATCAGATCCACGCCCAGCGACCACAACACTGGCATGGCCTGTATGTCTTCGACGCCGCCAACAATGGTGGCGGCGCCCAACGACTCCAGATTATGCACCAACTCCTTGAGTTGGGCCTGCTTCTTGGTATCCTTAGCAAGGTTGTTGACGAAGTACATATCCAGTTTGACATAATCTGCGCCCAGATTTTTGAGCAAACTCAGTGAATCCGTCCCTCGGCCAAAACGGTCCAGGCAAAAGCCGCAACCAAGTAGCTTGATGCCGCTGAGGAAGGTAAACATGTCACGCAGGCTACGTTCTGCCGTCGATTCGGCGACCTCGAACACAATGCGCTGTGCCTCAACGCCAGCTTCCTCCAACTTTCCGCGCAACCAGACGCTGAGAGTCTTATCCTGTAAGGTGATCGGCAAGATTTTGATAAATAAAGTAGTTGTAGTCTGCCGTTGCCGGAGCATTTCCAAGGTTTGAGCAATGATCCAGCGATCCAGCGTCAACCCCAGCTCGTGATTATGTACTACGCCGAATATGTTGCCTGACACCAGTTCCTGGCCCTGGTTATCGCGCAAGCGCAACAATACTTCATAACGTTCATTTACATCGCCGCGCATACTGGCAATAGGCTGAAAAACCAGCCAAAGCCATTCATGTTCAACGATCTCGCGGACTTGATCCAGCACCCGCGCTCGCGAAGAGGTTTCATGATCGCGCTTCGCTTCAGGGGCATTCTGCTGGAAATAGATGCGTTCGCTCTTAGCTTCCTGCGCTAGTCCACAGGCTGAATCCGCCCGCTGGATCAGCATCAGATGATCCTGGCTACGGTCATTGGTAACGGCGACGCCAATACTGGTCCGCAACAGCAGTGCCTGATCACCCACTTTGTAGAAGCCGGTTTCCAGCACATCCCGAATGCGGCGGGCCAGATTAAGCGGCGCTTCACCGAACAGATTCGGCGCCAGTACCGCAAAAACGGTGTCACTGAACCGTGCGGACGGTTGCTCGGAAGTCAGCACCTGCCGCAACCGGCCTGCAGCTTGCCCTACAACCTCGTCGGCTGTCGCTACACCTGCCGAATCTCTAATAGAGCGCAAATTGTCCAGCATGATGAAAATCACCACCAAAGCTTGCAGACGTAGGCCCATCGCCTCCAGTTCCCGCTCCATAAGCACCATGAAGCGCCGACGATTGTAGAGACCGCTGACCACATCACTATCACTGAGCAGACTTAGCTTGACGCGTATGGCGCGCGCCCGGCGCAACCGTTGCTTGACCTCCCAGCACAAATAGCTAACAGGCACCGGTTTGGTCAGCAAACTAGCGCCTGGCACCTCCAGATTCATCAGGTAATGTGTAACATCTGCCGGGTAACACAGCAGAATTATCGGCAGAATATCGCAATCCCGATGTTGCGCAATAACCTTGGCCAGATCCAGTCCGGCGACTTCCTTAAGATCGAGATCAATTAACAACAGATCGGGCTGGAAGCGATGAATGTCCTGCAATACTTGCAGAGGTTGAATGAGTACGCGCGGCGTAACGCCCTGTTCCTCCAGCGCGCCGGCCATCTCCCAAGCTTCGGTAGGCCGATCGTTGACGATCAGCACCCGGTAATGTCCTTCCGAGGTTTGTGGCAACAGCAGTTCCCGCAACAGGCCAATCAATTCATCGTTATCGACGGGTTTGCTGAAGTAAGCAGTCCCGCCCGCGCGCACTGCTTCCAGTCGCGCCGCCATATCATTGCGCTCAGCCAGAAACAGCACTGGCGAGCGCAAACCAATCTGTGTTTGCAGATTAGCGACCATTTCCAATACCGTTTCCGCTCCTTCGGGAAAATCCATATCGATGATCACTGCGCCGGGTATCCGTTCGTGCAACCGTTCTTCAGCCTCAGCCAGCTTGGAAATATGCCGCACCCGGTAGTTAAAATCCTCCAGTTTAGTCATTAGCGAGGGCTTATCGCCCTCAGGGGCGACCAGAAAAATCTCAGGATGCGCTGTCAGCAGTGGACGGGTCCGCGGTTCATCGCTGAGGCTGCCGCCATTTTTAACCAGGATAAAACGTAACGCATCGATCAGCGCGATTAGCCGTTGTCGTTCCGATTCGGGCGGCATCGCATTGGCGGTTGCACAGCCTTTAACATGGTGTTCCAGTTGCGTCACCAGCTTGAGCAGACGCTCATCATCTCGGCCCTGAGCATTTTTCAACATGTCTTGCGCTAAACGGGCCAGCATCACGAACGACTTGGGATTCCACTTGACGTAATAAAGTTTTTGCCACAAATCCTCAATCAATTTCAGGTGATTAACGAGCCTAAGACGCTGGCTGTCCGGGTCTTTTGCCTGATTCATGGCTTATTCTCCTTATCGTCTCCCTGGCTTGCGGATGACTGCAAGGCTAAAGGTTAAGGGCTAAGGGCAAAAGTTCATCACGTTTCACCTTTTTACCTTTCCACCTGACTGACATCGCGCACCGCACCACGGGCAGCGCTGGTGGTCATAGCGGCGTAAGCGCGCAGCGCTGGTGAAACAGAGCGTTGCCGATTGACAGGTTTCCAGGCCACCGCGCCACGCGCCTGCATGGCCACCCGCCGTTGTTGTAATGTTTCATCACTGATCGCCAGATGAATACGACGGTTGGGAATATCAATCTCGATCCTGTCGCCTTCTTCCACGAGGGCGATGGTTCCGCCTTCAGCCGCTTCCGGCGAAACATGGCCAATGGACAAACCGGAGGTGCCGCCCGAGAAACGTCCGTCGGTGACCAAAGCGCAAACCTTGCCCAGTCCCCTGGATTTGAGATAGCTGGTGGGATACAACATTTCCTGCATTCCTGGTCCGCCGCGCGGCCCTTCATAGCGGATGAGCACGACATCACCCGGTTGGATGCGCCCACCGAGAATGGCTGACACCGCGTCTTCCTGGCTTTCCATGATCCGGGCAGGCCCCTGGAACCGCAGATTATCTTCGTCAACCCCAGCCGTCTTGACAATACAACCGTCCTCAGCCAGGTTGCCATACAGCACCGCCAGACCGCCGTCTTGCGAATAAGCATGCGGTTGGGCGCGAATACAGCCGCTTTCCCGATCCAGATCCAGACTGGGCCAGCGAGTGTCCTGGCTGAAGGCTTGCTGAGTGGGAATGCCGGCGGGACCCGCAGAGTAGCGAGTCCGGGCTTCATCCCAGGACGTTAGTCGGGCGATGTCCCAACGATCCAGCGCCTCGACCCAGGTCTCGCTGTGAACCGTGCGCGCCCCACGATGAAGCAGCCCAGCGCGGTCCAGCTCTCCCAAAATAGCGATCACGCCGCCAGCCCGATGAACGTCTTCCATGTGGTATTTCTGAGTCGCCGGCGCTACCTTGCATAAATTCGGCACTCGCCGTGATAATCGGTCAATGTCGCGCATGGTGAAAGGCACTTCGCCTTCCTGCGCCGCCGCCAGCAGATGCAGCACGGTGTTGGTCGAGCCGCCCATGGCGACATCGAGACTCATGGCGTTTTCAAAAGCTTCGAAAGTAGCGATGCTTCGCGGCGATATCGAGGCGTCATCTTGTTCGTAATAGCGCCGGGTCAGGTCGACAATGCGCCGTCCCGCTTCCAGGAACAGTTCTCGGCGGTCGGCATGGGTAGCCAGCAGTGAACCGTTGCCCGGCAGACTCAGGCCCAACGCTTCGGTCAGGCAATTCATGGAATTGGCGGTGAACATGCCGGAGCAGGAACCACAGGTCGGGCAAGCGGAACGCTCATACTCGGCTACGGTGGCGTCGTCGATATGATCGTCGGCCGCGGCGACCATGGCGTCGACCAGATCCAGCTTATGCATCGCCAGGCGAGTTTTACCAGCTTCCATTGGCCCGCCGGAGACGAAGATCGCTGGAATATTGAGGCGCATGGCGGCGATCAGCATGCCGGGGGTGATCTTGTCGCAATTGGAGATACACACCAAGGCGTCGGCGCAATGGGCGTTGACCATGTACTCGACGGCATCGGCGATTAATTCGCGCGAGGGCAGCGAGTACAGCATTCCACCGTGACCCATGGCAATGCCGTCATCCACGGCGATTGTGTTAAATTCTTTGGCGATGCCGCCAGCTTGTTCGATCTCGCGCGCGACCAGTTGTCCTAAATCCTTCAAGTGAACATGACCGGGAACGAACTGAGTGAATGAATTAGCGATCGCAATAATCGGCTTGCCGAAGTCATCATCCTTGACGCCGGTTGCGCGCCACAAAGCGCGGGCGCCGGCCATGTTGCGGCCATGGGTGGTCGTGCGAGAACGATAGTCGGGCATGATGAACTCCTCGAAAGTTGGAAGGGGGTCAACGACAATCAGAAAAGACCGCCTGATTGTAAAAAAATTTTACGGCAATTTTCAGCATTCAGTGTGGAATCCGGCTCATCTGGGCAAGTTAAGTCCCCCAAACTCACTAGAGGTCAGCCTTACTGCTTTTAGATCAATGGGTTGTCGAGACAATCTCTTTCCAGACCGCCTAGCTCCACAAGACCCCTCGAAGAACCTTAGAGAGACGGTCCAAAAACGTTTCTCGGATGGACTATTGGGGAAACTGTGTTATCACGCGAATTTTACATTTTTTGACGCTAGAAACTTCTAGGTCCATGCGGCTTCCTCCACAGTACTGTTGACCAAATGACGGTCCGTTCGCTGGCTATGGCGCGCGCCGGGTGATTTTATCGAAGCAGCCTCTGGCCTGGTCGCCACCTGTCTATTCAGCTTGAAGAAGCGCATCAACTGCTCAAGTTCGCGGACCTGATCGCTCAAGGCATGACTGGCGGCAGCCGTCTGTTCCACCAGGGCGGCGTTCTGCTGGGTCATTTGATCCATTTGCAGAATGGCCTGGTTAATTTGCTCGATGCCCGAAGCCTGCTCCTGACTGGCGGTGGCCATTTCAGCGACGATATCGCTGACTTTCTTGACCGATACAACGATCTCTTGCAAGGTCTGGCCGGATTGCGCGACTAACTGGCCACCGTCCTGCACCTTACTGGCACTATTGGTGATCAGTGATTTGATTTCCTTAGCGGCATCGGAACTACGCTGAGCGAGTTTACGCACCTCACCGGCCACGACAGCGAAGCCCCGCCCCTGCTCGCCGGCGCGGGCAGCTTCGACGGCGGCGTTGAGCGCCAGCAGATTAGTCTGGAAGGCGATTTCATCGATTACCCCGATGATATTGGCGATCTGGTTACTGCTCTGATGGATAGCGCTCATCGCCGCTACCGCTTGTTTGACCACTTCACCGCCCTGCTCAGCCTGGGTGCGAGCAGCGCGCGCCAGGTGGTTGGCCTGCTCGGCGTTCTGCGCACTATGTTTGACCGCGCTGGTGAGCTGTTCCATCGAAGAGGCGGTCTGTTCCAGCGCCGAGGCTTGTTCCTCGGTGCGCTGCGCCAGGTCGCCGCCGCCTTGGGCGATTTCCACGGCAGCTGAATTGACCTGAGCGGTCGCCTGGGTGATTTGGCTAACCATCTGCTGGAGTTGGGTCGCCATGTCGCGCATGGCGGCGTAGATACCGGTTTCCCGCCCGGTGTTCTCGAACTGCAAGGTCAAATCGCCTTGGGCGATCTGTTGAGTCAGCGCCGCGATCACGGCGGGTTCGCCGCCGATGGGCCGGCGGATTCCTCTCACCAGCAACCAGGTCAGCAGAACGCCCAGCACGGTGCTACCGGCCACGGCCACGATCGATAGGGTCCACAGCCAAGCCGCCGTCGCGTGACCCTCTGCGATCATCGCATTCGTGCGCGTAATATTGTTTTCGGTAATAGCTTCGAAGGTTTGCCCCATGACGTCCGAGATCGGCACCATGTGGCCGATTGCTTGGCGGTATTCGCTGTACAGCACCTGCTTCTGGTCAGGGTCGGTGGCAATGGCGAGACGTTCGATCAAACCGTCCAGTTCGATGTAAATCGTGCGCCAAGCTTTATATTGCTCATCAAGTTGTTGTTGCAGCGCCCGGCCCTGCTCGCTGGTTCGCGGGATTTTCAACAACGCCTGCCACCCATGGTCCACCCATTGCCAGCTCTCGCGGCGCTCTTGCTGAATGCTATGCAATGCCGCCGCGGCGTCAAGTTGCGTTTCATACGCGAAGACCGCCTGGGTTTGCGCACGAATCACCATCCGTTCGCGGTTGAGCTGGGCCAACGCCTGCAAGGCGGGAATGCGGTTCTCGCCGGTGTCTTCCATATCAGCGGACAGGGTGTAAATCCCGAACACCGCCAGGAGGCCGAGCAGCAGCGTGATGGTCGCCATCGCTCCGAAGCCGATAGTCAACTGCGTACTCATTTTCAGGTTGTTCATCTTCACGATCTTAATAACTCCTCAATTCAAGAGCATTCATGGTTTGTCGCCCACCCGGCAGCGGAGATCAGCGCTGTCATCGGTAAGCACAGTGCGCGGTTCGTCAAAACAGGCGTACTACCCCATGCTACGGGTGACGAAGAGCGCACCACGCAGTGGAGTGAAGCATTGAGAGGATCTGAAGCAGGAACGAGGCTTCGGCGAATAAATTCCAGCGGGGGCACAGCTGAAAGAGAGAGAACGATTTGCGGCAACCGGGAGCTTAGGCTGCAAATTCATTTTAGTAAGCTGACGGGCAGTCTCAAGTAACGTTAAAATTATTTTTGGTAGGGTGGCTACATGGTCGATTGCCGTTTCCGGGAAGGCGCCCCAGGCCCAGAATAAAAATGAATTAAATAATAGACTTGCTCCTTAATAATTTTTCTATCATTCTTAATAGCTTATAATCATATTTCCTGAGCGTTTTCTAAGATTATATTTTTCCGTCAATAGGTTAGGTATTGAATTTTTGGAAAGAGTCCCCATATCTAAAGTAAGGAAACTCAGGATGAAGGAGAGCCGTCATGCGAAACTTTCAATCAATTTGCGTGCGCAATGAACGACAATTTAGAGCGCTGACTGGGGTTTCTCAACAAGAATTTGATCAACTCGTTCCCGTGTTTTCGCATTGTTTGAACGAAGAGAATCGGCGGCGTTATCGCCGACAGCAAGCGCAACGTCGACGCCATCCGGGCGGGGGGCGCAAGGGGATTTTGTCGGCGCCTGAATTAAAACTTTTCTTTCTGCTTTTTTATCTGAAAAACTATCCTACCTTTGATGTATTGGGTTGTTTATTTAATATGAGTCCGTCAAAAGCCCAAGAGAACGTGATGAAGCTAATCCCGATTTTGAAGCAAGCTGAAAAAGAGCTTCATATCTTACCTCATCGCCACCTTAAAATCGTACTAATGGACAGTCAACAAGAACAAGTTGATGAAAAAAATAGAAAAATTATGATTGATGCGACGGAAAGACCCTGTCGCCGACCGAAAAACAAGCGTCGGCAAAAAAGTCATTATAGCGGAAAAAGAAAGGCCCATACCCTCAAAAACACAGTCATCGCGACCGTCAACGGTGGTATCGATGTAATCGGCCCGGCGACTCCGGGTCATCAGCATGACTATGCAATGTTAAAAGGAGAACTAGACCCTGAAAAACCGGAGCTTTCATCCGTAGAAGTTTCGGTTGATTTAGGCTATCAAGGGATCGAAAAAGACTATCCCAAGATCGGGACTATTCATATTCCCCATAAAAAACCACGCAAGTCAAAAACCCATCCAAATCCGAAGCTCACACCAAAACAGAAAAGAGAAAATCGCTTGATCAGTCAGGTTCGTGTGGGCATTGAACATTTCATCGGTCAATTAAAGAACTTTGGTGCGCTAACAATAAGGTTTAGAAACCGCCTTAATAAGATAGGCGATCAAATTATATTGGTCGTCGCTGGACTCTGCAACCTAAGAAATGGCTATGAGGTTCAATGAATTATGTTACCATATTTCGGAACAGGTCTAATATAAATTAAGGAGAAAGCAGAATGTCTCATCATATCCTGCTGGTCGATGACGACCGTTTGATTCTCAGTACGCTCGGCAATGGCTTGCGCCAGGCCGGCTATACGGTCACCGAGGCGGCTTGCAGCGAAGCAGCGCTCGCTTTGACCAAACGTCACTCTCCTGATTTAGCCATTCTCGACATCCGCTTGCCGGGCATGTCCGGTATCGAACTGGCGCGGCGGCTGCGGGATACCCACCACATCCCAGCCTTGTTCCTATCCGCCTACAGCGACAAGAAAATGGTGGAGGATGCGATTAACGAAGGAGGACTTGGTTACCTGGTCAAGCCGGTGGATATGCCGCAGTTGATTCCTGCTATCGAAGCGGCTCTGGCGCGATCCCAGGATTTGAAAGCTCTCAATAAGGTCAAAAGCCAGTTGGAAGAAGCGCTGAAGGGAGGGCGCGACACCACAACAGCTGTTGGCATTCTGATGGAACGGCAAGGCTTGCGGCAACAGGAGGCGTTCGAGTTGTTGCGCATCCACGCGCGCGCGCAGCGCCGCCGGTTGCAATCACTGGCCCGCGATATCATCAACGCGGCGGAGACGCTGAATGCGCTGAGGATAGGAACTAATACCAATTCCCGTTAAGTTTAACTCGAAAAACGGATGCACCGCCAAGACTCGAGGCCACTAATGGGCTGACACAGAAGTTTTGACAGGTAGCGGTGGGTGCCCTATGGTTGAGATCAACAGGAGGAATCACCATGGCCCACAAGTATCTGGTTGATCTAACTGAAGAGGAGCGGGAAGACCTGCTGAAGGTCATTCATAAAGGCAAGGCAGCGGCGCGCAAGGTTGCCCGTGCCCATGTGTTGCTGCAGGCTGCGGAAGGGGCGACGGATGAGGCCATTGCCCAAAGCCTTCACTTGGGGATTTCGACCGTTCATCGTACCCGTCAACGGTTTGTCGACGAAGGGTTGCTGGCGGCGTTAAGCGAGCGGCCACGAGTCGGTTTGCCCCCGGCCTTGACCGGCAAACAGGCCGCCTTTCTGGTCGCCTTGGCCTGTAGTACCCCGCCCGCTGGCCGTTGTCAGTGGACTCTCCAATTGTTAGCGGACCGCTTCATGGAACTCCGGCCCATCGAAGCCATTTCCCGTGAGAGTGTGCGGCGCATCCTTAAAAAAACGACCTCAAACCCTGGCAACGTCAAGAATGGTGTATTCCCAGTGTCAGTCCCGATTATGTTTGGCATATGGAGGATGTGTTGGACCTGTACGCCGAACCCGATGATCCTCAATACCCCCAAGTGTGCTTCGATGAAAGTCCGGTGCAATTGACCAGCGAAACCCGCTGTCCTCAACCCGCCCGCCCGGGTCAACCGGCGCGCTATGACTGTGAATACAAACGCGAAGGCACCGCCAATTTATTTCTATTCGTACAACCCTTGCGCGGGTGGCGTCATGTTAATGTCACGAAACAGCGCACCAAACGCGATTTTGCCCAGCAAATGCAGCAACTCGTTGATGTGTACTTTCCGAAGGCGGAGCGAATCCGGTTGGTCGTGGATAACCTCAATACCCACACTCCTGCGGCCTTGTATAGTGTCTTTTCTCCAGAGGAAGCCCGCCGGATCACCCGCAAGCTCGAATTTCATTACACCCCCAAGCATGGCAGTTGGCTCAATATGGCGGAATGTGAGTTCGCTGTTCTCGCCGGCCAGTGTTTGAATCGCCGCATTGCGAACCTCGAAACTTTGCGGAAGGAAATCGCCGCTTGGCAAGGCCCACGCAACCTACGTCAGACCAAAATCCACTGGCAGTTCGGCACCGACTTGGCCCGGGTCAAACTCAAGCGCCTCTATCCTCCCTTGAAATCTTCTGAAACCCCGGTGGACCTAGAAACCTCTGAACCTGTCAAAACTTCTGTGTCAGCCCACTAAGGGGAATAAAAATTTAAGGCTCAATATGGATTCCAGTCAGTTGGCGTTGTTAGGCGACCAGCAGTTCCAAGAGAGGTCTGAGCAAGCCTTTGCCCCGAATGCGGACGTTATGCACGAACTGAAAGAAGCCCAGGTAGAGCGGCAGCTTTTCTTGCGAAATTCCTCGATGGGGTCGCAACCAGGAACGCAACAGGGACCAGAAACCCTCAGCGGTATTAACATGAATCTCATGGAAGCCATCGCCATCGTCGTCGCGGGCGTATTCACCCCGGCTGTGACACACCGTATGATGATCAAAGCCCCAATCCTTCAATGGGTTATAGATTGCATATTCATCGGTATACACCCGGGTTCCCGGGGCGATGAAAGTCTGAAGGAGCGGTTGGATGGTCGCTTGCTGGACATTATCCAGCATCCGGACGACCACCGCGCCGCCGCGCTCAATCATGCCGAGAATCGGCGGCTTTTCCTGCTCCAGGGTGCCTCGACCCCGTGCCCCCTTCAGCCGGCGACGCCGCCCGCGGCGGCCTTTTTTTTCACCGCGTCCGGATGCCCTTTATGCCCGGCCACCATATAGACCTCGTCGCATTCCACTTCCCCCGCCAAGGTGGGTTCGGGTTGGCGGGCGACGATACCTTGGCGCAGTTGCTCGGTCATCCGCTGCACGTCGTCCGGATTCAACGCCAACTCTTGGGCAATCTGGGCATTAGACAAGTTCAAACCCATAAAATATAAACATAATATCCAAATTCGTAACGGCGGGTGGTGGCCGGCCAACACCGTCCCGGTTAGATCGTCAAAAGAGCGATGGCACCCGGCACACCGATATTTCTGTCGCGCCGGTTGGGTCGTGTCGTGACCCTGCTTCGTCACGTTCGCCGCCCCACAATGGGGGCAGTGAACCCCATCGGGCCAGCGCAGTTGGCGGACCGTTTCGTAACACCGGACATCGTCCAGTAGATTCTGAAGGTTGATCATCGACGGGAAACCTGGAGCGCGGCGGTTCAAAACCTCTTCAGTGTAGCTCCTGTCCCTTGGCAGGGCGAGCCATCTTCAACAGCCTGGAATCCATATTGAGCCAAATTTAAAATCTATCGGTAAATGGTATAAGGACGCGATGTTCGACTTTTTCGAGAGGAGAGAATGGAGGTCGATGCGGCATGGCGATGTGAGCTAAGTTGAGAGGAACCAACCACCTCAACCGCACAGAGCTTACCACCTATCAGTTCTGAGTTAGACTAGGATTATGAGTTTAACGAACATCATGAGGGGATCATGGGAACGATTCGGCAGTTGGCAACAGAAATCGAAGCGGGGTTGAGAGCTGCCCACCCGACGCTACGCAAGACGGTACGCGCCAAGCTAGCTTTAGCGGTGGGCGCCATCCTGGAAGCCCAGACCCCGAATACGGTGGAACTCGCCAATCTCCTACCCTTGGAGACCGAACGGCAAGATATGCGCGAGCAGTGGCTGCGGCGGTTGTTGAAGAATCCGTTGCTGTCGAGTACGGAAGTGCTGGAACCGTGGGCGCGCCAAACCTTGGCGGCGACGGGCCAGCAGGGACAAACGATTATTTTGAGTCTGGATCAAACCGATTTGGGGGATCGTTTTGCGATTTTGATGGTGAGCCTTGGGATCGGCGATCGGGCCTTACCCCTTGCTTGGCGGGTGGAAGCCGGCCCGGCCAATCTGGGTTTTGCGGCCCAGAAAGCGGTATTAGAACAAGTTCGAGCGTGGCTCCCGGCGGGAGCCGAGGTGCTGCTTTCGGCGGATCGCTTTTATCCCTCGGTGGATTTATTCGCGTGGCTTCACGCGCAGTCCGGTTGGCATTATCGGTTACGATTGAAAGGCAATCTCAATGTGGATCCAGGGTTTGGAGACATGACCACGACCGGGGTGCTTGCCACAGGGCAAACCGAGCGCTATCTGCCCAATGTGCGGTTATTCAATCAAGGGGTCGCGACGAATCTGGCGATTTGGCATGAGGGGGCCCACCCGGAACCCTGGATCATCGCCATGAATGACCCGCCGAATCGGGCGACCGTGCGGGATTACGCAAGTCGCTGGGGCATTGAGCCGATGTTCTCCGATTTCAAAAGTCGCGGTTTTCAATTAGAAGACACGCAGTTACAGGCCGCTGATCGGCTCGATCGGTTGCTGCTGATCATGGCCTTGGCCATGTACTGGTGCGTGCGCGTCGGTCAAGAGGAGGCCCACGATCACCCCACGCCCCTGGAAAAAAGACGCAAGAACAGACCGATCCTCACCATTGGACCTTTCGAAAACTCGCCCGTAGCGCCGTTTCCTGGTTCACCCGGGGTCTGCGCGCAATCCACCGGAAGCTACAAATGCAACAACCTTTACCTTCCTTCTATCGAGTTTGCCCCGTGATGAGAAACTGATAGGTGGTAAGCCGCACAGAGAAACCGCCATGCCGCTCGAAGACTTTATCATCACGGTGTTTTGCTGGGTAGATCAGCACCTGAATGCCCTGTTCGGGGATCGTCGTTTACGCCAGCGTGGCTTTGCCCCGAAACTGACGGATAGTGAAGTGATCACGATGGAAGTCGTCGGCGAGTTTTTGGGATTGGATACCGATGTGGGCATCTAGAAGTACTTTGGTCGTCATTGGCCGTCGTGGTTCCCGGAACTCGGATCGCGTACCACGTTCGCTCAGCAGGCGGCGAATCTTTGGGTGGTCAAGCAGGGGCTTCATCAGCAACTCCTGAGCGAGTTGGCGGCAGCGATGGACCCGATTCACTTGGTGGATGGCTTCCCCCTGCCCGTGTGTGTGTTGACCCGCGCGCCCCAATGCCGGTTATTTCCTGAGGTGGCGGACTTGGGCTATTGTGCGGCAAAAAAGCAGTATTATTATGGGCTTCACGGTCATCTGATGATCACGATCCATGGCGTCATCACGGCGTGTACCGTGACCCCTGCGACCGGTGATGAACGTGAGGCGTTGTGGGATTTGACCGAAGGGGTTCAGGGTTTAGTGATTGGCGACAAAGGTTACCTGAACGCCTTTCTCCAAGCCGAATTGGCCGCGACCGGAATCAACCTGCAAACGCCACTGCGCGCTAATATGACTGATCCCCGTCCCCCCTGCGTGGTCCAGCAGCTTACGAGAACCCGCCGCCTCGTGGAAACGGTCATTGGTCAGCTGACCGAACAGTTTCATTGTGAAAAAATCCGAGCGCGGGATGTTTGGCACTTGACCAGTCGGATCGCCAGAAAAGTCTTAGCGCATACCTTGGGTATTTTTATGAACCGGCAAATCGGTCGGTCAGACCTCCAGTTTGAGGGCCTGATCGCCTGAAAAGTCGAACATCGCGTTATAAGGAGTAAGCGATGCAGCGCCTATAGCTGCGCGCCGCCTCGCACGTGCTTCTAACAGGAAACTCTCCCGTGACAGATTATTCCCGGCTTTCGCGCCGTGATCTGCTGGCGAAACTGCGCGCCGCCGAGGCGGAGCTGAAGCGCATCCAAACCACCGGAGAAACCGAGAATCGGCAAGCGGATTCGGGCAGCTGCTTGTTCGCCGCCACCGAATTGCGCCGTCGCGCGGAAACACAATGGCAAGCGCAATACACACAAGCACGTCTACCGCTTGCTGAAGCTGAAAGCCAACAGTTAATTCACGAGTTGCAAGTCCACCAGATCGAATTGGAATTGCAGAATGAAGAACTGCGGGAGGTTAGCGCCCGGCTTCAACAGAGCCTGAAGCATTATACCGACGTCTATGACTTTGCTCCAACAAGCTATTTTATTCTCACTGACGATGGCGTTATCCAAGAAGTCAATTTGGCCGGCGCAGCCCTACTCGGCCAACAGCGATCTGATTTGATCGGCCAGTGCTTGGAGTTCTTTGTATCCGAGGATAGCTGGCCCACCTTCAACGCTTTTCTCGACCAGTTGACGAAGGGAATTTCCCCGGAAACTTGTGAAGTGGCTCTCGATCTGGAAAACGCGCTGCCTCGCCCGGTGCGCTTTGAAGGCGTGCCTATCGACTTCGGCATGGACCGGCGTTGTCACCTTATCGCTGTAGACATCACCCGATACAAGCAAATGGAAAAGAAATGGCGTGCGCGCGAACAGCAACTCTCCGCTTTTTTTCGCGCCGTGCCGGCAGGCATGGGCGTGACGGTGCAGCGCCGCTTTCAACAGGTGAACGACTATTTCTATCAGACGCTAGGTTACCGACCCGATGAAATCATCGGTCAGTCCACACGGATCGTATATCCCAGCGACGAAGTGTTCGAATGGATTGGCCAGGAAATACAGAATCAGATCAAACAGAATGGCTTGGCTGTCATAGAGACTCAAACGCGATGCAAGGATAGCCGACTGATCGATATTCTTCTTCAAGTAATCCCATTGACGTCGAACCAGCCGGAATCAGGGTGGGTCTTCGTCGCCGTGGGCATTACCGAACGCAAGCAGATGACGGAAATGCTGCGACAGGCCAAGGAGCGTCTGGAGTTGGTGATTGAAGGCGCCGATGTGGGACTATATGACGTTAACCTACGGACGGGCGAAGTAGTGGTAAACGAACGCTATCTCCAGATACTGGATTATGCGCCGGGCGAAATGGCGATGACCGTACAGGGTTGGCGGGATCTGATTCACCCCGAGGATTTGCCACGGGTCGATCACGCCTGTGAGGAAGCTAAAAGAACAGGCTCAATATGGATTCCAGGCTGTTGAAGATGGCTCGCCCTGCCAAGGGACAGGAGCTACACTGAAGAGGTTTTGAACCGCCGCGCTCCAGGTTTCCCGTCGATGATCAACCTTCAGAATCTACTGGACGATGTCCGGTGTTACGAAACGGTCCGCCAACTGCGCTGGCCCGATGGGGTTCACTGCCCCCATTGTGGGGCGGCGAACGTGACGAAGCAGGGTCACGACACGACCCAACCGGCGCGACAGAAATATCGGTGTGCTGGGTGCCATCGCTCTTTTGACGATCTAACCGGGACGGTGTTGGCCGGCCACCACCCGCCGTTACGAATTTGGATATTATGTTTATATTTTATGGGTTTGAACTTGTCTAATGCCCAGATTGCCCAAGAGTTGGCGTTGAATCCGGAGACGTGCAGCGGATGACCGAGCAACTGCGCCAAGGTATCGTCGCCCGCCAACCCGAACCCACCTTGGCGGGGGAAGTGGAATGCGACGAGGTCTATATGGTGGCCGGGCATAAAGGGCATCCGGACGCGGTGAAAAAAAAGGCCGCCGCGGGCGGCGTCGCCGGCTGAAGGGGGCACGGGGTCGAGGCACCCTGGAGCAGGAAAAGCCGCCGATTCTCGGCATGATTGAGCGCGGCGGCGCGGTGGTCGTCCGGATGCTGGATAATGTCCAGCAAGCGACCATCCAACCGCTCCTTCAGACTTTCATCGCCCCGGGAACCCGGATTTATACCGATGAATATGCAATCTATAACCCATTGAAGGATTGGGGCTTTGATCATCATACGGTGTGTCACAGCCGGGGTGAATACGCCCGCGACGACGATGGCGATGGCTTCCATGAGATTCATGTTAATACCGCTGAGGGTTTCTGGTCCCTGTTGCGTTCCTGGTTGCGACCCCATCGAGGAATTTCGCAAGAAAAGCTGCCGCTCTACCTGGGCTTCTTTCAGTTCGTGCATAACGTCCGCATTCGGGGCAAAGGCTTGCTCAGACCTCTCTTGGAACTGCTGGTCGCCTAACAACGCCAACTGACTGGAATCCATATTGAGCCAAAGAACAATGTATTTTAATGAAGAATATCGCATGCGTCACAAATCCGGGAACTGGATCTGGGTGCTGGATCGAGGCAAAGGGTTTGGTTGGGATGAGCATGGCGGCCCGTGGCGCCTCGCAGGAACTCATTTGGATATCAATGCTCGCAAACAGGCTGAACAGGCGTTAAGCACCAGAGAAACTCTGCTGCGCGCCATCATGGAAAACAGTCCCGACCCAATTTTCATGATGGATCGCGCTTGTCGCCTGCGCTACGCCAATCCAGCAGCTCTAACGGCTCTCAATACATTCGGCGACCAGCCACGTTGGACTCAGGAAACCTTGATTGGCAAGACCTCTCTGGAATTCTTCGACGATCCGGTAGTGGGGCAAGCTGTGCTGGAAGCTAATCAGCGGGTGATAGAGTCCGAACAGACGATACAGACCGAGGAGCGAATCACCACAGGAGATGCAACGCGGATCTACCTGAGTATCCGCTCACCGATCCGGGATGGCGCCGGACAGATCGTTGGGCTGGTCGGGATCGCTCGCGACATCACCGAACAGAAACGAAATGAGGAACAACGTCTTGCGCAATTAACGAACCAGCGCGATACCCTGGTGCGGGAAGTTCATCATCGCATCAAGAATCATTTACAGGGGGTTAGTGGATTGTTACGTAACCGTATCGCTCGGCGTCCAGAATTGGCCGAAGACATGGAGGAGGTCATCGCGCAGATTTGCGCCATCGCTCACGTTTACGGTTTGCAGAGCCAACGCCCGGAGGGCCGGGTGCGGCTCGATGAGTTGCTCAAAACTCTGACCCATGGAGCCACTGGAGTGGCGCCGATCCACTGCGCTTTGCCGGTGCTGAAATCCGGCGCAGCGGTGCTTCTGGCGCGGGAGGAAGCCGTTCCGCTAGCCCTGGTACTCAACGAACTGTTGGCCAACGCCCTCAAGCACAACGATGCCGCCAGACCAACCCGTCCGATTCAAGTAGCGGTGGAAATCAGCACGACCGAGCAACGAGTCGTGATCCGCAACGGTCCTGCTCTCTTAACGACCACTTTCGATTTTGCCGCAGGTCGAGGCTTGGGCACCGGCCTGGAATTGCTTCGAGCACTGCTTCCACCTCAGGGAGCTGCGCTAACGTTCCGCCAGCAAGCGGATGAAGTAGTAACCGAACTCCGCTTGACGCCTCCGGTTGTCGATGTTGAGTGCATTGAGGCTGGTAGGTCGTCATGACAACATCTCAAAGCGTGGAAAAACGGAGAATGGAAAACAACGCTACCACGGGGCCTTTTTGAAATATCCATACCAGAAGACAAAAAAGGTTAGACCTTTCGACCTAACCCCTTGTTTTATTTGGCGCGCCCGGAGAGATTCGAACTCCCGACCCCCTGGTTCATAGCCAGGTACTAATAAGCCACACACTTTAACCTCAACATCTTACAGCGTCCGGTCGCGCCGTAAAAGACAAAAAAGGACTCCCGCAAGCGGGTCATGGTCTGCGCATCGACCGCCGCCGGCAACGCAGCGATGATCTAGCGCAAGTCATCAGTGGTATGATTCAGTGTCACACTTACCTACTCACTTTGCGCACTTCCAAATTTTGTCCTCCTGTAAATTTTCCTGTGATGCTCTATGCGTTTGAAACTAACCGCAAGTTTGACGGATCATTCGCGGCTTCTTGAGGAAACCAGACAGAATCCCATTCATTATTGAGTTCGATCACCTTTAAAATGCCTAAACTTCGACTTCCTGCAGGACGCCAACTCATCCCTTTTTTCTTCTGACGACGTCCGATAACTTGATCACAGCCTTTCTCGATAGAACCACTTCCGATGGGTTTGCCTGCAATCTGACGACTTCGATAATCGATAATTTCATGCTGATGTTTTTCAAGATAATTGATCAGTTCAAGATGCTTTTCTGCATTTTTGGGTTGCACCTGCTCGACTAAGTAATTCAAAACCGTGACAACATCACCACGCCAGAGGTGATAGAACATAAACTTTAGATGCTGATTCTTCTCATCCTTATTCAAGGCAATCATACTCATTAAATCACGAATTTTTTTACCAAGATGGTACCAATCCAGGATAATCAGCACGGTGATACCAAATACCGCCCAAAGATGCTCACGAATGATTTTTGCGCCATCTGTAATCGCGATAATCGGCAATGGCTTTTCTTCTTTCCCATAATCTTCAATCACCCGGCTTTTCAGAATATCAGCAACCGGAATGATCGCTTTCCCCTGTCGATCAATCGGTGCGGTCAGGTATTCAAGATCGCCGTCTTTATTTTCAAAGAGAATGACGTCACTCGATACGGCAGACGTCTTCTTCGGTGCGGATTTCTCTGGCACTTCTTCCTTTATAACTGATTGTTTTCTTATACGATTTTCTTTCTGACCACGGACTTGAATGGCATCTTCGAAAATCAGAATTTCCCGACTTTCTGGGTCGTAAATATCAACATCAGGGTCAATGTTGATGACAGAACCACTCGTCTTCGATAAGGTTTCTTCCACTTGCGCGACGCACGCTTGACTGAGCGCTTGCGCCTTTTCAACCACCACATGGTGGATTTTTTGGTCACTGAGTTGTCGGAACCCGGTGACCCTCTCTATTAAATCGGATACATCGATATAGCTTAAGCGATTGCTATAATAAGCGGAGAATTCTTTTAACCGATCACTCACATAATCTTCCTGAAATTGATCCGTCAAATCAAAGTAGGTTCGATGAGGCAAACTAGGGTATTCTCGATCAATAAATCGCTGAAGTCTAAATTCAAAAGGTCCATGAAGCGTCTTAATCTTGATGGGTGTTGTCCCATTGCAAATCAAGTCTTTTTTTTATCCTGAATAAAGATGTTTTGAGCCGCTTCTAACAAATCAGCCTGAAGATCCGGTAGTGCATTTTTCTTAAATTCTTCAACTGCACCTTCAATACAATGCAAGCTTTGATTTCTCCAATCCAAAGAATATGTTCGTGTGGATCGATGATCAATAATACGACCTTCATCATCACGAAGAATCAATTCAACGGTCGGCATGGCGCTTCTCCAGATCAAAGAGGAGGCGTGGTTTTTTACAGAATTTCTGGACGCATCCTCAGCCGCCGCCCGATCGGCAGCCTTCCATGGATTTCGCCCTTTTTCAAAATCAATCAATGCCCTAATAGGCCGGCTCCAAAAGAGTTCTTGAAAAAGCAAAAAGTTAGATATCAGTATACCCTATGGTTTGTCTATCACAGGAAAATTTACAGGACCAATTTTTTTGGGGCATGATAAAGACTCCGCATTAAAGCTAAACCGTCGTCAGGGCAGGTTGACCTTAAACCGTTTCTTCACCATCACGGTGAGTAGCGCGGTCCACACGCGATGATAAAACAGCGCTAGCAAAGCAATACGCGACAACCGCTGATCCCCCTTCATCACTCCATCATCGACTGATTCATAGCAAACCATGCGCAGGAAAGACCTCTGGATTTTTATCGGTGTTCTGATACTCATCATCCCACTGGTTGCTCAGGAGCGTATCGCCATGACTTTCACTCTGCAATCCCCGGCCTTTGCCGAGGGCCAGCCGATTCCCGTTCAGTATACCTGCCAAGGCCAGGACATTTCTCCGCCCCTGACCTGGACCGGCGTTCCCGACAACACTCGCAGTTTGGTCTTGATCGTCGATGATCCGGATGCACCCGATCCCCAGGCTCCGAGAATGACCTGGGTGCATTGGGTCTTGTACAATATTCCCCCCGAGGCACCCGGACTGGCCGAAGGCATTGCGACTGCACACCTGCCACCAGGAACGGAAGAAGGTCTCAACGACTGGCGACGCACCGGTTACGGTGGCCCCTGCCCGCCCATCGGTCGCCATCGCTATTTCCACAAACTCTATGCTCTGGATACGCGCCTAGCGGGTTTGACTAAGCCCACCAAAGCCCAAGTCGAAGCCGCCATGCAGGGGCATCTGCTCGCGCAAGCCGTACTCATCGGCACCTATCAGAAATAAGCGACACGTTTTTGCCGATGACGCCATGACCCGCCGCGTTCGCCTGTCGCTGGTCGTAAACCGCAGTGCTATCCTTCGCCGGCGAACACGTCCACAAACTGCCGAATTGCTTGCTTCAACGCCGTGATGGCTTCCTCCAGGGTGGCGCATTCTGGCGTATCCAACAACTGGGCGTCGCCGACGTTGGCGCTGCTCCAGCAGCAGGCCGGTTTGCCCACCGTGAAGTCATCACGCCAAGCCCCTTGGACCTGGGTGACGGTCACAAAATAGCAAGGCCCCGTGAGCGCGTCAGGATCGGGCGCATAGGCTCCCCACACCGTCAAACCCCTGTAGTCCGGGTCCGCCTGCTCATGGTAATCCCAATCGCTCAGGCGCGGAAAATGCGCTTTCATGACGTTCAATACGTCTTGTATGACGGGTGACATGGACTCCTCCACCAATAGATTCATCAACAACACGCAAGTTACGATCCCGGTTGACCGGCCTACAGCCTTTACCGGGCCTGCCGAAACGTCAAATTCAGCCGCTGATCCCCCAACAGAGGATGGCCAGCCCGATCGCTGACCCAACCGAGCGCACCGCAATTCGTCATCGCCACCGACATCCGGTGACCGCTGGGCGTGATCATGTGGCGCAACGGCGCTTGCGCCAGGATGGGCTGTAACGCCCTCCATAACGCCGGGACATCCCTTGTGGCGAAGCCCCGCAGCAGTCGGGCGCCCGGCCCCAACGTCGCTGACTCCAACCCAGGCATCGTTTCCAATAACACACCATTCATTAGTAAGGATAAATGCGAATTAAGCGCTACGAAAAATTTCAGGAAAAACAAGCATAAAAATGGCAGCAGCCAGTCGCCCAAAGACATGGACTAATCATCCGGATGAGGAGCGGACTTTACTCGCTTTTTGAATACCGGTTTTTTCATTAATCCAATTGAAAAATGATTCAATGGGCTGACGGACTTGACTGATGGCACGAGATAACCATTGATCAGCAACATCTAAATATTCCTGACCTTTTTGTCTCTTAATCGGTGTTAACAACTCGATTCCTTGTAGGGCCGCGATCGGTTTCAAATACGCATATGATTTATCACCATACGCTCTATTTTCGGGTAAGTAAGGTAATAGACTCTCCAAAACTTTCCCATCATCTTCATTAGCAGGAGTGATGCCGATATAATCAGGAAAAGGTAAGCTGCCGATCTGCTGCTGGCCTAAAACATGCAATTTTACGCCATAATAATACAGCTTCTTCGATGCACAGTAGCCCCGACTGGCATACTCTGGAGCAACGCGTGCATTGAAGCTATGCCCTTGCTGAGCAAGAATAATCGGTTGAGAATCCAGCAACCAATCACCCAAAATAGGGCCACGGGCCGACAGAATTTCGACGAGCGGCGCGAAAACATCACAGACTTTATTCACCCGTTGCACAAATCCAGGATACGAGGGCAAATTCGGAAACCAATCACCCAGATGACGTTGAGCTTCGTCATAGATCGTTTTAATTTGACTGTGTTTACTTATAATCCCAAATAAGAAAATAGTAATCACCTCTTCATCCGTAAATGATAGATCGCAGTAAGGACTAAATCTTTGGCAATAAACCCAAAGCTCTTCTTGATAGTGTTTGCAAACCATATCATAAAGGGTAATTAACTGAATTTGCCAGTCCATCGTAGCCGCTCCAATAGGTGTGGTGAGAAGCACCTATTATACAATGGACTGGCAATCTAATTTATCCAATACCGTTAGCTCTTAATTCGCATATAATCCGTTCAGCATCGATCGTTTCTTGGCCCGCACCTCTTACCCTACCGGACCTGACCCAAAATCAAGCGCGTCGTACCCTGTCGATCCGCCTTGACGAGCACAGCGACAGGGTCTGCGATAAGAGTACATTCATACTCTCACAGACCGCCATGCCCCGAACCCCGGACGATACCGCCTATCTGGCGAAGGCGCTCACTGCTCACCTGACAACGCCCACAAATAGAACGACGCCACCGTTCCATAGGGCCGATAGCGTTCCCGATAGTGCATAAACTGTGTTCGATTCAGCGTCTCCAGGCCATACAACCGCCGCATCCCGCGCTGAATCGCCTGGTCGCCGCGACTGACCACATCGGGTCGGCCCAAAGCGAAGATCAGCAGCATTTCCGCTGTCCACACGCCAATCCCCGGCAACGCCGACAGCGTTTGCACTACAGCCGCATCCGGCAACGCCGACAGGGCCAACAAATCGAGATCGCCCTGCATGGCCTGACGACTCAGGTGCTGAATCCAGTCCGCTTTGCGTCGGGGTAATCCACAGGCGTGTAGATCCATGAAGGCTACGTTTGCCAACCGCTCCGGCGTCCATTCCCCCAATAAAGCGCCTAACCGCCGCCAGACCGTCGCCGCCGCTGTGTTGGAAATCTGTTGAGAAACGATGCTATGCACCAACCCGGTGAAGATATCCGGCTGCACTTCCCGTTCAATTCGCCCGATCCGGTCGATCACCGCGCCGAGCAACGAATCACGGTCTTTCAGGTGAGCGATTTCCAGCGGGCCATAGGGAAAATACGGCATGACAACGGTTTGTCCCGGTGCCGAATGCGGTTCAGTTATCCCACTGCCTGTCGCTCAATACACTCCAGGGCTTCATCCAGCGAATCGGCATGGAATTCATGTTGTGCGTCCGGCCCCTGCCAGATGGCGACATGCGCCATCGGTTCAAACCACAGCCATTCCGTGCGGTTGGCCCACAGTTGGGCGTATGGAGTTAAGGCGATCAAGGGCAAACCCAGGATTTTGGCCGTCTGTTCGTTGAGGGGCCAGGGTTCAAAGGGAGAATGGGACATGTGCAGCGCCTCCAGCAAGTTGAACATTCCAAAGTTTAGCTCCGATGCGCGCCCAATGCACCGTAGAGGTGCTGTTCCAACCCAACCGCCCGAATGGTTGCGCCATCGGTCACTGGGTAAGAACGTCTCCCTCGCGGGTACGGTGGCGTGGCCCCGTGCGCCAGAGGGAAACTTGCCCTCCGCGTTCAAAGCGTTCGCTGTTTTCCTTTCGGCGCGTACAACGTCAAATAATAGGTTTCCATCAGATCGCGCTTGGCGCGATTTCCCCAGTTCCACAGCAGCGGGCCAAACTCCGTCCAATCCAGAGGCGTTCGCAGCTGCACTAACAGGCTGCGGAGCTTGAGCAAGTCGTGGGGGGCGTCCCGCTGAACAATCGGCAGAAACCGGGTTTCACTGATTTCGCGCCGGGCGCATTGCAGCGGAATTGACGCGGTTGGCGCACGGGCCGGCGCTGGCGCCCGTTGCACATCCCGGCCCGGAACCACTGAATACGCTGTTCCGGGCGTGGTTGCCGGATGCCGCCGATCCGGATGCCTCATGATCGACCGTTTCCTGCCCGACTACGGTCTTTGTCTGCTCCGCAAGGGCCTGCGCCCGGAAGCTCGTTTGGTGTTCTTCGCGTTGCCAGTGGATCACCTCACTCGCCCGGCCTTGCGCATGGTCAACCTCACCCTGAGCACCGAGGAATAGGGCCAAGCGCATGCCATTTCCTTCGATTTCACCGGCCCGCGCATCGACGATTTATTGGCCGCCTTCCCGGAACTGGCCCGTGAACGCTTATGGCGCTGGCTGGAAGACCCGACCACCGTGGGCGATCATGTGCAATGATCACCATCCACAACCCTGCACACGGTTGAAGCGACCTTGGGCCACGTCCAGCAGGGCCGCTATGAACGCTTTGCGCCGCTGATCGTGCAGCGGGTAACGCATCGATCTTGAACACTGTTCAACTCCGGTTCAGAAACCGTGGGATAAGGTGCAGCTCCATGAGCTATCGACTCTGGAGACAGACCTCATGGAAACCGTACTGATTCTCATCGCCAGCGTGGCGATGATTTGGGGGCCGACCCTGTTAGCGCCGGATGACCCGGACGCCCACGAGCTACCCCATGCTTCTCCTTGGGAGAAACACCGCCATTTAGACTTGTACTCGCATTGATCCCCTGGAAGAGGGATATGCGGTTCCGGGTTTCACTCTGGCAAGGGCGGGTTCAGGGTTCCATCGCACCCTGATAAAACCACCGGCCCGCCTCCCGCACGAACTGGCTGACTTCGTGCAGCCGGTGCGCGCGGCCCCCGACCTTGTAACGCGCAACAAATTCCACGATCCCCGCCGCATCGTCGGGGCCGCCGGCCTCGACCCGGCGTACCTGCAACCCGAGCCAACGTACCGGTTCACCCTCCACATCAAGGGTGACCGGTCGAGTGGCAGGATGCCAAGTCTGCAACAGATAGTCCGTCTGACCCCGGACATAAGCCACATAGCGCGAGCGCATCAGCGCTTCAGCGGTTTCCGGGGATTGGCCGTCGTCAAGATAGCGCCCGCAACAAGCGGTGCAGGCGGCAGACGCGCCACACGGGCAGGGTTCAGACAAATTCATTCAGGGCTTGACCCACACCGTTCCTGTCGGGCCGACACCGGCCTCCTGATAAACGACGGCGCCGTCCCACGCTTCTAGAAAGTGTGGAACGCCCGCTGGCGCCACATAGACCGCGCCGGTCGGAATCGCCACCCCGGCCGATTCATCGAACGCCGTACCAAACCCAACGTACAGCGTCCCGGACAAGACGGTCGTGTAGCGCGCATCGGGATGGGTATGCGGGGGAATCCGGCCCCCCGCCGCCAGTTGGACGCGAATGAGGTAGGGTTCCAGACTGGATTCCGCCCCTAACACCCAAGCTGCCTGCAGAAGGAGACCGCCGGGTCGCTCGATCCAGCGCAGCGTCTCGGGCAAGATCGGTTGCGGCCGGACATTCTGCGCAAACGTGCTCGTAGCCAGGAGGCCGGTCATCCCGAGGAGCAGAACGATCCGGAGCGAGGCCGTTTGCCACCCCCAGATGTGGCGCATATCGAGTTTCATGACGTGCTTACGCCTTTTTCCCGATCAATTCGATCGGATAACCGTCCGGGTCTTCGATAAAGGCAATGATCGTCGTCCCGGCATTCATTGGCCCCGCTTCGCGCAGAATACGCCCACCCCGCGCCTTCACGTCGGCAGCGGCCTGGTACACATCGTCGACTTCCAGGGCAATGTGCCCATACCCGGTGCCCAATTCATAGTGATCCACGCCCCAGTTATAGGTCAGCTCGATGACCGCCTGTTCGGATTCGGCGCCATAGCCGACAAACGCCAGGGTAAATTCACCCGCCGGATAATCCTGGCGACGCAGTAGTTTCATGTCCAGGATTTCGGTGTAAAAACGGAGGGAACGCTCCAGATCGCCCACACGCAACATGGTATGCAGAATTCGCATGATAGCCTCGCTATAAAGATAATATTGGTAAACACGACTCTCTTGGCAAAAGATCGTCCCACTGAGCAAGTGCAAGGGTTGGATTTACTCAACCGCTCCAGCAAGCGTTGTCGGTATTGATCTTCCAGCAAGAGATTCATCGGTTGACGACGAGAAGCGGCCAAGCGCAGCTGCAACAGTTCCAGGCGGGCGCGGGCGCGATTCCGATCGCTTTCGGAGAGTTGCTGCAATAACTGTTCAGCCTCTTAGCGAACACGAATGATCACGTAAAGCGTAGTATCGATCCCGAATCCATGCCTGGACTGTAGACCGGCTACACTCAGTCAAGGGATTATCCTGGATGTACCGAGATCGCCCTGCTGGTTGGGCCGGACGGATGCACCGGTTTCGTTGTTCGACATCACCGACCTTCATGCCCGTTCTGTGGCGCAATGGGCGCTGGACGACCCTTCATGAAAAGAAGTTTGTGGTTCCTGGTCTTATGGCTGGCCGGTTGCACCGTCACCCCGCCGCCCGGTATCACGTCGGTCACCGGTTTTGACCTGAACCGCTATTTGGGCCAATCACCGTTTCGCTCCGATAGCGTGTTCTCCGCACGGCCCCCACGGCATACCGCACATCAAAGCCTTTCGACCAGCCAGGCGTTGACCATCGCCGCCAGTGAACCCAGGGCATTCCCATAGAAATGATCGACACCCTGCAAGACCTGTAGTCGCGCTTGAGGATGCCAACGCTGAGCCTGTTCCTGCACGTCGGCAGGCGGCGCGAATGCATCACGATCCCCCGTCACGATCAAGAGTTCGGCGGCCACGGGCGGAATGACGCCAAACGGTATGAAGGCCACCGGTGGCGAGACCAACACCTGCCGACGCACCGTGGCCAAGGGAGGATCGAGGGACAGGTTAATCCAGGCGCCGAACGAATAACCGGCCAAATCGGTCACGGTCTGGCCCAAGCCGGCCAAATAGTCCGCCGCCGCCCGCAGATCAGCACGCTCACCACGCCCCGCGTCATCCGTCTCGCCACGCGCGCCCACACTCCGGAAGTTAAAGCGCAGGGTGGTATAGCCGTGTTGCTGATAGAGTCCTGTCAACAGCGCAACCACCGGGTGATCCGAATCACCGCCGTACAAAGGATGTGGATGGGTGATCACCACGGCGTTCGCGCCGGTGGCCCGACGCAAGCGCCCGTCCAACCGGACGGTATCGCCCGATGTGAACGTGATGGCTTGCTCCTCAGTCGGGAAGAAAGACACGGTCGGTCTTCCTTTATTGGAGAGCCGTATAGCGGCGAATGTCCGGCGCCACGGCCAGCAACGCCGGCGCTTGCGCCAAGACCGCTTGCAGGTGCGGCGTCGCTGAATGCGCGTCCAGCGCAGCGGTGTCGGCCCATTCCTCCACAAACGTGAAATCGGTCGGATCGGCGGCGTTCTGCAACAATTCATAGCGCAGACAACCCACTTCCTGACGGGTCGGTTCAATCATGCTCAGCAGCAAGGTTTGCAATTCCGCCCCGGTTTCCGGACGGGCGGTCAGGCGGGCGACAACATGCACGGTCATTGGGTATTCTCCAGAGTCAGTGATGGCGTAAAGCGTAGCACTTGAGTCTTACCCTAACACGAACCGTTCATCCGCTACACTCAGACTGTGGAAGCGCAGGTGGTTCGACGCTAACAGGTTTCCCGTCCGCAAACACCCGATCCAAGGAGTACCACACCATGATCTTGAAAACGATCCTGATGGCCACTGGCCTGACCGTGCTGTTATCCAGCGCCGCCAGGGCGGCGGATGTCAAAGACATGGCGACTGAGGCCGCTAAAGATCAAGCGGGCAAAATGGCTCAGGAACAAGCTACTGATGCCGTCAAGGACAAAGCCGGGGCGATGATGCCCAAGCCGGATGCCGGGGCGGCCATGAAAGTCGCCCCCAGCAGCGCGACTGGCGCAATGGAAGGCGCCGCCGGAGCGGCCACGCTGTAAAAAGCTACGGGCGGCGATATGACGGACATGGCTAAGGATCAAGCGATGGAGATGGGCAAGGATCAGGCAACGGAGGCCGCTAAGAAGATGGTGAAATAGCCCGGACCCTTGGGCGCGGGCCATCCGCGCCCGGCTGGCGCATCCGGAATTTCCTGACGCGCAAACGACAGGAAACGCATGCTCATGAATCTGAACGACCTGACCCTCGAACAAACGTATGATTTACTCAATACGGCGCTGGCCGCCGACGAAATTCCCCCACCGGACGCCTACGCCGACGATGGCCGCCCCTTGTGGAGCTTGGCCGTGCTGGCTGCGTTCTTCGGCAAGACAGAACTACAGATCGAGGCCGACCTTGACGCAGCTTTCGACCGCTGGGCGGATGTGACCTGGTCTGGCCCCGCGCAGCGCATGCAGTAGCCGTCTGCCGCCATGAAATACCTGGCTATCGCCGTCCTGGTGGCCATCATCGCGGGTGCGTTGTTCCATTACGTGCGACATCGCGACGACGTGCCCCCTGCGGAATCCGCCGCCGGCTGGGAGCAACGCTAACGCCCGTCACGGCTTCGGCAACACCACCCGCCGCCGTTTTTTAACGATCACGGTTGGCATTTTCGGCGCTGGCGGCATCTTCACTGGTGGCGGTATCTTCACTTTTGGTGGGGGCGTCACCTTCGCCGCCCGCGCCGCCAAAATCCGGTCAACCCGCGCCTGCGCGTGCGCCTGACCTTCCGGCGTCACCGGCTCCACCGGTTCCCCGTGGAGATTCACCCGCATCCCGCCGTTCGCCACGACCTGCTGATAGGTCCGCCGGCTGCAATGCTGTTGCAGCGCGCCGAGCAGAATTTGGGCAGTTCGGGGTTCCACGGCCTGCGCCGCTAGCCAAATCCGCAAATCGTCGCGCGCCGTCCGGGTCAGCGGGCGAAGGTTCGCATCGTCCAGCGGGAACGCCTGGGGGAAGGCCGTATACAATTGCCGATACGCGGCTTGACGGCGGTTGAGCTGCAGGTTGTGTTTAGCCATGAATCACGGAGACCGGAATTTAACCGCATTGTAGAACCGGAACGGCGCAGGATCACCGGAAACCGGGGGCGCACTCGGGCCCAGACCAAGGGTATCATGAACGGCGCGCGCCGAGTGTGCCATAAACATGACGATCCAAGACTACGCGGACGTATTCGCTGAGCGCCCGCTGGTCGATTCGGGCCAGAATCGCCAGATCGTCATGAAGGGCTTCGGGGACATGCAGCTTGACTACGCGGTCACATTTGGCCGCGCGCGCCGAACGCTGGGGGAGGACAGAGGGCGTAAAGACTTCAGTCATGGGCAACGGACTCCAGCGGGGTTCGCCGCAATCACGTTGAGGGCGGCGTGGCCTCAACTAAATCACATAAAGGTGATCCTGGAGTTATTCGCGCTCGGGCGTGGCCGCGCCTTATCTCGCTCCTATCGACCACGCCCTTGGGGGCGTCATCGATCCGCGCTAAGAGGCGCGCCCGGTGATCGAGCGCACAAACGCAGACCACCGCTGTGCGGAGCGGCAGCCGCTTTATGTGATTTAGTGAGTTAAACCTATCCAAGTCGGGGCAAGCGTCAATCAAACCGGAACGCCCGCGCCGAGGCGGTGGTTGATAAACTGATCTATTGCCAGGCGTTCCGGCAACGACACTGTCTGATCCCCGCCGATGGGTTCTACGAATGGCGCAAAGAAGGTTCGCGCAAATAGCCGTATTGCATCGCCTCAGCGGACGGTGCGCCACTGGCTTTTACCGGGTTATGGGAGCGCTGGGAACGGGACGGGCAAGCAGTGGCGTCCTGCACGATTCTGGTCACTGCGGCCAATGCGCTGATCGCCTCGATTCATGACCGGATGCCGGTGATTCTCGCGCCCGAGGATCGGGTCGGAACTCATGGCGCCATTGAAAGCCGATTTGAACTTTTAAGCCGCCGGATTCGTCTGGATTGCCGTCTCATCGGTGGCCAATTCTGTCATGCCTTTGCGGCGCTGGGTCTAAAAGCGTGTTGCAAGGTTAGGCTACACAGCGCGCCGGAAAAGGGCGGCTTTTGTTATTCCATAATTACACATTATAAATCATAATGTTATCCGTTTATCTTTCCGTTCTCATCTGTCATAATCAACGGAAACCCGAGAACGGAAAATGCCGAATCAACCCATCTTCCCCAAGCGAGACGGGCCACTGGCCTTGCTCGCATCCAGCAACGATCCGATGGCGTTACTGTTCGGAGTCGTCTGATGCAGGCGCACGAGAACAACCTCCGCAAATTACTGGAATCCAACAGCCCGCAATATATCGTGCCCCTGTTCCAGCGCTTACCTGTCTGGAGAAAAGGTTGTTTGTAGCAAATGAGGAAGCTGTTATGGCGGATCTGATCGAAAACCCGGTCATCAACTCCCCGCTCGGCGAGCCGCAGCGCCATTTCCGATTTGACGAGAACGGCATCACCCACGAGATTTTGACCGGACGGCGGTTGAGTACCTATTTCATTCCCATCGCCAAGCCCAAGCTCAAAGGGGCGCAAAAGCAGGCGGCGCTGGATTTGAGCGTTCAACACCGGGCGGAAGAGAACAAGCTGATCAACGATCTCCGGGCGCGAGTTTCACACTGGCAGCAGGCCGGGCGACCGTAAACCACAGCGAGTATCGGGGTTTACTGGATTCTGGATGGCGGAGTCCAGAACTTATGAGGCCGATTTCTCATGGACAATTTTTCTCCTTCTGATCTGAAAACCATTCTGCATTCCAAGCGGGCTAATCTCTATTATCTCGAACATTGTCGCGTGCTGGTTAACGGTGGGCGCGTGGAATACGTGACCGATCAGGGAAAGAACTCGCTCTACTGGAATATCCCCATCGCCAATACTACGTCTCTGCTGCTCGGCACGGGTACCTCGATCACACAAGCCGCGATGCGCGAACTGGGGAAAGCTGGGGTGCTGGTCGGTTTTTGTGGGGGCGGCGGCACCCCGCTTTACAGCGCCAACGAGGTCGAGGTCGAAGTCGCCTGGTTCGCCCCGCAGAGCGAATACCGCCCGACGGAATACCTGCAACATTGGGTTCGCTTCTGGTTTGACGATGCCGACCAATATGACCGCGCGTGACGTGCTGCGGGCGGACGATGAAAACGATTGGCATACGGCGGAAGATATTCGCTTGCTGGCGCGCTTGGCGGCGCTGTTTCACGACTTCGGCAAGGCCAACCATGCGTTCCAAACCAAGCTGACCAGCAAGACGCCGAAAGCGGATGCCTACCGCCATGAGTGGGTATCGCTGCGGTTGTTCGAATCTTTTGTCAGGCAATGCGGCACTCATGATAAAGACTGGCTGACCCGCTTGACGGACTTGCCCGAAACAGCGCGAGAGAGCTGCATCGGTGGCTTGTCGCGCGATGGCCTGCAAAACGGGAGATTGGCCCCTCCGTTTAGGAATCTACCACCACTGGCGCAAATCGTGGGTTGGCTGATCGTCAGTCATCACCGCCTGCCGACGCCAATCGCCGATGCCCAACTCAACCAGCGCCTGCTTGAGAAGATACTTGATCAGATCGGAGCCGACTGGTGCGGCAGCCGACCTGACGAAACCAATGCCAAGGATTGTTGGCAATTCAAGAACGGCTTGCCGTTCGACAGCAATCACTGGCGTCAACACACTGCCAAAGTCGCGCAAGCCATCTTGCAACGCCCCCGCTTGAGCGACCAAGCCCAAGCAGCCCAATGGCTGGGCAGTCCTTACGTCCTGCACTTATCGCGCATGGCCTTGATGCTGGCCGACCATCATTACTCGGCACAACCCAGTCACACCATGTATGGCGACCCACCCGGCAAGAAAGGCACGGCGCTTTACGCCAACACGGGCCTCCAGAACGGGAAGCGGGAACTCAAGCAGCGGTTGGACGAGCATTTAATCGGCGTTGAAGTCAGCGCCAGCCACATCGTGCGGGCGCTGCCACGCTTGGCAGACACCTTGCCGCGCATCCCTCCCCGTCACCCGAAGTTTCGCGAACGCAGCAAGGAGCCGTTTCGCTGGCAGAACCAGGCGTTCGACCTAGCGGAAAGCGTGCGGGAGCGCGCCACTCGGCAAGGCTTTTTCGGTGTCAATATGGCCTCCACTGGTTGCGGCAAAACGCTGGCCAACGGGCGGATTCTCTACGCGCTCGCCGATCCGCAGCATGGTGCGCGGTTCACTGTGGCGTTGGGCTTGCGGACGCTCACGCTCCAAACCGGCGATGCTTACCGCGACCGATTGCATCTCGGCCCGGAGGATTTGGCGGTGTTGGTGGGTGGTGTCGCCACCCGCGACTTGCATGAATACCAACTCGGCGAAGATGAAAAAGCGCGCCGGAACAGTGGTTCGGAATCCAGCGCGCCGCTCTTGCCCGAATTCAATTATGTCCATTACGAGGGTAGTCTGGAAAATGGGCCGCTGAAGGAATGGTTGGGTAAAAACAGCGACGCCTTACGCCTGTTGGATGCGCCCGTGCTCGCCTGCACCATCGACCACCTGATGCCAGCGACCGAAGGCTTGCGCGGCGGCCATCAAATTGCGCCCATGCTGCGCCTGATGACTTCCGATTTGGTGCTGGACGAGCCGGATGACTTCGGTATCGAGGATTTACCCGCGCTCAGCCGCTTGGTGCATTGGGCAGGATTGCTAGGCAGTCGGGTTTTGTTGTCATCAGCCACGCTGCCGCCGGCTTTGGTGCAAGGTCTGTTCTTGGCCTATCTGGCGGGCCGAGCGGAGCACCAGCGCAACCGGGGTCGACTGGGCGAACCCTTGTCGGTGTGCTGCGCCTGGTGCGACGAATTCGACGCGCAAGCGAGCGAACACGACGATGGAGCGGGCTATCTTCATGCGCATCGACGTTTCGTCGATCAGCGCTTGGTCCGGTTGGCAAAGGTGGACGTGCGCCGCCGCGCGGCGATCAAGCCGTTGCCTATCGCCGCCGGACAATCACGCGACGCTATCTGTATCGAGTTGGCCGGGCAGATGCGCGAACACTTGCACGCGCTGCACCGCCAACATCACGGCACCGACCTGCAAACCGGCAAGCGGGTCAGCTTCGGCCTGATCCGTATGGCCAACATCGATCCGCTGTTCGACGTGGCGCGGGAACTGTTCCGGCTGGGAGCGGAGGCGAACTGCCGCATTCATCTGTGCGTTTACCATTCGCGCCATCCGATGCTGGTGCGGGCTGCCATCGAGCGGGAATTGGATACCGTGCTCAAACGTAGCGATCCCGAGGCCGTTTTCCAGCAGCCTAGCATCCGCCAGCGTCTCGACAACGTGCCCGAAACCGATCATATCTTCGTGGTGCTGGCTACGGCGGTCGCGGAAGTGGGGCGCGATCACGATCACGATTGGGCGATTGTCGAGCCGTCTTCCATGCGCTCGTTTATTCAGCTCGCCGGTCGCGTGCGCCGCCATCGCGCCTGGGTTTGCCCGGAAAACCAGCCCAATCTCTATTTGCTGGACACCAATATCCGCCATCTTGTCGGAAGCGCCAACGGCTTGGCTTTTCTGCGACCGGGTTTTGAGAGCGCCAACTTCAGATTGAACAGCCATCGCTTGACCGAGCTACTCGAACCGGAGCAATGGCAAGTCATCAACGCTGCTGCCCGCATCAAGGAACGTGAATCGCCGGCGCCCCACGATAATCTAGCCGATCTGGAACATGACCGACTGAGGGATTTGATGCTGGGCGCTGATGCGGGGCAGGTCCAACGCCAACGACTTGTCCATCGGTGGTGGACGACCGGCGCTCACCTGAGTGGTACGCTTCAGCGCCGTGACCCATTCCGCAACGATCCTCTGGGCCGATCACACTATGCCTTGCTACCGGACGAGGATGATCGGATCGACTTCTATCACCTGCCGGAGGGGAGCAATCCGGTTCCGGTTGGGAATCTATGGCTGGTAATGGCGGAAGGCGATCTGCCCAGAGGACCGGGAATCGAGGCATGGGCCGTGCCGCGCTATCTGGATGCGTTGCAGGAGCTGGCTGATGTCCAGGGGATGGAACTGCCGGATTGCGCGCTGAAGTACGGAACGTTGGAGTTACCCTTTAAAAGTGGATCATCGCGAAGGGAGCTGGAATGCTGGCGCTATCACTGGGCGCTGGGGTTTAGCCGGTATCGAGGGTAGGAAAGATGCCGGGACGAAGCATTCCGGTCACTGCCGCACAGGTAGCTTAGAAATGCAAGACCGTCTCCAGCCAAGCTGGACAACTTCACTGCCGCACAGGCAGCTTAGGATTAAAGATTTAGAGCTTCAGAAGCAATCAGGAGATACCTTGTATGGCCTCTTCAACTCATGTAACAGGCGATACCGAGCAAATTCGGCAAGCCATAATTGCATTCACGCAAGACCGTTTCCAGCCCAAGCTTGATAAGCTCAAAGATGGCGATGATGAGGCGCGTCGAAAGCTGCTGGCCGAGCACGAGCCGCAAGCCTGGATTGCCGATGCAGCGCGGCGCGTGAGTCAAATTCAACAAGTGACTCATGCGCTTAAATTTACCCATCCTGACGCCAAGGGTTCGAGCCTTAGCGCTCCCGGCAATGTGCAAGCTGGCGAGTTTCTAATCGGTTCTCATACTCTTGCAGACTCACTGCCGCCCGATATCGTCGGTAATGCGGCAGCGCTTGATGTGTATAAATTCCTGCGCCTCGAAGTGGACGGTCAATCGCTGCTGGATCGCGCCATTGCGGGCGATCCAGCGTTGGCGTCTGCCCTGTCGGACGATGCCGACTTGGCCGCTCAGTGGATGGCTGCCTTTGCCACCTTGCCCGAACCCAACGGCCAACCGGCCACCCATAAATTAGCCAAGCAACTTTACTGGCCACTGGGCGAAGGACGCTATCACCTGCTCGCGCCCTTGTTCCCGACCTCGCTGGCGCAGGTGGTATGGGCGGGCATCCGCAAGGATCGCTTTTCCGACGAGGCCAAGGCAGCGCGAGAAGCGCAGCGCGAGAAGCGCGCTCATCCAAACGGCTATTGCGAGTATCGGAATCTCGCAATCCAGAAGTTCGGCGGCACGAAACCACAAAATATCAGCCAGTTGAATAGCGAGCGCCACGGCGAAAACTGGCTGTTGCCCTCGTTGCCCCCCAACTGGCAATCCGACCCGATCCGTTCGCCGTTTTTCACCGAAAGCGTCTTTTCCCGCCGTTTCGGCAATCGCCGCGACGTGAAGGAACTGACCCGAATCTTGCGGGATTTCCTGCGCAGTGTGGCGAAACCCGATTTCAACAATATCCGCATTCGTAACAAACGCGCGGAACTGGTGGGTTATATCCGCGATGAATTGCTGCAATTCGCTGCCGAGATCCACGAAATCGACGGGGGTTGGAGTCAGGACGAACGCTGCCGCTTGAACGCGGCGGAACAATGCTGGCTTGACCCGAAGCGCGCCAGCGGCGACGAAGCGTTTGCTGCTCGTTGGCGGCGCGGCGATTGGCAAGACGAAATTTGCCAGCGTTTTGGAAACTGGCTTAACGCCGCCATCAGTGACGACAAGAAAACACCGATGGGTCAAGCGGAAGCCGAAGCCTGGCAAGCCGTGCTGGACGATGAATTGCGCATGATCCGCCTGGAGTTGACCGACCATGATTAGCCCATTGATCGATGGGGGCGGCTTGCTCATCCTGCCGCGCCTTCAAATCCAGAACGCCAACGCGATTTCTGGCCCGTTGACCTGGGGCTTCCCCGCGCCGACTGCGTTTATCGGCTTCGCTCACGCCTTGGAACGGCGTTTGTCCGAAGGTTCGCCCTATGATTTTGGCGAGGTGCGGGAAGGCTTTGACGGGGTCGGTATCGTTTGCCACGGGTTTCAACCTCAGATTACCCAGCCTGCTGGACGACGCACTCAAGTTTTCAATCTGACCCGCAACCCGGTCGGCAAGGATGGTATGCCTACCGCCTTGATCGAGGAAGGCCGCATTCACCTGGAAATCACGCTGATCATCGTCGTGAAGGATGGTTTTGGCGAATACGATGGCGATGAATTCGCCAGAATGGCTCACCATATCACGCTGGGGATGCGGTTGGCCGGCGGCAGCCTTCTTCCGGCCCGGTCAGGCGAGCGCTATGCAGCGCAATGGCAGGTCTTGCCCGATGATTTGGACGGGCAAAAGGATCTCTTTAGCAAATTGCGCCGCCGCTTGCTACCCGGTTACGCCCTAGTACAGCGGCAAGACCTGCTGGTCGAGCGGTTGGCCGAAATCCGCGTGACCCGGCCTGACGCCACCGCCTTGGATACCTTGCTGGATCTCTCCCGGCTCAACATCGAGCCGGTCGGCCCTGACCCCACCAAACCGCAAGAAACACTCTGGCAAGTCCGTAAACGGCCAGGCTGGTTGGTTCCGCTACCGATTGGCTACGCGGGTATTTCGCCCCTTTACCGGCCAGGCGAGGTCGAGAATGCCCGCGATGACCACACGCCCTTCCGCTTCGTGGAAAGTCTGTATTCGCTAGGCCAGTGGATCGGCCCTCACCATCTCGAACACTTACGCCAACTGCTCTGGAACACCGAAGACGACGCCGAAAACGGTATTTACCGCTGCGTCAATCACTACTCCGAAGCCACTTCCAACGCCCGCGCTGACCTCGTATAAGGAAACCCTCTCATGGCTAAAACCGAACTGAAAACCGCCTCTGTCCTCGCTTTTGAACGCAAACTGGACCCGTCCGATGCACTCTTCAGCGCCGGTCGTTGGGAGGACCGGAACAATGGTGAACGGTGGAGCACATTTGGTGTGCGCGAAAAATCCGTGCGCGGCACCATTTCCAACCGCCTGGCCACTAAGGACCAGGACCCCGCTAAGCTGGATGCTTCGATCCAGTCGCCCAACCTGCAAACTGTGGATGTCGCGACCCTGCCCAATGATGCGGATACCTTGCGCATCCGGTTTACCCTGCGCGTGCTCGGCGGTGCTGGCACGCCATCGGCTTGCAACAACGCCGACTATCAAGAGAAATTGCAACGCACCGTGCAGGAATACGCGAAACAGGTAGGGTTTTCTGAGTTGGCCCGTCGCTACGCTTGCAATTTGGCCGATGGTCGCTTCCTGTGGCGCAATCGAGTTGGAGCGGAACAGGTGGAGGTTCGGATTCATCATCTGACCCAAGGCGAAACCAATCAAGCCTGGATCTTTGACGCGCAGGACTTTTCCCTGCGGAATTTCGATGTCACCCCTCACGCTCAGACCGATCTGCAATCCTTGGCCACCGTCATCGAGCAGGGTTTGGCGGGCAAGGACTATGTGTTGCTGGAAGTGGTCGCCTATGCTCGCGTCGGCGATGGGCAGGAAGTCTATCCTTCACAGGAGTTGATCCTCGACCGGGGCGACAAGAAGGGCCAGAAGAGCAAAACGCTTTACAGCGTGGGCGGTGTGGCCGCCATCCATAGTCAGAAAATCGGCAACGCCTTGCGTACCATCGATACCTGGTATCCCAACGAAGAGGGTATCGAAATTGGCCCCATCGCCATCGAGCCTTATGGTTCCGTGACTTCGCAAGGCAAAGCCTACCGCCAACCCAAGGATAAAGCAGACTTCTATAACCTGCTGGATAGCTGGGTGCTCAAGGATAAGGCGCCAGATATCGGCAACCAGCATTATGTGATGGCGACGCTGATTCGTGGCGGTGTCTTTGGCGAGAAGGATTGACGAATGGACGCCTACCTTGAAATCCGGCTCCTGCCTGACCCGGAATTCCCGCCGACCACGTTGATGAACGCTCTTTTCAGCAAATTGCACCGTGGACTGGTGGCGCATGGCGGGCGCAATATCGGCGTGAGTTTCCCGGATGTCGGAAAGAATGGCCGATCCTTGGGTGAACGCTTGCGCTTGCACGGTAGCAGGGCCGAGCTGGAAAAGCTGATGACCTCTAACTGGTTGGTGGGAATGCGGGATCATGCAACCGTGAGCGAGATTACCGAGGTTCCTGCTTGCGCCAAACAGCGCATGGTGAGGCGTGTTCAGGCGAAAAGCAGCCCGGAGCGGCAACGACGGCGATTGATCGCCCGGAAGGGCATCACCACTGAGCAGGCCATGCAGTCTATTCCAGACGGTGCGGCGGAAAAGTTGAATCTGCCCTATCTGATTTTGACCAGCCAGAGCACTGGCCAGCAGTTTCGTTTGTTCGTGGAGCATCTGGCTATCCAAGAACAAGCGGTGAAGGGAGAGTTTGGTGCCTATGGCTTAAGTTCGATAGCAACGATTCCGTGGTTTTGAACCCTAATTTTTTGACGGCCTAATCCAGCTTTTTAAATCAATTACTTGGATAAATCGTCTTAATTTGGGTTTTGGAAGTAGTTGCGAATTTTTTCTTTAATAATTAATCTATTATTAGGAATCAATTCTTATTCACTGCCGGATAGGCAGCTCAGAAAACACGGTCAATCTCAAGCCGCGCTCCCTCCTGATTCACTGCCGGATAGGCAGCTCAGAAATTGGTAGCGATAAGCGATGAACAGGAACGCATATTCACTGCCGGATAGGCAGCTCAGAAAGGGCAACGCCCGCAAAGGCGAGAGCGCCACAGATTCACTGCCGGATAGGCAGCTCAGAAACCGAGCAAGCGCTGGGGATCGTAATCAATACGATTCACTGCCGGATAGGCAGCTCAGAAAAGAAGGCAAGGCCAAGGTCACTCAGAATCTGCATTCACTGCCGGATAGGCAGCTCAGAAAAGTGACGATAGTTGGCGTCCCGACATCGCCCCATTCACTGCCGGATAGGCAGCTCAGAAAGCTCACGGCGATGTTCAGGCTCCCCGGCAAGCGTTCACTGCCGGATAGGCAGCTCAGAAAGTACAGGCTGCGCAAGCCGTGGCGCCGGTGGCATTCACTGCCGGATAGGCAGCTCAGAAAACCCTGGCGCGTGAATGGATGCTGGCGGGAATATTCACTGCCGGATAGGCAGCTCAGAAATGATGGCTGGATTAAAAAAAAGAATCGATAATATTCACTGCCGGATAGGCAGCTCAGAAACTGGATACCTGACACCGGGAGGTATCAGCAATTATTCATTGCCGGATAGGCAGCTCAGAAAAATCCTCCTTTGATGGTTATGCCCTCTCCAACATTCACTGCCGGATAGGCAGCTCAGAAATCAAAAGGGACGCGCCAGGGAGGGTGCTTGCAATTCACTGCCGGATAGGCAGCTCAGAAATCGGGGTTCAGGGGAAGGAGATAGCGATGTACATTCACTGCCGGATAGGCAGCTCAGAAAAAGGACGAAGCCAGCAGCATTCTTGGAAAAATATTCACTGCCGGATAGGCAGCTGGCCCAGCAGATTATCCATGAAGCCGTCACGGTGGGTTATACCGTGATGCGCCTGGATACGCTGGAGCGCGCGATGCGGATTTATGAAACCCTGGGCTTCCAGCGGTGCGCGCCCTATTACGCTAACCCGTTGCCGGGCGTGGTGTACTGGCAGCGCGCGTTATCAGAACCGGCCCCGGCCCTCCTGGCGGTGTCCGAACAGCGGCGGGATCGCCCGGATGGAGTACCGCGATGAAAACCATCGGCCTGATCGGCGGCATGAGTTGGGAATCCACCGTGCCGTATTACCGGATCATCAACGAAACGGTTCGGGAACGCCTGGGCGGAATGCATTCCGCCCGGCTGATCCTGTACAGCGTGGATTTTGCCGACATCGAACGGCGGCAACAGGCCGGGGCGTGGGATGAAGCCGGGACCCTTCTGGCGGACACGGCCCGCGCTCTGGAAGCCGCTGGAGCCGAGGGACTGGCGCTGTGTACGAACACCATGCATAAGGTTGCGCCGACGATTGAGGCGGCGGTGTCCCTTCCGCTGTTGCACATCGCCGATCCCACGGCAGCGGCGGTGAAACAGGCCGGATTCCACACCGTGGGGTTGCTCGGCACCCGGTTCACCATGGAACAGGACTTCTACCGGGGCCGGTTGATGGAGCGGCATGGTCTGACGGTGATCATTCCCGACCTCGCGGATCGAGAGACGGTCCATCGCATCATCTACGAAGAGTTGTGTCGGGGTGAAGTCCGCGAGGATTCACGGGCGCAGTACCGCGCGATCCTACAGCGCTGCATGGTGGCTGGGGCCGAAGGGATCATTCTGGGCTGTACCGAGATCGGCTTACTGGTCAAGCCGACGGATGCACCGGTTCCGCTGTTTGACACCACGTACCTTCATGCCCGTTCTGTGGCGGAATGGGCGTTAGCTGACGATCCCGGTTGCCCCTCGGACGCCGCTCCTGAAGCGAAGCGAAGCGCCTTTTACGGGCCTGCTTCGGCAACGGCCACCGCGCCATGAGTGCTTGCGACCTTGGGGGGTACGCCATCGTCTCGGCGGCGCGTCCGGGCCTCGATGAGGACGATTTCCGGCAGGCGATGATCATTGCCGAGCGCTGTTTTCAGAGCGCCCAGGACGCCTTTCAAATGCCGATTGAGGAAGGCACGATTGGCTGGATTCGGGCGACGATTCCAGCTCATTGGCACTTGATCCAGCATCAGGGAAAGGTCATCGGTAGCACCCTGCTGATGCCCACTTCCTCGGCGGTCATGACGGCTTTCCTGGCCGGCGCGCTCACCGAGGCGGGGCTGTTTGCGTCCGCTCGCCAGACATGCCCACACCCGGCGGACTGTGGGTACTGGGCGGGAACGTCGGTGATGGAGGCACACCGGCGGCGCGGGTTGGGATTAGCCAGCCTGAATGCGGCGCTGCAAGCGTTTATTGCACATGAACACCCGCAGCCGACGTTCTACTACTGGAGCTATTCAGCGGCTGGGCAACGGTTGGCGCAGCGCTGGCGACCGACGCTTGCTCAGCAGGGGTTGCGCTTGCTGGAACGCCGTGAACCCGACAGCAAGCGCCATGATCGCCTGTCGACGCAGGGTTGTCCGGATGTGGAATAGAAGCAGTTTTTGTCTCAAGGTGCAGAAAATCATCAGTGGTGGCCAGACCGGCGTCGACCGGGCGGCGCTTGATGTCGCCTTGGCCCTGGGCTTGGATGTCGGCGGCTGGTGCCCGAAAGGACGGCGAGCCGAGGACGGGCGGATTCCCGACCGCTACCCCCTGACGGAAACGGCGGAGATGGACTATGAAACCCGCACCCGGCGCAACATCGAAGATTCGGATGGGACGCTCATTCTCAATCGGGGTAAGATGGAAGGCGGTACGGCATTAACCGCTGACTTGGCCCGGCAAATCGGCAAGCCGTGTCTGATCGTGGCGTTGGAGGAAGGGATCGAACCAGCAACGTTCCAGGACTGGCTGGTAGCCAACTCCATCACTGTGCTGAACGTCGCCGGCCCGCGCGAGAGTAAACGGCCAGGGATGTACGATGCGGCCTACGACTGTTTAAAATCGCTGTTTGGATCACCATGAAGGCCATTCTTCATCACGCTGTCCTACCGGCGGCGGTTCCTGATCGCCTGCCGCCCATCTTCCGACCGCTGATTGACCCCAAGCGGCTCGGCGCTTCGCCGGTGACGCTCGCCGTTTTCCCGGCTACTTCCACTGCTGTCGTTTCCGCCAGCGCAGCACGGCGGCTGTTAGCTCGGCTCGACGATGCTCCCACGCCATTGGTTGTCGTCGGATACAATTTCACTCAAGACGCTGTTGTCGTCTTGCAAGACGCTCACGCCATGCTCTTTGCTGTGTCCAGTTTTTGGTGGTCAGACGCCCGTTGGCAGGCGATTCGCCAGCGGTGAGCCGGTTACTCCTGGTTTCGGCTTCGCTCGGCAGGCACATAGAGCTGCTCCAGCAGATATTCTTTGAAGGCCGCCGCGTAGGGCTGGGTTTTCAGGGCTTCCTGCATACATCGCAACCAGGCGTCCCGCTCACTTCGTCCGATTTCCAAATGGCGATGCGCTTGAGGAATGCGGATCGGCCCATATTTTTGGGTATATAGAGCGGGACCATTCAACCAGCCACATAAAAACAGCGTCAACTTGTCGCGGGAAACGGTCAGGTCAGCAGGGTGCATTTTTCGAATCTTTTCCGCTTCGGGCAAGCGTTCCATCGCATCGTAAAAAGCGTCCACCAGCTTTCTAATCCCCGCTTCACCGCCGGCGACTTGATAGGAGGCATCGCCTACTCCATATCGGGGTCTGTCGTCGATCTGCGTCTTCAATTCCACGTCCGTTACTTCGCTTTATAGTGTCACGGTTCTTTATGACGGTTTGGCGCTGATTGGGTCCCATAGGATGAATCGATAGCGCCTATCGGGGTCGGTACATCCTTCAAGGGCAAACCGCCTGCGTTCTTACGGCAGCGGTGCGCTGCTTCGGGAGCCGCCACGCTCTTAACCGTCCGTCGATTCCCCGACCTCGGGCGGCGGCGACAGCCATACCTCATCGCGCAGGGCTTCATCCTGAGTAGCCGCCAGCAATCGGCGTTGCCGTTCCAGTTCCGCCTTTGCCTCAGCCTCACTGGCGTACTCGCCTGCGCAATAAGTTTCACGAGCAAAGGTATCGTAGCCGCGCATCTTTACTCATACGTCCAATCAGACAGCGCCTGTTTGGCCTTCTGGCCATAAGGTTGCTTGAGTTCCGGCGCATCAGTCTCGGCCAGGCGCACCTTGACTTGCCGAGTTCCGACCCGCAGCGTCAAGGTATCGCCGTCATGGACGCCGACCACGCGGCCCGTGAGAGTATCCGCCATTGCGGGAATTAACATCACGGACAGCATTAGCCCTATTACGCGCCATTGACCCATCAACGACTACCGACATGCAATCGAGTTTCACAACCTTTCGGCTGAGAAAGCGCATCAACAAGCGTCTGCAACGCGCCCCGTTCCTCAGAAGTAAGCGCTTCAATCGCCATCGCCAGGCGAAGGGCATCCGCGCTCACTTCCGTCACCTCTTCATTCGCCGCCACCTTCATCCGATCCGCTGGTAACGGCATATCACCCCGCAACTGTGAGACGGATAGACCGAAATACTGAGCTAGAGGGCGCAACGTGCTATCCCGAGGATCCCGGATGGCTCCATTCCGAATCCGCGAGATCGTAGGTTGAGGAACACCTACACGATCTGACAATTCGTTATCCGTCAGCCCCGCACGATCCATCAGCGTCGATAATATTTGTGACACTGTAGGCATATTTAACCTCCCAAGTGTGTACTAAAGCGACCTGAGAACCTGCCTCGCATTATGCAAAAACGCATAAGTCAACGCTAAAACATAAAAGTATTGATTTTAATGCATAAATGAATTAGCCTTTCAGGCATGAACGCCCAACACACCATTAAAAAACTTAGAGGAGCCGGCTGGAGTGACGCCGCTATTGCCCGGGCTGTCGGTTGCAGCCAACCCACCATCACGCGGATTCGTAACGGCAAAAGCGATCCACGCGAATCAACCGCCTGCGAGCTGCAAAAGCTACTGGCGAATCAACCCGTCACCCCACCCGCACCGCTTGAAAATGCGGCTTAACTCTATGGAGTCGAGAACATGCCCAACAAAGAGAAATGCCTGGAATCCATCCACATCCACACCGGTGAATCCTTGAAACGCGACCTACAAGACCTGGCCATGCTGGAGAGTCGAGCGGTTGGCGAATACGCCCGCGCGGTGCTTGATCTGCATGTTTATGGGGCCAGAAGCAGGCTAGAGCGTCTTGACGCAGAAGAGAAGGCGCGATCACCCAAGTTCGACAGATAATCTTATAACTATAGCAGTCCTATACAGGTTGTGGAATATTCATATACCAACCACGCTTTCCAAGATTGAAAACTTTATTATTAAGAAAATTTAAAAAACTCATTTTAACTTTATAGAAAGTGTTGTTCTCATAAAAGTGCTTTCTTAGAAAATTTTTGCCCGCTAACCAGACATCTTCAACCGGATTTTGTTCCGGTGCATTGGGAGCTAAAATAATACAAGTTATTTTCCAGTCTTTTTCTTCAAGACCTTGATTGACTTGATTCAGATAAGCCCGCATTTCTTTACTATGATGGTAGGTGGCTCCATCCCAAATAATAATCAACTTCTTATCAGGGTAGAGCCTCTGTAAATACTTGATAAATTCAATCGTATTCTTCCCGTTTCCAGAAGCATAAGGATTAAGAATAAATTTCTGATCATACAGATTTAATACCCCATAATAGGTCTGTCTTTGTTTCACATTTTGTATCGGTGCCTCCGTTCTTTCATTACACCAACCCCAAATATAACCCAGCGTATCTCTCCAAATTAAGTGACATTCGTCTTCAATAAGAACAATAACTTCACCGGATACAATCTTAGCCTGACACGCCTCAAGTTGAGTCTTGATCTCTTCCTGCTTTAAAAGCACTTCCGTTTCGTTATGCTTCGGATTCATGGCTTGGCTTCGATGCCAACTGAATCCCGCTTCTTTTAGAAAATCATAGTAAGATTGCCAAGATTGATAAACTACACCGTAATGGCGCTCAATATAATCTTTCAATTCTTCAACTGTACAATGAGGAAGGTTTCTTAAATGATAGATAATTTCATAACGCTCATCCTCTGTTAAAAACCCTTTACCCCCTTTATATTGAATTCGTAGGGCTTCTGGACCTTCGTTTTCGTAAATGATTTTCCATTTGCTTACAAAAGCATCTGAAACGCCTAACAGTTTACAAATATCCTTTGTTTTGAACCCAAGGAGCACCATCCTGACCGCTAATGCTCTTTTCATTTCCAGATTTTCTTTCGAATCGATAATGTCATCTAGTGTTAACATGATAACATCTCCTAAAAATTTTTACTAAAATGATAATGTATTTTTAATATTCCACAACCTGTAAAGGACTGATATATCTCTGAAAAAATGTGGTCTGCTCCCTATTTCCCAATTCCTCTCTTCATCAATTGGAGGCTTTGTTAAACCACACCTCAAGGGTGCCAGGCTTAGCGTCAATCGCTGGCTTTACAGTGTCAACATCTGCTCGTGTATTTTCAGAAACAACCTTGGCCAAAACTTCAGCTCCAGCTTCGTCTGACTGATTGAAGTAACGAACTTGAATTCTATTTGGCATCTTTCTTGGCTCGATCTCTTCTATTCCAGGTGCTATCAATGACTTTGATCGCAGTGTCTTGAGAAGGTTCGTAGCATTTTTCATTTGTTCGTCGCTTTTGCTTGTTATTTGAATATAAATGACTGCATTTCTCAGCCTTTCAAAAATGTCCTCAGAATTTGGTGGAGAAGATGAAGCCCCAAATGATGATGTCGGACTAGGGATATTTGAGGTATCTATAGATGTTCGCGGCTGTGCCTCAGCCTTAATAACAGTGATAGTTGCTAGAATAGCTTCGAAAATGGGTGAACTCTGTTCATCCTCGTGCGCCGCTTTTGACGCCTTGTTAAGTTCCTGCAAAGCAGCGATTGCCGCATTCAATTTGGTTGGCTCGCTTGTGTTGAGGTTAGAGATGAATGGGCCGACTAAGAGACTAATGGAATGGTCCGCCCCGCTCTGCGTATTTCACGGGATGACGGCAGGTCGTTTCACGGGATGACGGCAGGTCGTTTCACGGGATGACGGCAGGTCGTTTCACGGGATGACGGCAGGTCGTTTCACGGAAGGCGGCAGGCCATTACACGGAAGGCGGCGGGTTGTTTCGCCAATGAGCAGCGACGCAGGTTAACAACTTGTAGGCTGGTTCCTTTTTTTCCGAGGAGGAACTCATGCCGACTGAGAGGTTATCCATGCGCAAGATTCAAGAAGTGCTTCGTTTGCAGGCGGCGGGCCATAGCCAACCACAAATTGCCCGGAGTTGCGGGATCGGCCGTAGCACGGTCGGAGAGTATCTGCAACGCGCCCGACGAGCGGGCCTGGGTTGGCCCCTGCCCAAGGGCATGATGGCCGATGAATTGGAACGACGGTTGTTTCCGCCGCGCCCCGCCGCTGGGTCTGCGGATCGCGGAAAACCGGATTGGGCCACCGTCCACCAGGAATTACGCCGCCCCGGCGTCACCTTGTGGCTCTTGTGGGAAGAGTACAAAGCCACGCATCCCCAGGGCTATCAATACACCTGGTTCTGCCAGCAGTATCGGGCTTGGGTGGCGCATACCGATGTGGTGATGCGCCAGACCCATCGGGCCGGTGAGAAGGTGTTTGTGGACTACGCCGGTCCCCACCGTGCCCATCGTGGGCCGCATCACGGGTGAACTCCGCCAGGCCCAAGTGTTTGTTGCGGTGCTGGGCGCCAGCAATTACACCTATGTGGAGGCGACCTGGGCCCAAGGACTGGATGACTGGCTCATGGCGCATGTCCGGGCCTTTGCATTTTTCGGCGGTGTCCCGGAAATTGTGGTTCCAGATAATTTGAAAACCGGCGTCCAGACGCCGCACCGCTATGAGCCCGACCTCAACCCCAGTTATCTGGAGTTAGCCGCCCATTATGGCGTCGCGGTGATCCCGCGCGTGTCCGAAAACCGCGTGATAAAGCCAAAGCGGAAAGTGGCGTGCTCGTGGTGGAACGCTGGATTCTGGCCCGCTTGCGCCATCGGACTCTGTTCAGTCTCGACGAACTCAACACGGTCATCCGCGAACTGCGCGACGCCCTCAATCAGCGCGCCTTCAAAAACTCCCCGGTTCCCGTCAGCATTGGTTTGCAACGCTGGAACAACCGGCGTTGCGTCCTTTACCGGCCGAACCCTACGTGTTCGCGCAATGGAAAAAAAAAGCGCGCGTCAACATTGACTATCACATTGACATCGAGCGCCATTACTATTCGGTCCCCTACCTCCTGGTGCGCCAGGAAGTGGAGGTGCGCCTGACCGCCACCACGGTCGAGGTCTTCCATCAACGTCAGCGGGTGGCTTGTCATCGCCGCCATCCGCAGCCTGGTCGCCATACCACCGTAACCGCCCACATGCCCAAAGCCCATCGGGAGTACGCCGAATGGACGCCCGAACGGTTAGTGCGCTGGGCTCACCAGACCGGCCCCCACACGGCGACTCTAGTGGAACGTATCCTGGCCACGCGGCCCCATCCTCAGCAGGGCTACCGCTCGTGCTTGGGCATCTTGCGTCTGGGCAAAGCCTATGGCGCCGACCGCTTGAGGCCGCCTGTCAGCGCGCGTTAGCCATTGGGGACTGAGTTACAAGAGCATCGAGTCGATTCTCAAGCATGGCCTGGGCCAGCAACGCCTCCCGGATGCGGGGACTTCGCCACCGCCCATCCCTTCGACCGCGACCCACGCGAACGTGCGCGGCGCACGCTATTACCAATAACCCAGGAGCCTCCGCCATGCTGAAACAACCCCCTTCTCGATCAACTGCACACCTTGAAACTCAGCGGCATGCGTCAGGCCTTGCACGAGCAACTCCAGATGCCCGATAGCGATCAGCTCAGCTTTACGGATCGCTTGAGTCTCCTGGTTGATCGCGAACTGACCGAACGCGCGAATCGTCGCCTCCAGTACCGCTTACAGCAAGCCCGTTTGCCCCAGCAAGCCTGCCGGGAAGACCTGGATTACCAACATCCCCGGGGCCTGGATAAAACCCTCATCCAGCATCTGCTCGGTGAACGCTGGCTTGTGGAGCATCTCAACTGCCTGATTACCGGCCCCACCGGCGTGGGGAAAACATGGATTGCTTGTGCCTTGGCTCAGCATGCGTGTCGTCTGGGCTATACCGCGCGCTATGTCCGTTTGCCCCGCTTGCTCCCTGAACTGGCGTTGGCCCGCGCCGATGGCCGCTATCCCAAGCTGCTACGCGAGTACGCTAAAGCACACGTGTTGGTCATCGATGACTGGGGCTTAACACCGCTCACCAGCGAGGGCCGCCGTGATCTTCTGGAAATCCTCGATGACCGGCATCACCGTCAATCCACCCTCGTGACCAGCCAGTTGCCCGTGGCAAGCTGGCACGCCTATCTGGACGAACCCACTCTGGCTGATGCCCTCCTCGATCGGCTCGTCCATAACGCCTACACCCTCAACCTGACCGGAGAATCCTTACGAAAACGTAAAACCCCCTTGACGAACTCCATCACGGAACAGTAAACACTCATCCACTGCGTCGCTGCGCTCCGACCGAGTGAAATACGCTGCCGCCTTCGACTGAACTCGCCGGCCGTCATCCCGTGAAATGGATGGCCGGCATCAGTGAAATACGCCCCGCTCCTCCAACGAGCCCAAAGCGGGCAAGATAGTGAATGCTGACTCACATCATATTAACCGAGATAACGGAGCGGACCCATGAAAGAGTATACCAATGAGCGCGTCATTAAGGTTGTCGGCATTGATCTGGCCAAGCGGAGTTTTCACGTTTACGGCGTGGACGAGAACGGTCAACGGGTGATCCGCAGGACCTTCAACCGGGTACGTCTGAGTGAATTCATGGCGAATCTGCCCGCCTGTACGGTGGCCATGGAAGCCTGTGGCAGTGCGCACTATTGGGCGCGGCAGTTCCGGGAGGACGGCCATGAGGTACGGTTGATCGCGCCCCAGTTCGTGAAGCCCTTTGTGAAATCCAATAAAAACGACGCCGTCGATGCCGAGGCGATTTGCGAAGCGGCCCAGCGGCCCAGGATGCGGTTGGTGGCGATCAAGAGCGTGGAACAGCAAGATATCCAGGCGATTCACCGGATGCGCAGTTTGGGGTGGAACGCCGCACCGCCCAGGTCAATCAGATTCGCGGTTTTTGTTGGAATACGGCATTGAAATCCCGCAGGGGCGTGTGGCGGTGAACCAGCGCCTGCCGGAGATTCTTGAGGATCCAGAGAACGGCCTCAGCGAGCGCTTCCGGGCTGAGCTACGCGAGTTGGCTGACGAACTCCGTCACTTGGATGAACGGGTTGCTCATTATGACGCCCAGATTGAGACCCTGGCGGAAAGCCATCCGCAGGCGCAAGCGTTGATGACGATCCCCGGTCTGGGCGCCAAGGGCGCGACCGCGTTGGTAGCGGCCGTCGGCGAGGATCCCCGACTCTTTAAGAACGGGCGGGGTTTGGCGGCTTGGCTGGGCCTGGTGCCGCGCCAGCACTCCACCGGTGGACGGGACCGCTTACTGGGTATCAGTAAACGGGGGATGTCACCTGCGGCAGTTGCTGATTCATGGCGCCCGCGCCGTGTTGCGCTGGGTCGAGCGCAAGGACGATCCGACGAGCCGCTGGGCCTGGGGACTGAAAGGCCGTCGCCATGCCAACGTGGCGGCCGTCGCGTTGGCCAACAAGATCGCCCGGATCGCCTATGCGGTGATGACGACCGGCCAGCCCTATGATGCGGCCAAAGGCGCTCTGGCTCCGGTTTGAGTCTTTCTACGCTTCATCCGCGACCCGGTCGCTACGACCACCCCAGTACCTCCCACCATAAGTTGCGAAGAGTGAATCTCACGGTGATGGCATGAAAGACCAGTTCTGCATTTCCGAAAACCTGATTCGTACAAAAGCCGGCTCTGCCGAGACTGCGAGACTGATAAGGACGGAGATGCGCGCGAATTCCATCAGGGCACGAGGGCAGGCGAGCGCCTCAACACGATGCCGGATATATGGCCGCAACTTTTCCTTCAGCCAAACGGCGATTTCCTCTTGCATCGCGGGGCGGACCATATATGTAACGCGATGTTCGACTTTCAGGCGATCAGGCCCTCAAACTGGAGGTCTGACCGACCGACTTGTCGGTTCATGAAAATACCCAAGGTGTGCGCTAAGACTTTTCGGGCGATCCGACTCGTCAAGTGCCACACATCCCGCGCCCGGATTTTCTCAAAATGGAATGGCTCGGTGAGCTGACCGATGACCGTTTCCACGAGGCGGCGGGTTCTCGTAAGCTGCTGGACAGCCCACGGGGGACGCGGATCGATCATGTTGGCCCGCAAGGGGGTTTGCAAGTCAATCCCGGTCGTGGCCAGTTCCGTCTGAAGAAAGGCGCTCAGGTAACCTTTGTCGCCGATCACCCAACCCTGAACACCTTCGGTCAAATCCCACAACGCCTCGCGTTCATCACCCGTAGCGGGCGTCACCGTCCACGCCGTGATGACGCCATGGATCGTGACCATCAGATGACCGTGAAGCCCGTAATAGTACTGCTTCTTTGCCGCACAATAGCCAAAATCCGCCACCGCAGGAAATAACCGACAGTGCGGGGCACGGGTCAACACACAGAGGGGCAGAGGGCAACCATCCACCAAGCGAATCGGGTCCGTCGCCGCCCCCAACTCGATCAGCAGCTGCTGATGAAGCCCCTGCTTGATCACCCACAGATTCGCCGCCTGCTGGGCAAACGTCGTCCGCGATCCGAGTTCCGGGAACCACGACGGCCAATGACGACCGAAGTACTTCCAGATGCCCACATCCGTATCCAGCCCTAAGAACTCGCCGACGACTTCCATCGTGATCACTTCACTATCATTCAGCTTGGGGGCGAAGCCTCGCGAGCGTAAGCAGTGATCCCCGAGCAGGGCATTCAGGTGTTCGTCTACCCAACAAAACACCGTGATGATAAAGTCTTCGAGCGGCATGGCGGTCTCTCCGTGCGGTTGAGGCGGTTGGTTCCTCTCAGCTTAGCTCACATCGCCATGCCGCATCCGCCTGCTCTCATCTCCCCTCGGAAAAGTCGAACATCGCGTATATGTACGAAAATTTAATATCCTACGCAGCCTCTAAAATGGGTTCCTGCAATAATTCACGATTCTTAAATATTTTTCGCAACATTAATCGAATTGAAGCAAGGTAGACTTGACTTTGACTCGATGCAGGCTTCCTTTCGTAATCTCTACTTAATCGACGAGATCGCCCCAACCAAGCGAGGCTTCTTTCAACAACCCATCGCCGAGGTAGAACCTGAAATCCTTTCTCTTCTTTATTTTTGTTAACAACTTCAATCGTGCAGTTAAAGTTTTTCTCAAGCCATTGAGCCAGGGACTCACCTTGATAAGCACCATCGGCCCAAACTTTCCGGATCGTATTGGCGATGGATAGCCCACCTTGTAATACCTGTGGTGCGCCTTTTACATCCGGAATATTCGCGGCATGCACCCCGACATAAATTAGACAACCCATTGTATCCACTAGAATATGCCTTTTTCTTCCTTTAACTAACTTGCCTCCATCAAATCCTGTTTCATCCGCACATTCCTGGGTGCCTTTCACCGATTGGCTATCAATGATCGCAGCGCTTGGGGTCTCATTTCGCCCTACTTCTTGACGAAATTTTTGGTGAAGCGCCGTGTTAATTTTCTCGAAAACACCGTTATTAACAACGTAGAAAACCACGCCCTTAGGGCGTGGTCAGAGATCAACGGCTTTGCCAGTTGATCGACTCATGGGGTACTACTACGGTTTGTTGTCCCCACAACAGATCGAGAGGAGTACTGACCATGAGTCGATTCAGAAAGTTATCACATACGATCTGGCACTGCCAGTATCATATTGTTTGGGTTCCGAAATACCGGTATCGAGTCCTCACAGGGCACATTGCAGAAGAGGTATCGCGATGTATTCACGCCTTTTCGGACTATCAAAAAGTGGAAATTGTTGAATTAAATATCCAGGTGGATCATGTTCATCTGTTGGTGATGATTCCGCCGAAGTTGTCGATTTCTAACTTTGTGGGAACGCTGAAGGGGCGGACGGCCATTCGGGTCTTCAATCGGTTTTGCGAACTGAAAAGGAGACCCTATTGGGGCAACCACTTTTGGGCGCGCGGCTACTGTGTGGATACGATAGGACTGGATGTCGAGAAGATTCGCAAGTATGTGCGGTATCAAGAGCGTAAGGAAAGAGACGCCGAACAGCGCGGTTTCGATTTCTAAAGTGAGAACCCATCCTGTGGGGACGACGCCCTTGCCTCCTCAGGGGGCAAGGCAGACTATCCCCTTTTAGGGGTTAACCAAAACCACCCGCTTTGCGGGTGGTTTCTTTACTGATCCATTGATGATAATAAGTGCTGACGGTGGTATACGCCGGAAAATCTTTGGGAAGATATCGCCACTGACAACCCGTTTTATTGATGTAAAAAATTGCATTTAAAATCTCGCGGAGATCCACTTCTCGGGAACGTCCTCGCGTATTTGGCTCGCGTTCTTCCAAAAGGGGTTGAACCCTCTCCCATTCCGCATCGGTGAGATCACTGGGATAGCGATTAAACGGTTTTTCCTTCGGCCAAGACATCGCGCACCTCGAACAAAAATTTCGAAACTAAAATAATTTGGGCTTTTTTGGGTAATTCTAGGCGTTGGTGCACAAATAGGCTCTGGGATGGTCAAAGTGGTTAAGGATCCCCGAACGGAGAAGCCGTCATGACCGCGCAAGCCACCCCTGCGACGGAAGCCGCCCCTCAAAAAGTCCAGTATCGGGTGACGAACTGGCCCGAGTATGACCGCGCGCTGGTGCGCCGGGGCCGTTTGACGATCTGGTTCGATGAAGCGTTTTTACAAGACCACTGGCGACCGGCCCCGACTGGCCAGCGAGGTGCACCGTTCCAGTACTCGGACACGGCCATTCAAGCGCTGTTGATGCTGAAGGCGGTGTTCGATCTGCCCTATCGGATGGTCGAAGGGCTGGCCGGTTCGATCATCCAGTGGATGGGCCTGACGCTGTCGATTCCCGACCATACCCTGATGTCGCGTCGAGCGAAAACCCTGACGGTGGTGATTCCGCGCCGGTCGCGGAGTGGACCCATCGACGTGGTGGTCGATTCCACCGACTTGAAAGTGTATGGGGAGGGGGAATGGAAAGTCCGCCAGCATGGCGCGGGGAAACGGCGCACCTGGCGCAAGGTCCATTTGGCCGTTGATGCCGACGTCAAGGATGTGCTGGCCGTGGAGGTCACGACCGAACAATGGACCGATAGCGAAGTCTTGGCCGGCTTGCTCGAGCTAATTGACGACCCGATCGGCCACGTCCGGGGCGACGGGGCATACGACACGCATGACGTCTACACGGCGACCGAGGAACGGGGCGCCGCAGTCACCATCCCCCCACGGGCGAACGCCGTACCGTGGACACCCGATCATCCTCGCACCCAAGCCCTGGCGGCTATCGCTGCGCAAGGGTTGCCGGCCTGGAAACAGGCGGTCGGCTATCATCGTCGCAGTATCGCTGAAAATGCCATGTATCGTTTCAAACAGTTGTTCGGTGATCGTCTGGCTTCCCGTTTATTCGAAACCCAGGTCTCGGAGGTCCAGGTACGAGTCGCCGCGTTGAATGTCATGACCTACCTGGGCATGCCCGTTTCCGTCCCTTGCAGGGTTATTCTGTCTTGAAAAAACAGAGAGAGGGGAAATATCGCCCTCATTTTATTTATGGGTGGTGTCCCTCAGTTTACGTGATGAGCTAAGCCAGTGACGACGACAACATGTATCCTCATTGTGATTGTGGTGTTAATCACTGACCGGGGATCTTATGAAGTGGGAAACGCTCTACTGCCCCAATCGTTCCTGTCACCACTACGGTCGGCCCTTTGGTCAAGGGTTGTTGGTCAAAAATGGTTCCAGTCACGGGAAAAAGCAGGCGTTGTGTCGTTCGTGCGGGAGGAGAGTGTCCTTGACGTACGGAACTGCGTATTTTGACCTCGAGGCCGACCCCGCCGTTTTCGAACTGGCGATGCGGGCGTTGGCGGAGGGAAATTCCATCCAGGGTACGGCACGAATCGTCCAGATCGACAAGGATACGGTTTGTGCGTGGTTGACTCGGGCCGCCCAGCAATGTCGTTTGGTGGTTTTGTCCCATTGGCGCGAGCTGACGGTGACCGAGTGTCAACTGGATGAATTGTGGAGCTTTGTCCATACCAAGGACCAGAATCTGCCGATGGCGCAGCAATGGTGCGAGACGGATGGCGATGCTTGGGTGTGGGTCGCCTTTGCGCCCGAATGGCGCCTGGTGGTAGGGTTTGTCGTGGGCCAGCGCACGCAGGCTCAGGCGAACCTGCTCCTGGAGCGCGTGGTGTATGTGACCGACGATCACGTCCCCTTCTTTACTAGCGACCAATGGCCGGGCTATCCCAGCGCCTTGCTCCATGCCTATGGGGAATGGTATCAGCCCGAGCGCCAAGGGACGCGAGGACGATATCCGGCCCCACGGTGCCGCCCACCGCCGAATTTGCTGTATGCTCAAGTGGTTAAGCGACGTGAAAAAGGACGGGTGGTCGAGGTGACCCGTAAGAGGGTCTGGGGAAGCGCGGACGAGCTTCAGGCGCGATTGGCCGCATCCGCCACCAGCACGACGATCAACACGAGCTTTGTGGAGCGGGATAACCTGGCCTGGCGCGAACACAATCGGCGGTTGGCTCGCAAGACGACCGCGTTTTCCAAGCAACGGTCGTGGATGGAAAAGCAGGTGTGGCTGTCGTTGGCTTACTACCATTTCTGCTTGCCCCACCTGAGCCTGCGTGAGGAATTGCCCACCCCGGAACCGACCCGAGGCAACGGATCGCCCCGTAAATGGCGGCCTGTCACGCCGGCCATGGCGGCGGGGATGACCGATCATATCTGGACCACGGCGGAGTTGCTGGGCTTTCGGGTACCCGCACCGTTTCTGAATACCTTGGAAACCATCAAACACTTGTTCCCCGCACTCGACGATGCTCATCACGTAAACTGAGGGACACCACCTATTTATGCACCAACGCCGTAATTCTATCAAAAAACAATAATAAAATAAATATGTTATTTTTAGTACATATATGGTCCGCCCCGCGATGCAAGAGGAAATCGCCGTTTGGCTGAAGGAAAAGTTGCGGCCATATATCCGGCATCGTGTTGAGGCGCTCGCCTGCCCTCGTGCCCTGATGGAATTCGCGCGCATCTCCGTCCTTATCAGTCTCGCAGTCTCGGCAGAGCCGGCTTTTGTACGAATCAGGTTTTCGGAAATGCAGAACTGGTCTTTCATGCCATCACCGTGAGATTCACTCTTCGCAACTTATGGTGGGAGGTACTGGGGTGGTCGTAGCGACCGGGTCGCGGATGAAGCGTAGAAAGACTCAAACCGGAGCCAGAGCGCCTTTGGCCGCATCATAGGGCTGGCCGGTCGTCATCACCGCATAGGCGATCCGGGCGATCTTGTTGGCCAACGCGACGGCCGCCACGTTGGCATGGCGACGGCCTTTCAGTCCCCGGGCCCAGCGGCTCGTCGGATCGTCCTTGCGCTCGACCCAGCGCAACACGGCGCGGGCGCCATGAATCAGCAACTGCCGCAGGTAGACATCCCCCCGTTTACTGATACCCAGTAAGCGGTCCCGTCCACCGGTGGAGTGCTGGCGCGGCACCAGGCCCAGCCAAGCCGCCAAACCCCGCCCGTTCTTAAAGAGTCGGGGATCCTCGCCGACGGCCGCTACCAACGCGGTCGCGCCCTTGGCGCCCAGACCGGGGATCGTCATCAACGCTTGCGCCTGCGGATGGCTTTCCGCCAGGGTCTCAATCTGGGCGTCATAATGAGCAACCCGTTCATCCAAGTGACGGAGTTCGTCAGCCAACTCGCGTAGCTCAGCCCGGAAGCGCTCGCTGAGGCCGTTCTCTGGATCCTCAAGAATCTCCGGCAGGCGCTGGTTCACCGCCACACGCCCCTGCGGGATTTCAATGCCGTATTCCAACAAAAAACCGCGAATCTGATTGACCTGGGCGGTGCGGCGTTCCACCCCCAAACTGCGCATCCGGTGAATCGCCTGGATATCTTGCTGTTCCACGCTCTTGATCGCCACCAACCGCATCCTGGGCCGCTGGGCCGCTTCGCAAATCGCCTCGGCATCGACGGCGTCGTTTTTATTGGATTTCACAAAGGGCTTCACGAACTGGGGCGCGATCAACCGTACCTCATGGCCGTCCTCCCGGAACTGCCGCGCCCAATAGTGCGCACTGCCACAGGCTTCCATGGCCACCGTACAGGCGGGCAGATTCGCCATGAATTCACTCAGACGTACCCGGTTGAAGGTCCTGCGGATCACCCGTTGACCGTTCTCGTCCACGCCGTAAACGTGAAAACTCCGCTTGGCCAGATCAATGCCGACAACCTTAATGACGCGCTCATTGGTATACTCTTTCATGGGTCCGCTCCGTTATCTCGGTTAATATGATGTGAGTCAGCATTCACTATCTTGCCCGCTTTGGGCTCGTTGGAGGAGCGGGGCGGACCATTCCATTAGTCTCTAAGACAGCGTCAGCCTTTGCCATCTGTTCTTTTTCCTGCGCCTTCCGCATATCTTCAGGTATAGTTAATACCTGCAAATGAGCTAATAGCGTCGCGAAGCTGGCCCCAAAAACAAACGAGAAGAATGGACTCTTAATGAATTCGTTGATGAAATGCCAAACCCTAGCGCTACCGGTTAGTTTGTCCGGTTCAGTTGGCTTTAATACTACAGTGATTTCTCTGTTCATTGTGGCCTTTATCCAACATTATCAGGACTTTCGCTTTGTTTTTTTTAACTCTATTATCTGATATAATAACCGTTGTCTTGCTAATAGTTATCCCCACAAAAATCATGCTGGAGCTTTTTCAGGATTAGCGTATTGAGTATCAGGGAGCCTAAAAAATGATTTGACCCTTTCCTGAAATTCTTTTAGCTTTTCCAAAGCAGAATAAACGCGCGCTCTGAAATCAGCCCGGTTTTTAATTGGCTCCTTTTCCAGATGATCATTTTTGATCTCATTCCAAACCTGTTCATCCGGATTTAACTCTGGCGAGTGGGGGGGAAGAAAGAACAAGCGGATTTGTTTTCGATGCGTCTCAAGAAAGGCTTTGACTTCTTTCGAGGTATGATAAGACGCATTGTCCGTGATGACAATTAATGGGCGCTCTCGACCCTCTAATGCCTTCTCTAAAAAGGCAATGAAAACCCCACTCACTCATTTTTGAGTGGTCACTTCAAATATTAACTCGCCCGTCGCCGTAACCATCGATAAAATGTGAAACCCACCCCGGTCATCACTCACTTTAATTTCAGGCGGATGACCGACTAAGCCCCACGTCCGTCCAGAACGCGTATGGCCTTGAACCCATGACTCATCCTGAAACGCAATATCCGCTCCAAGTTCTTGAGCCCGCTTCTGAATCTCTTTAAATTCTTCATTAATAAACTTTTTAACTTCCTCCTGATCCTGGTTTAAGGCATGATAACAAGGTTTTTGACAACTCAGTCCTAATTGATGTAAATGCAGACGAACCGTGGCATCCGATACCCATAAACCAAAGTACTCTTTCAATAAATTAACCATGATCTCTAAAGTCCATAAAACCGTATCATAGCCATGATCCGCCGGCGTCGTATTGAGTATCGTTTCTTTTAACCATCGATCAATATCCGGAGTCATCACACACGTGGCGCCGAGCGCTTTCCGGGTATCCAGGGCTTCTTCTCCTTCATAACGATAGTTGCGAAGCCAATCATAAATACTCGTTCGGTCGATACCCAAAAAATCAGCAACAAGCTCCGGACCATAATGCTTCTCTTCGACCGCGCGAACCGCAATACGCCGGATGTAATTCATCACTTCATCCGGTATTTTACGTGCATCAAACATCCATTCCGCGTTCATTGCCGCACCTCCTCTATAAATTTAGAGTCTCTAAAGAGGTCTTCTATAGTTATTAGACAATTTGATTAACGCTCAGTTCGTTGATAATGTAGGGATAATCGTTGGCAAGCCTACGAATGAAAATAACCAAACAATGATACGTTGAGTACATTACTAGTACTCTGATTAACTATACTTGCACTAATCTTGCTGATCATTTAGATAACATAAGTCATGATGCGATCAGCAATTCCCGCTCTCTTTATTTAGACCTGCTTTTGAATAAGTAGTCGATGATTATAGAATCACTTAATAAACGCGATGTTCGACTTTTCCGAGGGGAGATGAGAGCAGGCGGATGCGGCATGGCGATGTGAGCTAAGCTGAGAGGAACCAACCGCCTCAACCGCACGGAGAGACCGCCATGCCGCTCGAAGACTTTATCATCACGGTGTTTTGTTGGGTAGACGAACACCTGAATGCCCTGCTCGGGGATCACTGCTTACGCTCGCGAGGCTTCGCCCCCAAGCTGAATGATAGTGAAGTGATCACGATGGAAGTCGTCGGCGAGTTCTTAGGGCTGGATACGGATGTGGGCATCTGGAAGTACTTCGGTCGTCATTGGCCGTCGTGGTTCCCGGAACTCGGATCGCGGACGACGTTTGCCCAGCAGGCGGCGAATCTGTGGGTGATCAAGCAGCGGCTTCATCAGCAGCTGCTGATCGAGTTGGGGGCGGCGACGGACCCGATTCGCTTGGTGGATGGTTGCCCTCTGCCCCTCTGTGTGTTGACCCGTGCCCCGCACTGTCGGTTATTTCCTGCGGTGGCGGATTTTGGCTATTGTGCGGCAAAGAAGCAGTACTATTACGGGCTTCACGGTCATCTGATGGTCACGATCCATGGCGTCATCACGGCGTGGACGGTGACGCCCGCTACGGGTGATGAACGCGAGGCGTTGTGGGATTTGACCGAAGGTGTTCAGGGTTGGGTGATCGGCGACAAAGGTTACCTGAGCGCCTTTCTTCAGACGGAACTGGCCACGACCGGGATTGACTTGCAAACCCCCTTGCGGGCCAACATGATCGATCCGCGTCCCCCGTGGGCTGTCCAGCAGCTTACGAGAACCCGCCGCCTCGTGGAAACGGTCATCGGTCAGCTCACCGAGCCATTCCATTTTGAGAAAATCCGGGCGCGGGATGTGTGGCACTTGACGAGTCGGATCGCCCGAAAAGTCTTAGCGCACACCTTGGGTATTTTCATGAACCGACAAGTCGGTCGGTCAGACCTCCAGTTTGAGGGCCTGATCGCCTGAAAGTCGAACATCGCGTTTAATAAGAAAGAAAAACACCACTCTAAGCGTTCAAAGACGCTTAATAATTTATATAATAGAGATACCCTGATACTCGACTCAATAAATAGAACATGCCCACAGACCATCAAGAGACTAAGCGGTATTCGGCTGTAAGAATCCACCGTAATGTCCATAGATAATCGCACGCCAGAGTGATTCCCAAGTATCAATAAAAAATTCGGTAAAAAGTCCTTTGATTTTGATCCATAGCGAGGTCCGTGAATGAAATCGCTGACGGGCTGCCTGGAAAAAGGCACAGCCATATTCCTGGACTTGATCAATGAGAAAAGCCAGCATCATCAGCAGGGCAAAAACAGTTGCTAAATGCTGTTCCCCATGCCCATCGTTGTGTTCGAACTCGTAGTCTTGATTCTTCAGGGTATTGAAGACTTGGTTTTCAATATGCCAACGGCTGCGACTTCCTTCCATCACAAGGGATACATTTTTTGCGGTGAGTTTAATCTCAGTTACCCAGGAAAAGTTAAATTCTTTGCCGTCGCGAATTTCCCAATAATCGAGAAAATTGACGAGTAAATCGGGATGGGATTTATTCAAAGGAATCTCATTAATCCACCAATAGCCCTGGAGAATTTTGTCATTGTCTTGCTAATAGTTATCCCCACAAAAATCATGCTGGAGCTTTTTCAGGATTAGCGTATTGAGTATCAGGGAGCCTAAAAAATGATTTGACCCTTTCCTGAAATTCTTTTAGCTTTTCCAAAGCAGAATAAACGCGCGCTCTGAAATCAGCCCGGTTTTTAATTGGCTCCTTTTCCAGATGATCATTTTTGATCTCATTCCAAACCTGTTCATCCGGATTTAACTCTGGCGAGTGGGGGGGAAGAAAGAACAAGCGGATTTGTTTTCGATGCGTCTCAAGAAAGGCTTTGACTTCTTTCGAGGTATGATAAGACGCATTGTCCGTGATGACAATTAATGGGCGCTCTCGACCCTCTAATGCCTTCTCTAAAAAGGCAATGAAAACCCCACTCACTCATTTTTGAGTGGTCACTTCAAATATTAACTCGCCCGTCGCCGTAACCATCGATAAAATGTGAAACCCACCCCGGTCATCACTCACTTTAATTTCAGGCGGATGACCGACTAAGCCCCACGTCCGTCCAGAACGCGTATGGCCTTGAACCCATGACTCATCCTGAAACGCAATATCCGCTCCAAGTTCTTGAGCCCGCTTCTGAATCTCTTTAAATTCTTCATTAATAAACTTTTTAACTTCCTCCTGATCCTGGTTTAAGGCATGATAACAAGGTTTTTGACAACTCAGTCCTAATTGATGTAAATGCAGACGAACCGTGGCATCCGATACCCATAAACCAAAGTACTCTTTCAATAAATTAACCATGATCTCTAAAGTCCATAAAACCGTATCATAGCCATGATCCGCCGGCGTCGTATTGAGTATCGTTTCTTTTAACCATCGATCAATATCCGGAGTCATCACACACGTGGCGCCGAGCGCTTTCCGGGTATCCAGGGCTTCTTCTCCTTCATAACGATAGTTGCGAAGCCAATCATAAATACTCGTTCGGTCGATACCCAAAAAATCAGCAACAAGCTCCGGACCATAATGCTTCTCTTCGACCGCGCGAACCGCAATACGCCGGATGTAATTCATCACTTCATCCGGTATTTTACGTGCATCAAACATCCATTCCGCGTTCATTGCCGCACCTCCTCTATAAATTTAGAGTCTCTAAAGAGGTCTTCTATAGTTATTAGACAATTTGATTAACGCTCAGTTCGTTGATAATGTAGGGATAATCGTTGGCAAGCCTATGACCATAACGGCAGGGGTCAGGGATCTTTTCAAAAGCCTGGCGTGCTTGGTTTAACAACGCCGGTGCTGACACCGATTGATTTAAAGCGTTTGGTAAAGGGCGAGAAGGTAATTTCTTCATGATCAAACCACACCGGATGCGTCTTAAATCCAAACATGCCAAAAAATTCAAAATTGAGGCCAAGAAACGACTTTTTATAATACACTGATTAAATAGAACTTTTCAAGAGGCCGGGAATTGCTGTGATGCGATTAATGATTATCTACGACGTGAAAGACATACGGCCAACGGCGTGTGGAAATTAGCGGAATCACTGATCAATAATAGTAACGAAGCCTACCTGATTTTTGATGATTGCGTTCAAGATAAAGGCTTTTCCAAAAAAATTGAGAGGGTGAAACGTCAGCAATTCCCGCTCTCTTTTGCTCATCTAAATGATTTATCAATATATTTTGGCTCAATATGGATTCCAGGCTGTTGAAGATGGCTCGCCCTGCCAAGGGACAGGAGCTACACTGAAGAGGTTTTGAACCGCCGCGCTCCAGGTTTCCCGTCGATGATCAACCTTCAGAATCTACTGGACGATGTCCGGTGTTACGAAACGGTCCGCCAACTGCGCTGGCCCGATGGGGTTCACTGCCCCCATTGTGGGGCGGCGAACGTGACGAAGCAGGGTCACGACACGACCCAACCGGCGCGACAGAAATATCGGTGTGCCGGGTGCCATCGCTCTTTTGACGATCTAACCGGGACGGTGTTGGCCGGCCACCACCCGCCGTTACGAATTTGGATATTATGTTTATATTTTATGGGTTTGAACTTGTCTAATGCCCAGATTGCCCAAGAGTTGGCGTTGAATCCGGACGACGTGCAGCGGATGACCGAGCAACTGCGCCAAGGTATCGTCGCCCGCCAACCCGAACCCACCTTGGCGGGGGAAGTGGAATGCGACGAGGTCTATATGGTGGCCGGGCATAAAGGGCATCCGGACGCGGTGAAAAAAAAGGCCGCCGCGGGCGGCGTCGCCGGCTGAAGGGGGCACGGGGTCGAGGCACCCTGGAGCAGGAAAAGCCGCCGATTCTCGGCATGATTGAGCGCGGCGGCGCGGTGGTCGTCCGGATGCTGGATAATGTCCAGCAAGCGACCATCCAACCGCTCCTTCAGACTTTCATCGCCCCGGGAACCCGGGTGTATACCGATGAATATGCAATCTATAACCCATTGAAGGATTGGGGCTTTGATCATCATACGGTGTGTCACAGCCGGGGTGAATACGCCCGCGACGACGATGGCGATGGCTTCCATGAGATTCATGTTAATACCGCTGAGGGTTTCTGGTCCCTGTTGCGTTCCTGGTTGCGACCCCATCGAGGAATTTCGCAAGAAAAGCTGCCGCTCTACCTGGGCTTCTTTCAGTTCGTGCATAACGTCCGCATTCGGGGCAAAGGCTTGCTCAGACCTCTCTTGGAACTGCTGGTCGCCTAACAACGCCAACTGACTGGAATCCATATTGAGCCTATATTTTTTATTAAACACTGATAAATTTTTTAGAAAAAACCATTATCAATCAAAGACTAGGAAAGAGACCGGGAATCGCTGGTGAAACGTCAGTATAGTGGAAATGCGCATGGTTTAGTGAGGGGAATTGGGATTGTGAATTGAGTTCACACCTATAAAGACGATTATCATCCCCTCGATTTTCGCATCTATTCACCCGATTCTGATGGCAAAACCAAAAATGATCACTTTCGAGATATGTTGCAACAAGCGTTTGAAGAAAAAGGTATTAAAGCACAAACAATTTTATTCGATTGCTGGTATGCCGCTTCAGAAAATCTCAAATATATCCATCGTCTTGACAAATTCTTCGTGACGACCTTGAAAGAAAATCGTCGCGTCAGCCTCAGTAAAAACAAGGTTATATTCGTCTACAACAGATTGAGTAGACGGACAAACAACTCCAATACGGTCTGACCGTTAAACTTAAAGAAGTCCCATTTAAAGTGCAGCTTTTCAAGGTAGTCACCACACACGGTGACATTGAAAATGGGTGATTACGAATCGTACTCTAGGTTCTATTGACACGCAGGTGGTTCAAAATGAGAACCAGGTGCGTTGGTTTATAGAGCAACTGCATCGAGAACTTAAACAACTGACCGGCATTGAACGGTGTCAATGTCGTAAACAGCGCGCACAACGTAATCATTTCGCTTGTTGCTATCACGCTTGGTTTTCACTCAAAGTGATCGCTAAAAAAACAGGTCAGACACTTTATCAAATTAAACACAGTTTATAGAGTGATTATTTGCGTAATGAGCTACGAAATTCACGTATTACCGCCTACCAATCTACCTAGCGAAAGTCCTGATTCTAATCCAAAATTAAAGTTTATGCGGAGCGAAGTGCAGCTTTTCGCCAGTCCACTTGACCGCCATGTTAGCGCTTATACATTCCAGTCAGATGGTGACGCGGTGTTAAAACGCGATATTTTCTTGGTTGCATCGCCCTTTAATTGGTAATACATATCTTGATATATTTTCCTTGTCTTGCTAATAGTTATCCCCACAAAAATCATGCTGGAGCTTTTTCAGGATTAGCGTATTGAGTATCAGGGAGCCTAAAAAATGATTTGACCCTTTCCTGAAATTCTTTTAGCTTTTCCAAAGCAGAATAAACGCGCGCTCTGAAATCAGCCCGGTTTTTAATTGGCTCCTTTTCCAGATGATCATTTTTGATCTCATTCCAAACCTGTTCATCCGGATTTAACTCTGGCGAGTGGGGGGGAAGAAAGAACAAGCGGATTTGTTTTCGATGCGTCTCAAGAAAGGCTTTGACTTCTTTCGAGGTATGATAAGACGCATTGTCCGTGATGACAATTAATGGGCGCTCTCGACCCTCTAATGCCTTCTCTAAAAAGGCAATGAAAACCCCACTCACTCATTTTTGAGTGGTCACTTCAAATATTAACTCGCCCGTCGCCGTAACCATCGATAAAATGTGAAACCCACCCCGGTCATCACTCACTTTAATTTCAGGCGGATGACCGACTAAGCCCCACGTCCGTCCAGAACGCGTATGGCCTTGAACCCATGACTCATCCTGAAACGCAATATCCGCTCCAAGTTCTTGAGCCCGCTTCTGAATCTCTTTAAATTCTTCATTAATAAACTTTTTAACTTCCTCCTGATCCTGGTTTAAGGCATGATAACAAGGTTTTTGACAACTCAGTCCTAATTGATGTAAATGCAGACGAACCGTGGCATCCGATACCCATAAACCAAAGTACTCTTTCAATAAATTAACCATGATCTCTAAAGTCCATAAAACCGTATCATAGCCATGATCCGCCGGCGTCGTATTGAGTATCGTTTCTTTTAACCATCGATCAATATCCGGAGTCATCACACACGTGGCGCCGAGCGCTTTCCGGGTATCCAGGGCTTCTTCTCCTTCATAACGATAGTTGCGAAGCCAATCATAAATACTCGTTCGGTCGATACCCAAAAAATCAGCAACAAGCTCCGGACCATAATGCTTCTCTTCGACCGCGCGAACCGCAATACGCCGGATGTAATTCATCACTTCATCCGGTATTTTACGTGCATCAAACATCCATTCCGCGTTCATTGCCGCACCTCCTCTATAAATTTAGAGTCTCTAAAGAGGTCTTCTATAGTTATTAGACAATTTGATTAACGCTCAGTTCGTTGATAATGTAGGGATAATCGTTGGCAAGCCTACCATCGACAGAGATCAATGGGCGTAACTTCCGATGCATTCACTGTTCCTACCGCGCCAGCCTTCTCTAGCCCTGCCGCAACCAGCTCAGAACAGAAAAATTTGCTGAAATCTTCTCGGTTGTAACCAGGGCCGTTCATTCCGAAAGGCAAGTTGTCGAGGGCGTCGAGTGACGACTTGATGGCCTGTGGCATATCATACGGCTTGCGTTCTTTGGCCTGGTTAAACAGAAAATCGTAAAAAGCCTTCTGGTCGAATCGTGTATTTCGGATTTCTTCGCTTAGAGGCAACCACCATAGCTCTCCATCATAGGATTCAAGTCGATCACTGAAACGGGAGATATTCACACCGTTGAAGCCATTCAAGGATGTGGATTCAATGATTTGGTTAAAGAACCGATCCGTCGTGTCATCTGTGATTTTGGTTTGCAGAATGACTCCGACATGAGATACATCGGAAAATGTGGCGAACTTTATTATCTCTGAAAAATGCCCCTTTCCTCCAAAGGCTATAACATCGCCGGGGCGCATTTGAGAGCGCGCTTCTTCGTATTGGATCTGTATTGCGGCCATTTCTCTCTCCTTTTCTGATGTTGCATTGGATTGTCGATGTGCTGCGCTAACGCCTGCCATCACAGCCGACCCCAAAAACGCGTAGCGTTTTTGGGGTCGGCTGATGGCCTTGTTGGGCGATCTGAACGATCACACTCTTCCTTTCGCTGCCCAAGCGCGTGCGTACAACACGATTGAGCCGTCTTGTTCAACTGGTAAACGCTGTTTTAAGGTTTCCCGAAGATGGGTTTTTTCTGAATCTTCTAATTTCGACACATAGGTTGGCGCTGGTCCTTGGCCGCCGAGAAACGGCTTCCAATAATCATCAAAGTCATTGAAGTGCGTTGCGATTTCAAGAGGAGCTGCTTCGACTTCTAATAAACCAACGTGATTGAAGGTATCAACAAGCTGCTCGGCATTTGAGTCGGGAAAACGGTGACCTTCGTGAAGGGCTGATGCACCTGGATCCAATTCCACCACCACATCCCAAAAGTGGTTAAGAAATTCCATTTTCTCTGCGTAATCCCAGATATATACCGCAACAGTGCCGTTCATACTGGTTACTCGTTTCATTTCTGCGAGTGCTTTTTCAGGCTCTGGTATGAAATTCAATACTAGGCCAGATACCGCGATATTCACCGATGCGTCATCAAGTGGTAACGACATCGCGTTTCCTACTTTGCAGTTGGCCTTATTGCCAAGACGTTGCTGAGCCGTACGGACGAAACCTTCCGATTGGTCAATAGCGATAACCGCTGCTGGATCGTGCCTATCGATTGCGGCTTCACTCAAGGCACCCGATCCACACCCAACATCTAACCACTGGATCCCGGGTCTGGGTGACAGCCAATCTACAAATTGCTCGGCAATCAGCTTGCTCCACCTGCCCATGTAGTATTCGTACGAATCGCCTGACTGCCATGAATCTTGCATTTTGTTCTCCATTGGCCTCTTTACGCCCAACGAAAAAGCTGAGCGCCGCTGCATAACCGATATTTGAAGTTTTTGCCAGAATTTTATTAAGAATTTCTAATAAAATCAATACGGGCGATGGGCTAACATCAAGTAGACATCATGAACGATGCCTTGTTTTACGTCAAAATTGACGGCTAAACGAGCTTTCTTTGAGTCAACGTCCTGATTTACCCGATCTCGTGCAGAGAAAGGCGTCCATTATCCGCTGATCAAAGGCGTCGGTTTTCATCCCTCTTTCCATCGATCGAGCAGATACGGATGAAGCCCGCTCTTACATGCCGATCCCATTCCCTTACCGCGATCCACCGCTTCGCCCAGCGCGGGGAACTCCAACACATTCGTCATGACACACCTCTCTGTCACTAAACAAGTGGTCGTGATTGTAAAAACAACGCCAAAAGCGAGGTCGACTGAGGACACACCCGCTACATCTGAATGCCCATACTATAAAAAAACCGAGCGTTTCCCGCACTGACGGAAAACGCCCACAAGGTTTTGGAGGAATCAACGCCGACTCCATCGAATGCCTGTGAATAACAGCAAATCCCATGCCCCTTAGAGACGGCAAACGGAAAAACCCACGATTCATCACGTATTCAACATGCTCGATTCATTTCCGCAGCGGGTGCCGACCCTGAATCATCCTCCGATTGTTTCAATTTGAAACACGAGCCGTGAACATTTTTTCATTTTGAAACACGGTCCGCCCTTTTTTTCGCCCAACCGCCACACCTGCCACAATCGCCGTGCCTTTTCATCACTTCCCGTCGAAGCTACGCCCATTCTTTCCAGAGAGACCGACATGGGCGACTTCTACCGCTGCATTGACCTCATCATCGCCGAAGAAGGCGGCTACGCCAATCACCCCGCTGATCCGGGGGGTGAGACGAAATACGGCATTTCCAAGCGTGCCTATCCGCACCTGAACATCGCCACCTTGACCCTCGAAGACGCCACTGAACTCTACGAGCGCGACTACTGGCAGCCCATTCACGGGGAGGCTTTTCCCGATGGCCTGGCCCTGCTACTGTTCGATGCCGCCGTCAACCAGGGCCCCAACACCGCCATCCGGCTGCTGCAACAAGCGCTCGGTAGTGTTCCAGACATGGTTTTTATACTAAAACCCAGAATTCATACCGATTAATAAATAGACCAACAACAATGTCATGCATTTTGTCCACCTTGGAGAAACAAATAGTCTTTCTCACTAATCGTTTATTGTCTTGCTAATAGTTATCCCCATAAAAATCATGCTAGAGCTTGTTCGAGACTAACATATTGAGTATCAGGAAGCCCAAAGAATGATTTGACCCTTTCCTTAAATTCTTTTAGCTTTATCAAAGCAGAATAAACATATTGTCTGAAATCAGCCCTGTTTTTAATCGGCTCCTTTTCCAGATGACCATTTTTGATCTCATTCCAAACCTGTTCATCAGGATTTAGCTCCGGGGAATGCGGCGGAAAAAAGAACAAACGAATCTGTTGCCGATGCGTCTCAAGAAAGGCTTTGACCTCTTTTGAAGTATGATAAGAAGCGTTGTCTGCAATCACAATTAATGGGCGCTCCCGGCCTTCTAACACCTGCTTTAGAAATTCAATGAACACCGCACTCACTAATTTTTCAGTGGTCACCTCAAATGTCAGTTCACCGGTCGCCGTTACCATCGATAACATGTGAAACCCACTCCGGTCATCACTCACTTTAATTTCCGGAGGGTGACCAATTAAGCCCCACGTCCGGCCAGAACGTGTATTGCCTTGAATCCACGATTCATCCGCAAACCCAATATCCGCTCCAAGCGCTTGAGTAGGCTTGCCAACGATTATCCCTACATTATCAACGAACTGAGCGTTAATCAAATGGTCTAATAACTATAGAAAACCTCTTTAGATACTCTAAATTTATAGAGGAGGTGCGGCAATGAACGCGGAATGGATGTTTGATGCACGTAAAATACCGGATGAAGTGATGAATTACATCCGGCGTATTGCGGTTCGCGCGGTCGAAGAGAAGCATTATAGTCCGGAGCTTGTTGCTGATTTTTTGGGTATCGACCGAACGAGTATTTATGACTGGCTTCGCAACTATCGTTATGAAGGAGAAGAAGCCCTAGATACTCGCAAAGCGCCCGGTGCTCCGTGTGTGATTACTCCGGCTATTGATCGATGGTTAAAAGAAACGATCCTCAATACGACGCCGGCGGATCATGGTTATGATACGGTTTTATGGACTTTAGAGATTATTGTTCATTTATTGAAGGAGTCCTTTGGTCTCTGGGTATCGGATGCCACGGTACGCCTTCATTTGCATGATTTAGGGTTAAGTTGTCAAAAGCCTTGTTATCGAGCGATCAACCAGGATAAGGAGCAAGTTAAAACGTTTGTTAATGAAGGTTTCGAAGAAATTAAGAAGTTGGCTCAAAAACTTGGAGCGGATATTGCGTTTGAGGATGAATCGTGGGTGCAAGGCCATACGCGTTCCGGTCGGACGTGGGGGTTAGTGGGGCATCCTCCGGAAATTAAAGTGAGTGATGACCGGGGTGGGTTTCATATTTTATCGATGGTCACGGCGACCGGGGAGTTCATGTTTGAGGTGACCACTGAAAAATTAGTGAGTGCAGTTTTCATTGCGTTTCTGGAGAAGACATTAGAAGGTCGAAAGCGCCCATTAATTGTGATTGCGGATAACGCATCCTATCATACTTCAGGAGAGGTCAAAGCCTTTCTTGAGACGCATCGGCAACAAATTCGTCTCTTTTTTCTTCCGACGCATTCCCCCGAGTTAAATCCGGATGAACAGGTTTGGAATGAGATCAAAAATGGTCATCTGGAAAAAGAGCCGATTAAAAACCGAGCTGATTTCAGAGCGCGCGTTTATTCTGCTTTGGAAAAGCTAAAAGCATTTAAGGAGAGAGTCAAATCATTTTTTAGGCTCCCTGATACTCAATATGCTAATCCCGAAAAAGCTCCAGCATGATTTTTGTGGGGATAACTATTAGCAAGACAAAGCCAACCTCTGAATCTCTTTAATCCTTCATTAACAAACTTTTTAACTTGCCCTTTATCCTGGTTTATCGCACGATAGCAAGGCTTTTGACAACTGAGCCCTAACTCATGTAAGTGAAGGCGCACCGTGGCATCCGATACCCCGATACCAAAGGACTCACTCAATAAATGAACCAGAATATCCAAAGTCCATAAAACCGTATCATAACCATGATCCGCAGGCGTTGTCTTTAATATCGTTTCTTTTAATCATCGATCAATCGCTGGCGTAATAATACACGCAGCTCCCGGCGCTTTCCAGGTATCCAGAGCCTCTTCTCCTTCATAACGATATTTGCAAAGCCAGTCATAAATACTCGTTCGATCAATACCTAAAAAATCAGCAACAAGTTCTGGGCTATAATGCTTCTCTTCAACCGCTCGAACCCCAATTCACCGAATATAGTTCATCACTTCATCAGGAATTTTACGTGCATCAAACAGCCATTCAGCGTTCATCGTAGCACCTCCTCTATAAATTTAGAGTCTCTAAAGAGGTTTTCTACAGTCATTAGACAATTTGATTAACACTCAGCTCGTTGATAATGTAGGGATAATCATTGGAAAGGCTATAATACAATTTCTAAAATATAGCATATCCAAATCTAGAACACTACCCCCAATGTCCTACTCTGGAACTTCGACAAAGTCGCCCGCCAACTTGGCGGCATCAGCACCAAAACCGTGCGCCGCTTCGCGCAACAAGGCGCTTCTCCCATCGTCAAGCTGGGACGCCGCGCCATGATCTCGGCGATTGCAGTGACAACCTGGATCAATAACAACCATAATCAACAGGCGCGACCGGCGCAGGAGACCACGATATGTCACTCTACAAACGCGGTACGGTCTGGTGGATCCGCTTCACGACTCCGGACGGCCGCGAGCTACGCGAAACTACTGCAACTACCGACCGCCGACAGGCGCAGGAATACCACGATACCCGTAAGGCCGAGTGCTGGCGGCAAGTCAAGCTAGGCGAACAGCCACGGCATACATAGCAGGAAGCCGTAGTGCGTTGGCTTGAGGAGCAACCGTACGGGAAATATTTAAATGACGCCAAATGGCACTTGCGGTTACTCAATCCACTCTTGGGGGAACTGGAGCTGAAACAGATCAATCGAGAAACGCTGGATCGATGGACGAAGGAACGACTAAAAACAGGTGTAGCTAACGCGACGGTCAACCGGACACTTGAGATTGTCCGCGCTATCCTGAACGCCGCAAAGAAGCAATGGGACTGGCTGGAGCATGTTCCGACCGTGCGCATGTTGCCAAAACCCAATCGGCGGATCCGCTGGTTGACCCACGAGGAAGCTGACCGGATGATTGTCGAACTGCCAGAGCATTTAGCGGCCATGGCCAGGTTTACGCTGGCGACCGGATTACGGGAAAGCAACGTGGTTGAACTGGAATGGAATCAGGTCAACCTTGAACAGCATCACGCCTGGATTCATGCTGACCAGACAAAGGGTGGACAGCAGCAATTTCTGTACCGCTTAACGCCAATGCGCTGGTTGTTTTGCGGGAGCAACAAGGCCAGCATTCAACCCGAGTTTTCACCTACCAGGGAAATCCAGTGACCCGCGCTAATAACCACGCCTGGCGCAAAGCGTTGAAGCGCACAGGCATTGAGGATTTTCGTTGGCACGATTTTCGCCACACTTGGGCAAGCTGGCATGTTCAGGCCGGGACGCCGCTGAACGTTCTGCAGGAACTGGGCGGATGAGCCAGCCTGGAAATGGTGATGCGCTATGCGCATCTCGGGGCTAAACACTTGCAAGATCACGCCGAGCGGATTAGTACGCCGAGACTGGTCAGCACAAATTCCGGCACACCCAATGAAAACGCCCTGCCGAAAATAGCGGCAAGGCGTTGATCTATTTGGCGCGCCCGGAGAGATTCGAACTCCCGACCCCCTGGTTCGTAGCCAGGTACTCTATCCAACTGAGCTACGGGCGCGTTAAAGAAGGGCGCGAATTATGCGGGACAAGATGATCACTGTCAAATCACGCACAATCCAGCAAACTGGCGGAGAGAGAGGGATTCGAACCCTCGATGGAGCTTTTAACCCCATACTCCCTTAGCAGGGGAGCGCCTTCAGCCGCTCGGCCATCTCTCCAAATTACGTCGGATACGCAACCATTGCGAGTCGTTAAGGATACCGCCAGAAACCACTGGCGTAAAGACCCGAATCAGAACTCGGAACCGGAAGGCGATTGTCCGACGCCTGGAGCAGAACCATCCTGCTCGCGTTTGATCCGCTCATAGATTTCCTCGCGGTGCACCGCAATGTCCTTCGGAGCATTAACCCCGATGCGAACCTGATTACCTTTCACGCCCAGCACGGTTACGGTCACTTCGTCGCCGATCATCAGCGTTTCCCCAACTCTACGTGTCAAAATCAACATATTAGGCTACTCCTTGTTCTCCATTAACAGCACCAGGTCGTCTTGCGGTTTTTTGACAGTCCGTACCGGTAAACGGTTCGCTCCCGCCAGCAAATGAATAAGGATATCCTCTATCAGCCAACGATGAGATCAGTTCGCCTTGTCCAACTCGAACGCTTCATGCAGTGCGCGCACCCCAAGCTCCAGATACTTTTCGTCGATCACCACCGAAATCTTGATCTCGGAAGTGGAAATCATGCGGATATTGATGCCTTCCTTTCCCAAGGCTGCAAACATCTTGCTGGCAACGCCGGCATGGGAACGCATGCCGATGCCAACCAGCGAGAGTTTAGCGATCCGGGTGTCGCCGGAAACCTCACGGGCGTTTAGACTGACAGCATGTTCCCTGAGAATTTCCAGCGTCCGCTCATAGTCATTGCGATGCACGGTGAACGTGAAATCCGTCGTGCCATCGTGGCCAATGTTCTGAATAATCATGTCCACTTCGATATTCGCGGCCGAGATCGGCCCCAGGATGCTATAGGCAATGCCTGGTCGGTCGGGAACGCCCAATACAGTGAGCTTGGCCTCGTCACGATTGAAGGCAATGCCGGAAATCAGCTCTTTTTCCATTGGATCCGTCTCAAACGCTTCCTCAAAGGTAATCAATGTGCCCGAGCCTTCCTGAAAGGAAGAGAGCACACGAAGTGGGACATTATGTTTGCCAGCGAATTCCACCGAGCGAATCTGCAAAACCTTGGATCCAAGGCTGGCCATCTCCAGCATCTCTTCAAAGGTGATGCGATCCAGCCGGCGCGCCTCAGGAACCACACGTGGATCAGTGGTGTACACCCCATCCACATCGGTATAGATCTGGCATTCGTCAGCCTTGAGCGCAGCAGCTAGCGCTACGCCCGTGGTATCCGATCCGCCTCGCCCCAAAGTGGTAATGTTGCCATCTTCGTCTACGCCTTGGAACCCCGCAACCACAATTATCCGCCCAGCATTGAGGTCGTTGCGCATGGCGGTGACTTCCACATCCTGAATACGGGCCTTATTGAAGGCGTTATCGGTGAGGATGCGAACCTGGCCGCCCGTATAAGAACGGGCGGAGCAGCCCCGTTTTTCCAGCGCCATGCATAAAAGCGCGATGGTGACCTGCTCGCCAGTCGCCAGCAGGACATCCATTTCGCGGAGGTGAGGACGGGGGGAAATCGCCTTGGCCAAGCCGATCAGGCGGTCCGTCTCGCCGCTCATGGCTGAAACCACGACCACCATCTGATGGCCACGCTCGCGCCAGTCCATGACTTTTTCGGCAACGTTCTCGATACGCTCGATCGTGCCAACCGAGGTGCCGCCATATTTCTGTACAATCAGCGCCATGCAATGTCTCTGCTGAGGAATGTGCTATCGAAATCTGACCGTAGGGGCGCTACGATCATCATAAAGGGCGCGATTATAGCGGAAGTCAGGCCATCGCCAAGCAGTTGCCCGCGGAGCGGGTAGTTTTTTTGGATTCTCGAACCTGAAAGAAACCATCAGCAACAGGTTCGCATCCATTTTTATCAACCATGCACCTTCAACGGATTGAAATCCGTTCTGGTGTCATACACATCCACTCCCTCGTATCGCTTGAGAACACCCACTACCCAATAGGTCAGCGGCGTCGCAGCAGCCTCATAGGCGCACTTGATCAGCCATTGCACCCCAATCGCCGTGAACAACGCATCCTGCGGCAATACGCCCGCAAACGCCACCGTGATAAATACCCCGGAATCCAGTAACTGTCCGACCAGGGTTGACCCAATCGTGCGAGTCCATAACCAGCGTCCTTGAGTCAGAATTTTCATGCGCGCCAACACATAGGCATTAACAAACTCCCCAACCAGGTACGCCAGGAACGAAGCCAACAACAAACGCGGCGCATAACCGAGAATGCGCTCAAAAGCGGTTTGTCCATCCCAGAACCTGGGGTGTGGCAAGAACTGCGCCACAGCAATGGCCAGCACCGCCAGCAAATTGCACACGAAGCCCAGCCAAATGACCTGCCGGGCGCGATGGTATCCGTACACTTCGGTCAATACATCGCTCAGAATGTAGCTGACTGGAAAAATGATCACTCCAGCCGGCATGATCCAGGAGCCAATTTCAATCAACTTGACTGCAATGATATTCGCTACTAATAGACTGGTGACGAAACCGGTGACTACCATGACGAAGGCTATCGAATAGCCCGACGCTAGAGAATGTGAATCAGACGCCATTGATTTGATCACTATCTGTTTCTCAAAGTTTGCGTTTGCTTTTACGCCAATTGTGCGCGCACCCACTCCGGTGCCGAACGCAACGCGGCGTCAAGTTGAGTCGGATCGGTTCCGCCGGCCTGGGCCAGATCAGGTCGCCCACCGCCCTTGCCGCCGACCTGACGCGCGATCATGTTCGCCAGATCGCCGGCCTTGATGCGCGCCGTTTCTCCCGGCGTCACGCCCGCTACCAGGCGCACCTTGTCGCCCTCGACCGTCGCCAGCACAATCGCCGCCGTCTTCAGTTGCTCCTTGCAACGGTCCACGGCTTCGCGCAGGGTCTTGGCGTCGACGCCATCCAGGCGGGCAGCCAGCACTTTGATGCCATCCACGTCCACGGTCTGACCCAGCAGATCTGCGCCCTGACCGCTGGCCAGGCGACCTTTGAGTTGTTCAATTTCCTTCTCCAACTGCCGGGTGCGTTCCACCAGTTGCCGCACCTTGTCCGGGAAGTTATCACGGTCACCCTTGACCAGTTGCGCTGTCTGCCGGGCGCGCTCCTGTAGGGAAGCGATGTAGTTCAGCGCTTGCTCACCGGTGACCGCCTCGATGCGCCGCACCCCCGCTGCAACGCCGCTCTCGGCAACGATTTTGAACAGACCAATGTCCCCGACCCGCTGAACATGGGTGCCGCCGCACAATTCCGTGGAGAAATCGCCCATTTTCAGTACGCGCACCTGGTCGCCGTACTTCTCGCCGAACAGCGCCATCGCGCCGGCGGCGATGGCTTCTTCCGGGGCCATGATGGTCGTTTCCACCGCCACGTTGCCGCGAATCTGAGCGTTGACCAGCCGCTCGATAGTTTCCAGTTGTTCCGGCGTCACCGGTTCAAAATGCGAGAAGTCGAAGCGCAGCCGCTGCGGATCAACTCGTGAGCCTTTCTGCGTCACATGGGGACCGAGCACCTGGCGCAAGGCGGCGTGCATGAGATGGGTCGCGGAGTGATGCAGGGCGGTCGCCTGACGCTGAGCAACGTCGACTTGAGCCAGCACTTGCGCGCCGCGCTTTAACTGGCCCTGCTGCATCACGCCGATGTGGGTAAACACGCCTTCCCCCTGTTTTTGGGTATCGCGCACCGCGAACGCCACGCCATCCGCGCGCAGCCAGCCGGTATCGCCGACCTGACCGCCGGATTCCGCATAGAAGGGGGTGTGATCCAGGACGACAGCACCTTCTTCGCCCGCGTTCAGCGTCTCCACCGCTTGGCCATCATGGATTAGCGTGATCACAGTTGCGTTTTCTTCCACCCGGTCATAACCGTTGAACGGCGTAGCAGCAACGCTCTCCCAACTGGCTTCATGCGTTGCCATGACACCAAAGCGGCTGTGAGCGCGGGCACGCTCCCGTTGTGCGGCCATCTCACGGTCAAAACCAGCCATGTCCAGTTGCAAACTCCGTTCGCGGGCAATGTCAGCCGTGAGGTCGACCGGGAACCCGTAGGTGTCATACAGCTTGAAGACCGCCTCGCCGGGAATAACTGTCCCCGACAGATCAGCGATGCTTTCCTCCAGCAGTTTCATGCCATGCGCCAAGGTTTCGGCGAAACGCTCTTCTTCCTGGCGAATCACCTTCGTCACCTGTTCCGCAGCGGCAGGCAGTTCCGGGTAAGCCGCGCCCATTTCCTCAACCAGTGGCGCAACTAGGGTGTGGAAAAAATAACCTTCAGCTCCCAGCTTATAACCATGGCGAATGGCCCGGCGCATGATGCGGCGTAATACATAGCCGCGCCCTTCATTAGATGGCAACACGCCATCGGTGATAAGAAACGCGGTGGCGCGAATGTGGTCGGCAATCACCTTGAGCGAACTGGATGCTAAATCCTGCGCGCCGGTGGCCTGCGCGGCGGCCTGGATCAGATGGCGAAACAGGTCGATCTCATAATTGCTGTGGACGCCCTGCATGACCGCCGCCAATCGCTCCAGCCCCATGCCGGTATCTACCGAAGGCTTGGGCAAAGGCGTCAGCGTTCCGTCGGCGCTGCGGTCGAACTGCATGAACACCAGGTTCCAAATCTCGATGTAACGGTCGCCGTCCTCATCCGGCGTACCAGGAGGACCACCGGCGATCTCCGGACCATGATCGTAGAAAATTTCCGAACAGGGGCCACAGGGACCCGTATCGCCCATCGCCCAGAAATTGTCGCTTTCGTAACGCTTGCCGCCGGGCTTGTCGCCAATGCGGGCAATGCGCTCGCGAGGCACCTGAATTTCTTCAGCCCAGACTTGATAAGCCTCGTCGTCGGTTTCATAGACCGTGACCCACAGCCTGTCTGCCGGCAGTTTCAAAATGCCGGTTAGAAACTCCCAGGCAAAATGAATGGCGTTGGTCTTGAAATAGTCGCCAAAACTGAAGTTGCCCAGCATCTCGAAAAAGGTGTGATGACGGGCGGTGTAGCCGACGTTTTCCAAATCGTTGTGCTTACCACCGGCGCGCACGCAGCGTTGAGCGGTGGCGGCCCGGCGATAAGAGCGCAGGTCGCGGCCAGTGAAGACATCCTTGAACTGCACCATGCCGGCGTTGGTGAACAACAGCGTGGTGTCGTTAATAGGAACCAAGGGACTGCTGGCCACCACTTCGTGGCCGTGGTCATGAAAGTAGCTTAGAAACAGTTGGCGAAGTTCGGCGCTGCTGGTCATGGTCGGTGATCGGTGTTCGGTAGCTAAGTGAGTAGACAAGGTATAAAGTGTAACGCAATTCCTAGAACCCCAAAACGATTCGGAATTCTTCGCTAGTCGTGGCAAAGCCGAATTTCCCGGATCATAGGCTAAAAAGGAATGTCGTCGAATGGGGAGGAGCCTTTCAGATTGGTTGCTGGTCCAGACATTGATCGGAATGAGGTTCTTCGAGGGTTCTTGTGGAATCAATTCCATTTAAGCAGGTTCACTCTATTAAACTCGCTGGAAGCCGGCCATGCTGCTTTTTAGATTAACAAGTTGGCAAGATAGCCTCATCTTTCCAGCATTGATTCCATCGCCCTGTTCTCTCGCCTCGAGTGGGGGAAAGGGCTTTCATTCATGAACCGGGTCATTGTGCTGGGCGTTGGCAATATCCTACTCCGGGACGAGGGCGTCGGGGTGCGAGTGGTCGAGGCGTTGGCGGAACGCTATGATCTGCCTCCCGAAGTGGAAGTAGTCGATGGCGGCACGGTGGGCATGGATTTGCTCGACACCCTGGCCGGTTGTGATCATTTACTCATCTGTGATGCGGTGCAGACCGGCGCACCGCCCGCGACGGTGGTGAAACTGGCCGATGCCGAAATACCCGCCTTGTTTCAGGCCCGCTATTCGCCCCATCAACTCGGGTTGTCTGAAGTGCTGGCCACCTTGATTCTGATGGAGGAAGCGCCACGCGCAATCACGTTAATTGGCGTGGTTCCGGCAGATATGGAGTTGGGCGCTGAACTGTCTTCCGAGGTAGCGTCGGTTGTCGGCGAAGCGGTCGATATGGTGGCGGCGGAGCTTTGCGCACTGGGCTTTCCTCTTACTCTGCCCAGCGCTTGAAGTCACATGGAGCGAATGGCGTGTCTGGACTAGAATGAAGTAACGCAGACTCATTACCAAACGCAACAGCGAGGCACACTGGGCATGTCGCCGCAGATTATCCCTGAATCCAATTATTTGATGCGGATGGCCGACGGGACCATCAAACAGGTGAATCCCTTTACAGGAACGGAAGTCTGGACCGTTCCCGGTCGGGGCAATCGACCTTTGGGCGTTAGCATGCCCAATCCTTTGCCCCTTGAACCGACTCAGAGGGACGCTCACTGTTCGTTTTGCACTCGGCGCTATCTGGAAACTCCACCCGAGAAGGCGCGTTTAGTCAAAACCGATGGGGGTTTTACGACCCTGCGCCATCTCCACGCCGATGCGCTGTTCAATACTGTCGCGGAATTCCGGCGCATCCCCAATCTGTTCGAGATCGTGTCCTTTGACTATTGGCAAAAGAACTTTGGCTACCGGATTCCTGACGCCATTGAAGCTCACAAATGTGATTATCTGGCTTCGGAAGCCGGTCGCCACCACGTTTTGCAGGTGGTGGAACAGCGCCTCAAGGCTGCGGGTATGGATGATACCGCCTGTAACCGGCTGTCCCAGGACGAGAAGTTGCAAATGGCGAATGCCTTTTTCGGCGGCGGCCATGAAGTGGTCGTCGCCCGGCGCCATTTCGTCGACGGCGCAACTCATAATCATCAATTGGCGTCCTCGGGTGCGCTGACACCGGAAGAGCATTACCAGTATTTGCGCTTCACCATCGACGCCATGCGCGATTTATACGTCAATAATCGCTACGTGCGTTATGTCGCGGTCTTCCAGAACTGGTTGAAACCGGCGGGGGCGTCTTTCGATCACTTGCACAAGCAACTGGTGGCGATTGACGAGCGCGGCGTCCAGAACGAGGTGGAGTTGCAAAGGGTGCGAGCCAACCCGAATATTTACAACGAAGCAGCGGTTAATTTCGCCGCCTACCGCAATTTGGTCGTCGCCGAAAACGATCATGCCATCGCTTATGCCGGTTTTGGTCATCGCTATCCGACGCTGGAGATTTTCTCCAAGAGCGAGCGTAGCCAGCCGTGGAATCACTCCCCGGAAGAACTGCGCGCCATGTCTGATCTGGTACATGGCTGCCATGCTGCCGCCGGCGCGGAGATTCCCTGTAACGAAGAGTGGTACTACAAACCGCCTGACGTGGATGTGCCGATGCCATGGCGGATTCTGATTAAATGGCGGGTGTCGACGCCAGCGGGTTTTGAGGGTGGCACCAAGATCTATGTCAATACCATCGATCCGGAAACTTTGCGCGACCGGATGGTGCCCCGGCTGTTTCAACTTAAGAACGAGGGGCGAATTGCGCTGATGAAGATCGCTTTTGAGTGCGCCTGCGTACCCAACTGTCTTCGGTACAATCCGGCTGTGCGGCAACAGGAATCCCACCATCCCGAATTTCCGCCGCTGTCGAGCGGCCTGGCGCCGGAGGAATGAGGGTTGCGCCTTCTGGTGGGGCCTTGTGAACGATAGATGATCAACGGATACTAAACCTTGGGAACCGGCTGGACGGTCGCTGTGCCGCTGATGGCATAGAGGAAAGTCCGGGCTCCACAGGACAGGGCGCCAGGTAACGCCTGGGCGGCGCAAGCCGACGGAAAGTGCCACAGAAAACATACCGCCCACGTTCGCAAGAACCGGCAAGGGTGAAAAGGTGTGGTAAGAGCGCACCGCGCGGCTGGCAACAGGCGCGGCACGGTAAACCCCGCCCGGAGCAAGACCAAATAGAGGAGCGTTTACGTGTGGTCCGCACGGCTCCTGGGTAGGTCGCTACAGGCGCTTGGCGACAAGCGTCGCAGATGAATGGCCGTCCTCGACAGAACCCGGCTTACAGGCCGGTTCCCGCTTGATTCTCATTCGAGATACATACCCCGCAGCAAGCTGCGAGGTCCTTTTTCAGCCTATTGAGGATTTTTGTCCTGTACTGAGTCATTTAACATAATGAGAATTGGTATTACCTCCTGAGCGATGAATTCTCGGTCAATCACCATGAACACCTTTGTGCTACTTGAAATCCGTCCCGGATTATTGTTGGATTTAGCACCGATACAGGTCTGGGGGTGGCTGGAAAATGCCCTGTTGCTGCCGGCCGACGCCACTTGCTATGGCATGGTCACCACCGGTCAAGCGCAATTGCGCGATCTAGAGGCAGGCCGCTTCGATCTGTGTCGGGGGATGTTCTTCACCGTGCCTAATGTGAGTTCAGTACAGGGCGGCAGTGGCCTGGTGATTGTCTTGGCTGGTTATCGCGGCTTACGGCAGATCGGCGGCCCGCTGGAGGCAACTGGGCGCTTACGCTATATCGATGGGTGCAGTGATACGCTACTGATTTGCCCGCCGCGCTGGGGCGAGCCTTGCCTCAACCACTTGCACATTCCACCGCATACCGACCAGACGCCACATACCCATCCTTCCGTACGGATCGGAGTGATTATGGGAGGAACTGGTGAGTGCCGTACTCCTGATGGTGTGTATCCGCTGCAACCCGGCATTGGCTGGTATATTCCGACCGGTTATCAGCACTCCTTTTTCACACAGGATGAAGCGCTGGACGTGGTGGCTTGGCACCCGGACAGCGATTTTGGACCGCACGATGAAGATCATCCGATGATTAATCGGACGATCATTGAATGATACTAAATTGCGTTCAATGATATATTGACAACCCATTCGAACCCTGCGAGTCCGGAGACTCGGACTGGATCTTTTTCCAGGGTGCGCAGGACATCCTCAAGGACATCTTCCACGGCGCTTAAATCGTGAAAAATGATCGCCCGCGATGTGCCGGAAATGGCCGATCATTTAGCAAATTCGTTTCGACCGGGAATCAACCTGGAATTGCAAAGCGCCGTGGAAAAAAATTTGTTGAATATGCATGAAAATCCAATGGGCCCGGATGCGCTTCAGGCAACGTCCGGCATTCAACGCTTCGAACGGTTGACCGCCGCCGATCAAGATGGACTGGCTGAATGGCGGAAAACGCTGGCTTTGGCGGTAGACGATTGACTACCTCGAACATCAATCGCCGGTATATTGTTTTCTTTCTGCTGTTGTTGACACTGGTCGTGGGCGCCGTCCTCGGCGCTTCGGGATACCTGGTTTTGCAAGGTGCAACGCGGTTGCAGCAGGACTTGCAGGATTTTTTCGAGGCTGAGGAAAGCACTCGTCAGGAAGAAGCCTTGCGCGCGACTGCGGTCTACCTGCGGAGCCGGCTGTTCAACCCGCTCTATAGCCTGAACATCGAAAAACTGAACGAGGAAATCGCTCAGGTTTGCGCTTGGCTACCGGTATCCCGCTTTCTGGTCAGCGACCGCACCGGGCGCATTTTGAGCGATGGTACGCCAGAAAACCGTTTGTATGGCGCAACCCTGGCGTTGCCGATGTCCGGTTCGACCGAAGAAGAACCGATCATCCGGCCTACATCCGAAGGTCTGGAACTGTTTTTCGTGATTAGCTACGGTGAAGTGATTGCCGGTTTCGCCAACGTGAAGCTCTCCAATGCATCTCTGGAGATGTCCCTGCACCGCTTAAATGCCGCCAGCAACCAATCCTGGCAGGATTATCGGCAAGGGTTGACGCGGCTGGCGATAGCCGCCGTACTAACCATAGTCTTGCTGGGTAGTCTGCTCAGTGTCCTGCTCTCGCGCATCCTGGCGCGACCGCTGGCCCCAATGGCCAAAGCAGCGCATAAATATGTTGAAGGCCGGCGAGAACCGGCGTTGCCGGTGCAGTCGAACGATGAACTTGATCAATTGGCCCTGACGCTCAATAAACTGGCCCAAAATTTACGAAACAGCCATGAACTTCTCGACCAGGCGCAGCGCATTGCCCGTCTGGGTTCCTGGAGTTGGCAGCCAGGTCGTCCGGAATTGCACTGGTCGGCGGAAGTCTATCGCATCTTTGGCGCGCATCCCCTGGCTTTCACACCCACGGTCGATGAGATGCTTGGTTTCATCAGGTTCGATCAGCGCGATCAGATCCGCAAATATTTTACCCTGCCCCTGCACGAAACTCGTTTCCAACAGGAAACGACCCTGGTCTGTCCGGGCGGCGAGGAGCGCATCGTCCTCTTGCAAGGAGAGGCGAGCGACACGGAAGTGTCGGGAAAGCGATGGGTCGGCACGATCCAGGACATTACCGAGCGTAAGCACGCCGAAGGACAAATGGCCTATTTGGCCAACTATGACGCACTCACCGGTTTACCTAACCGTTATCTGTTCCAGGACCGGCTGGAGCATGCCTTGAGCCAGGCTGATCGCAGTGGCGAACAATTGGCGCTGCTATTTCTCGATCTGGATCGTTTCAAGGCGATTAACGATACCTTTGGGCATGATGTGGGCGATGAACTCCTGAAAAAAGCAGCTCGGCGGCTGATGGATACCGTGCGCAACAGCGACACAGTGGCGAGATTGGGCGGCGATGAATTCATCCTGTTGCTGGAAAACGTGATCGATAGCGAGGAAGTCAGCCACGTCGCCGGAAAGGTGCTCGCCCGCATGAATCAGCCTTTCCATCTGAGCGGACGCGACCTGTTCGTCTCGGCCAGCATCGGCATTGCGCTGTACCCCGGCGACGCCAGCGATGTCCATACCCTGCTGAAGCATGCCGATACGGCGATGTATCAGGCCAAGGAGCAGGGCCGCGCCGCCTATCGCTTTTTCACCAGCGAACTGAACCAACAGGTACAAGCGCACTTGCTGCTGGAAACCGCTTTGCGCCATGCGCTGGAGCGCGGCGAATTCGCCTTGCATTTCCAACCCCAAGCGCAACTTGACGATGGCCGGATCATCGGGGTCGAGGCGTTGTTACGCTGGCAGCCGGCGCAGAGCGATCCGATTTCGCCCGCCGACTTTATTCCGATTCTGGAAGACACCGGACTGATTCTGGCCGTAGGCGAATGGGTATTGCGCGAAGCATGCGGTTGGCTGAAGCGCTGGGAGCAAGCGGGATTGCCCATGCCGCGCGTGGCGGTCAATCTTTCAGCGCGGCAGCTTCAGCAGGGCGCCCTGGTGCGGATCATTGCCGATATTCTGGCATCCCATGAATTGGCAGCCGAGCGCTTGGAGTTGGAAATCACCGAAAGCATTCTGGTAGAGCAGGCGACCAGCGCACCGGCCATCACCGAGTTACAGGCGATGGGTGTGCGTTGGGCAATTGACGATTTCGGCACCGGTTATTGTTCGCTGAGCTATCTCAAACGGTTTGCCGTGGATACGCTGAAGATCGACCGCAGTTTCGTGCGCGATGTGGCTACCGACAGCGATGACGCCGCGATCACCGCCGCCATCATTACCCTGGCGCACAACCTGGAGCTAACGGTTGTCGCTGAAGGCGTGGAATCTGTGGAGCAAGTCATGTTCCTGCGTCACCACGACTGCGACTCTCTGCAAGGCTTCCTGGCCAGTCCGCCGTTGCCGCCGGAGGCTTGCGAAGCGTGGTTGCGCCAGCAGACGGTTCAGGATGGCGCATTATTCTGGCGGGCACCCGCCAACACCTGTTCGTATGAAGGCGGTTCAAGCGCGACTTGCTCCGTGGGTATTGCCGGGTAAGAGCCGATTGGTGGGCGATTAACCTGCTGCCGACTCCTCACCCGATAATGTTTAACGGTCCCACGCGTTGTCTTAAGGTACAATTAAAGCGTTCAATTTTATGCGTTTGACCACTTTCTTTACCGACGGCTTTATGGCGTTTGCTGGGGAATGTCACACTGTAGGACTCTCAGAAATCCGTGTAGCAGATGGTGCACTGTCGATAAACGGGCGGTAACGAGTCCCACAGTCCTTGGGCGCCTTTCTAGCTCTGATCTCCAACAAAAACGCCAATGATCTCATCGGCTCTTTGATCGATGGTCAGAAAAACCCATTATTTATCATTCTCATTTCCGAAAAAAGACCAGAGTTCGTCACATTGGATCACGAGCTTGCCTTTAAGCTTTTTTTTGGCTCTTCGAGGTTATGTTTATGATTATAAATACTGCCGTTTTTAACGACATTTAATGAATGGCAACGTGGATAAATCATGGATTTTTATCGCTCATCTTACCATCACTAAAATCATCCTATAAGTCAGTCACCACTTTCTACAGGACTACCCAAAAATTATTAAGGAGCAAGTCTAATGAACACACCGATTCCCCTCTGCATCGACCTTGACGGCACGTTGCTCAATTCCGACCTACTGCTGGAATCGGCGTTGGTCCAACTCAAGCAAGCTCCGCTGTCCATTTTGCGCTGGCCGCGCTGGCTGGCGCAGGGCAAGGCGACCCTCAAGGCGCACATTGCCCAACGTGTGGAGATAGATATCGAGACCTTGCCCTACAATGCGGAATTGCTGACCTTTCTTCATGAGCAGAAAGCCGCAGGACGAATTTTGATCCTAGTCACCGCTTCCCATCGAAAATTCGCCGAACCGATTGCTGCGCACCTCGGACTCTTTGATGAGGTGCTGGCGACCGACGGCGAGCGTAATCTGGCCGGCGTGCATAAGGCCGAAATCCTGGTGGAACGCTACGGCCAACGCGGTTTTGATTATGCCGGCAACGCCCCCGTCGATCTCGCCATCTGGAAACAGGCTCGTCGCGCCTTGATGGTCAATGCCAGTCTGCCTTTAATCAAGCAAGCGCAAGCCGTTTGCGAAGTTGAACAGGTTTTCAATACCAGGGAAAAATCGTTATGGCGCTGGGTTAGGGCCTTACGGTTTTATCAATGGCTCAAAAACGGCTTGATCTTCGTGCCGCTGGCCGCCGGTCATGTCTGGGATCAGCCGGATAAACTGCTATTAGCGCTGTTGGCTTTTCTGAGCTTCGGGCTGTGCGCCTCCAGCGTTTACCTGCTCAACGATCTGTTCGACCTCAGCGCCGACCGTCGCCATTCCCACAAGCGCCAGCGTCCGTTCGCCGCCGGCAAGCTACCGATTGCTCAGGGCATCACCGCTATTCCGTTGCTCCTGGTGGCCGCCTTTGGCCTGAGCCTGCTGATTCATCCGTGGTTCACGACAGTACTGGCCATCTATTACGTCTTAACCCTCGCCTACTCGCTACGGCTCAAGCAGACGCTGATGCTGGATGCTATCGTGCTGGCCGGGCTGTACACCCTGCGGATCATCGCTGGCGCAGCGGCAGTGCAAATCATGCCCTCGTTCTGGTTGCTGGCGTTCTCCATGTTCCTCTTTCTGAGCCTGGCACTGGTCAAGCGCTATGCTGAATTGCTGACCTTGCGGGAACAAGGCGAGTTAAGCGCGCGGGGGCGAGGTTATCATGTCGATGATCTGGGCATCCTGCAAAGCCTGGGCGGCGCAGCCGGTTATCTGGCGGTGCTGGTACTGGCGCTGTATGTCAATACTGAAACCAGTCATGCGCTTTACGGCCAACCCATGATGATCTGGCTGCTCTGCCCGGCGCTGTTATACTGGATCAGCCGGGTCTGGCTGGTCACGCATCGCGGCGAGATGCGCGACGATCCTATTCTCTTCGCCGTTACCGATACGCATAGCCGCTATGTGCTGCTGGCCTGCGTACTGATCTTTCTGGGCGCGCTGCCAAAATGAGTCCTGCTGTATTAAACCTGAATTACGCACCCGGTAGTTGGGGTCGCTTTCCGCCTTCCCAGCCGCGTCAAGTCGTCCCCTGCCGCGACCGGCAATTCCTGGTTCTACCCGAGAAGCCGCCTTCCTGCCTACCCTTCGGCAATGGCCGTAGTTACGGCGATGTCTGCCTGAACAATGACGGCGCGTTGCTGCTGACGCGCGGGCTGGATCGCTTCATCGCCTTCGATCCAGCAACCGGCGTATTGCGGGCTGAAGCCGGGGTCTTGTTGTCCGAGATTCTGGCGCTCGTCGTCCCCCAGGGCTGGTTCCTGCCGGTAACTCCCGGCACCCAGTTTGTGACCCTGGGCGGCGCTATCGCCAACGACGTACACGGTAAAAACCATCATGTCGCCGGCAGTTTCGGCTGCCAGGTGCGCGCTTTTGAATTGTGGCGCTCCGATGGCAGTCGGCGACTCTGTACGCCGGAAGTAACCATTCCTTTGGCAAAGGAGGGTGAGGGGAGATTTTGGCCCCATCGCCCGCGCGAAATCCCCCCCAACCCCCCTTTTTCAAAGGAGGGAGGTGAATGCTTACCATCGGAACAGAATCCCGACTGGTTTCAGGCCACCGTGGGCGGATTGGGACTGACCGGCCTGATCACCTGGGTGGAAATCCGGTTGCAGCGCATCGCCAATCCGTGGATCGTCGCTGAAAATCGCCGCTTCGCTAACCTGGACGAGTTCCTAGCCATCGATGCCGAATACGAGGCGCGCTATCCCTACATTGTGTCCTGGATCGACTGCGCCGCTACCGGTAAAATTCTGGGTCGAGGGATTTACCTGGCGGGAATACATGCGCCGCCCGGTCTGCGGAAATCCCCACCGCTGGAGCGCCGCGCTTTGACCATCCCATTCATGCCGCCCTTCTCGCTGGTAAACCGTCTCAGCGTGGGCGATTTTAACCGGTTCTATTACCATCTGCCCCGTCCGGCGCGTGGACTCACGCCCTATCAACCGTTCTTTTATCCGCTGGATAATCTGTTGCACTGGAACCGGCTGTATGGACCGCGCGGCTTGTTCCAATACCAGTGCGTTATTCCCCCTGCAAACGCCCGCGACGCGCTGCGGGAAATCCTGGCTCGCATCGCCGCCAGCAGGCAGGGATCAATGCTGGCCGTACTGAAACGCTTTGGCGAAAGGACGTCGGGCGGATTACTGTCCTTCCCCCGGCCCGGCGTGACCCTGGCGCTGGACTTTCCCAATCAGGGATCACGCACCCTGGACTTGCTGGGGCGACTCGACGAGGTGACCCGGCAGGCTGACGGGGCGGTTTATCCGGCCAAGGACGCCCGGATGAGCGGGGACAGTTTTCGCCAGTATTTCCCCCAGTGGCGAAAATTCAGCGAATATGTGGATCCAAGATTTTCATCCAGCTTCTGGCGAAGAGTCATGGACAGATGAACGACGCCCTCGCTTCCGGCCTCTATCTCAGGAGGCGAGAGAAACATCCTGCAAGGTAACAACATGCGCAACATTCTGATTATCGGCGCCACTTCAGCCATTGCTGAAGCGACCGCCCGGCGATGGGCGGCGACCGGCGCGCGCTTCTATCTGGTCGGACGCAATATAGAACGGTTGGCAACCATCGCCTGCGATCTGGAAATCCGTTCTAGCCAGCCGGTCGTTCAGGAAAGCCTGGACCTGGACCGGATCGACCAGCATTCCGCGCTGTTGGAGCGGGTCCATCAAGCGCTCGGCAATCTTGATATAGCGCTGATCGCTCATGGCATACTGCCTGATCAATCGGTTTGCCAACAGTCGGCGCCGGCGGCGCTGGCCGCAATTCACACTAACGCGCTTAGCGTGATCAGTCTGGCGACGCTGCTGGCCAACGATTTTGAAGCACAGGGACGTGGGACTTTGATCGCCATCGGTTCCGTTGCCGGCGACCGGGGCCGGCAAAGCAACTATGTCTATGGCGCCGCAAAGGGTATGGTCACTTTGTTCCTGCAAGGACTGCGCAATCGGTTAAGCCGCAAGGGCGTCCAAGTGATCACCGTCAAACCGGGATTCGTCGACACTCCGATGACCGCTGCTTTCGAGAAAAAGGGATTGCTGTGGGCGCAGCCCGATCAAATCGCCCAGGGCATCGTCGCCGCCGTCGACCAGGGCCGGAATGAAGTCTACTTGCCCTGGTTCTGGCGCTGGATCATGCTGATCATCATTCATATCCCGGAAAGCATATTCAAGCGATTGAAACTCTAACGACGATTTCCAGCCACGTCCTGCCTACCGCCAATAATCAAGTCAATGGCAATATGCTGGTTTGAGCCAACCGCGGCGCCAGACCGAGACCGGCGCCGCTGCAGCTAATAACGCGAACCTGAAGGTCAACAAGCGAAGTCATGACTTGTGAGCCACTCCAAGAATAAGGTATCGTTTCAAGGCGCTGGGTTTACTATTAGACACGCGGTAGTGTCATACTTTACTCATATCACGCCACAACTATAACCATATCCCGGCGAGTCTGCGAACTTACGTAATGGCCATCGGTCTACCGTGACGGTCGCATGGAGATTGCCATTGAGTCGAAAGGGGTCTGCCCGGATGGGCGAAGGGCATCTGGATCGAGAACTGGTCCAAAGGGTACAGAAAGGCGACAAAAGCGCGTTCGATCTGCTGGTGCGCAAGTACCAGTACAAGATTATCAAGTTGATCTCCCGCTATGTGCATGATCCGAGCGAAGCTTTGGATGTATCCCAGGAAGCCTTCCTCAAGGCGTATCGCGCCTTGCCCGGCTTTCGTGGAGACAGCGCGTTCTATACATGGCTCTATCGAATTGCTATCAATACGGCCAAAAACTATCTGGTCGCGCAAGGTCGGCGTCCGCCGGGTTCCGATATCGACGCCCAGGAGGCTGAACAATATGAAGGCCAGTCCTTGCTCAAAGAGTACGAGACTCCCGAAAGACTCCTGCTCAAGGATGAAATCGAGGCGACCGTGTTCAGAGCAATTGAAGACTTGCCGGAAGATTTGCGCACCGCAATCACGCTCCGGGAGCTTGAAGGCATGAGTTACGAAGAAATCGCCCAAACTATGGGGTGTCCAATCGGTACGGTGCGTTCCCGGATTTTCCGGGCCCGGGAATCGATTGACGCCAAACTGCGTCCACTACTGAGCTAGTTTCGGGATAGAGTCATGGCTGATAAAACGGCTGAAGAAATCTTAGCGCCAACCATCCCCCCCGTTGATATCGTCGCCAGTCAGCTTTCAGCAATGGTTGATGATGAGTTGGCAAATGCGGAGATCCCCCTGGCATTGCGCCGGTTAAGTCGGGATGATGATTGGCAGGGGCGATGGGAGCGCTATCATTTAATCAGCGATGCCTTGCAGAGCCATATCCCCGCGGCGCTGGATACCCGTTTCAGCGATCGCATCCACCAGGTTGTAGCGAATGAACCTTTGTCGCGCGTCACTACCCGACCACTACCGTCCTGGTACAAACCGGTGACCGGTTTCGCGCTCGCCGCTTCGGTGGTTCTGGTGGCCCTGTTCGGACTGAAATTAAACCAGAGCGACGCCACCTTCGCGCCCACGGCCTCACTGGCCGCTGATATTTCCTCTTCTCCCACTATGATCTCTCCGCCGCTCCAGACCGTATCGCTGACCCCGTCGGCTGGCGACGCCAACGAACCGGTTGAAGCCCGGTTGAACAGCTATCTGGTAAACCATAATAGCTATGCCTCCAGGAACAGCGTGAATGGCATGCTGCCCTATGTGCGCATGGTCGGCTATCAAGCTTCCCGCTGACGCTCCTCGCGAATGAAGCGAAAATTGTTGACTTGCGCCGCGTTGGCGCTTGCCGCCGGTTCTCTGTCTCCCATCGGGTGGACCGACTCTTCCCCACGGGCGCTCAAAGAAGCGCGACAATGGTTGGAGCGAATGATTGAAGCCACGCAAACACTGAATTACGAAGGCACTTTCATCTACATTCAGGGTCCCCATGTGGAATCCATGCGGATTATTCACGGCAGTGGTCCTAACGGTGAGCGGCAACGATTGTTTTCTCTGAACGGTCCGCCCCGTGAAGTTGTGGTGGCGAATAATCATGTCGTTTGCCTGTTGCCACGCCAACAGGCCACTTTCCCAGGCAGTGATTATCAGCGCTCTCCGTTCCCTCTATCGATTCCTCGCGAACTGGGGCGGCTGGAAAGTCACTATGCTTTCGAGATGCTCGGTGAGGATCGCATCGCCGGTCTGGACACACAGGTGATCGCCATCAAACCTCGGGATGCCTGGCGGTTTGGCTATCGATTATGGCTGGATGAAGGTAATGGCCTGTTACTGCGTTCGGCGCTGTTGAGCGAGCAGGGTCAGCCGATGGAGCAGCTGATGTTCACCGACTTACAGGTCAAGCCGCATATCGATGAATCCGCCTTTCAATCCCCTGCCGCGCCGCCAGAGGCCGCATTGATTTCAGGGGAGCCAGGCAATCCAGAACCATCGTCTCCAGCCGGCGAACCGGTCGCAGAGTCCGCCTGGCGGGTTGGCCCATTGCCCGAGGGGTTTGCCAAGGTGTTGCACAACCGCTTCACGGAAGCGTCCGGGGGACATCCGACCGAACATCTGGTGTTCGCTGATGGTCTCGCTACGATCTCGGTGTTTCTGGAAAAGCTGGATCATCAACCTCCCCTGTTACAAGGGCAATCGCGGCTCGGCTCGATGAATGCTTTCGGTACGGTGATCGCAGGGCACCAAGTGCTCGTGGTGGGCGAAGTGCCCGCCGCCACTGTGCAACGCATTGCGACTTCGATTGAATATACTCCGGAGGCGGCCAAACCATGATTGAGGAGCGCGCCAGGGTGGCGGAGGCTGGCAATGGCTACGCCTGGGTGGAAATTGAGCGGCGGTCGGCCTGTGGCAGTTGCCAGGCGAGCAGCGGCTGTGGCACAGCGACGCTGTCGAAGGTGTGGAGCGGTCGCCAGGTGCGAACGCGAGCGATTTCCGATTTGCCGCTGTGTCCGGGCGACGAAGTCATCGTCGGACTGGCGGAGGGCGTCCTGTTGCGCGGGGCGCTATTGGCTTACCTCTTGCCCCTAGCATTGATGTTGGCCGGGGCGCTGCTGGGCGAAGCCGCGTTCGCTAGCGCCGGCGAGGAACCGGTTATTCTGCTAGGCGCATTAGGGCTAGGACTGGGTTTTCTGGCGGTGCGCATTGCAGCACGGCGCTGGCGGGACGATGTCCGGTTTCAGCCTGTTGTGTTGCGGCGAGCGGAGGCCGCGCCTGTGCCCATCAATGTGCTTTCCATGTCCTGATGTCGCTATAATTTCATTTCCCTTTGTACTTGCTGCGATGGCCAATCCAAAACAACAAGGATTGAAACTGGATCACATTCACAATTTCTCGATCATCGCACACATTTCCAAGAGAACAAGGATTGAAACTGGATCACATTCGCAACTTCTCAATCATCGCCCATATCGACCATGGCAAATCCACGCTGGCTGACCGATTCATTCAGATGTGCGGTGGTTTGAGCCAGCGGGAAATGGCTGATCAAGTGCTCGATTCGATGGAACTGGAGCGCGAGCGCGGCATTACGATCAAAGCGCAGAGCGTCTCGTTACGCTATCCAGCCCGCGATGGCTATACCTACCAACTCAATATCATCGACACGCCGGGGCATGTGGACTTTTCCTATGAGGTCTCCCGTTCACTAGCGGCTTGCGAAGGCGCGCTGCTGGTAGTAGACGCTGCCCAGGGCGTCGAAGCGCAAAGCGTTGCCAATTGCTATACCGCTATTGAACAGGGACTGGAAGTACTGCCCGTGCTCAACAAGATCGACCTGCCCTCGGCGGATCCGGGACGGGTGGCGCACGAAATCGGTGACATCATTGGCCTGGACGCCAGCCACGCCCTACAGGTCAGCGCCAAATCCGGTCTGGGCGTCGAAGATTTACTGGAGGCGATTGTCGCCCACATTCCAGCGCCCAGGGGCCAAGCGGACGGATCGCTCAAGGCGCTGATCATCGACTCCTGGTTCGATAACTTCGTCGGCGTGATTTCGCTGGTGCGCGTGGTGAATGGGCGCATCGTTCCTAAACAGAAGATTCAGGTCATGTCTACCGGCCGGACCTTTCAGGTGGAAGGGGTCGGTATCTTCACCCCCAAGCGCACCGATCAGCCCGTATTAAATGCGGGCGAGGTAGGCTATGTGATCGCCGGGATCAAAGACATCGACGGAGCGCCGGTCGGAGATACGCTCACCGGCGCTGATCAGCCGGCGAGCGAACCATTACCCGGTTTCCAGAAAGTGCAGCCCCGAGTCTTCGCCGGGTTGTTTCCCGTTGATTCGGATGATTTTGGCAATCTACGCGAGGCGTTACAGAAACTGCGGTTGAACGACGCCTCGCTATTTTTCGAGCCGGAAACTTCACAGGCCATGGGCTTTGGATTTCGTTGCGGCTTTCTGGGTCTGCTGCACATGGAAATCGTCCAGGAGCGTTTGGAGCGCGAGTACAACCTCGATCTGGTCACAACTGCGCCGACGGTGATTTATGAAGCACTGACTACCAAAGATGAAATCCTGAAGATCGATAATCCCGCCAAATTGCCGCCGACCAATGAAATCGCCGAGGTGCGTGAACCGATTATCGTGGCTCATATCCTGACGCCGCAAGATTATCTGGGCGCTATCATCACCCTGTGTATCGAGAAGCGTGGCGTCCAGCGTGCTTTGCATTACGCGGGGGGTCAAGTGCAATTGAGCTTCGAGTTGCCCATGAGTGAAGTGGTGATGGATTTCTTCGATCGGTTGAAGTCAGTAAGCCGGGGGTTCGCGTCCTTTGAATACAGCTTTGAACGCTTCCAGGCCGCGCCGCTGGTCAAGCTGGATGTGTTGATCAACGGCGAAAAAGTAGACGCGCTGTCGGCAATTGTTCACCGCGATCAGGCGCAACGTCAGGGCCATGCGCTGGCGGTTAGACTCAAGAAATTGATCCCGCAACAAATGTTTGAAGTAGCGATTCAGGCGGCTATCGGCAATCAGATTATTGCTCGCACGACGGTTAAAGCATTGCGTAAAAACGTCCTAGCCAAATGCTACGGCGGCGACGTAACGCGCAAGCGCAAGTTGCTCGAAAAACAGAAGGCGGGTAAAAAGCGCATGAAGCAGGTGGGCAAAGTGGAAATCCCGCAAGATGCTTTTCTGGCGGTATTGCAGGTGGACAGGAATAATTCCTGATCCCAACCGCTGATCACTCTTACTTAATCGACTGGATCGTTATACGCATGAATATCGATTTTGCCGCCGTTCTGGTGGTTTTGACCGTGGCGACCGGAGCCATCTGGTTGCTGGATATCCTGATGCTGGCGCCGCGTCGCGCCCGTAGCGCATTCACGCCGGGCAAGACGGGTGAAGCTCGTGCAGTTGCCGCCAGATTACCGTGGTACGTCGATCTTTCAAAGTCGTTTTTTCCGGTGATCCTGGCGGTGCTCGTGCTACGCTCATTTATTGTCGAGCCGTTCCGCATTCCTTCGGAGTCCATGTTGCCGACCCTGCTCAATGGTGATTTCATCCTGGTCAACAAGTTCGCTTATGGGTTGCGATTACCGGTGCTCAACACCAAACTGTTTGGCAATGGCCACCCAGAGCGTGGCAATGTGGTGGTGTTTCGCTACCCGCGTGAACCGGCTGTGGCCTATATCAAACGGGTTGTTGGATTGCCTGGCGACCGGGTGGAATATCGGAACAAGCAGCTGTTCATCAACGGTCAATCCGCGCCGCTGACTTCGCTGCCCGATAATCCGGCTGAACCGGGTTATCAGCAATTTGATGAGCAATTGGGCGCGGCCAACCATTACATTCAGGTTTTGGCTGATGGGCGCTGGAATCTGATGGGCTTGTGGCCGGGCCTGCAACCACGCCGGGAACCGGATGGGACTGTCGCCTGGGAATATCAAGTGCCGGAAGGACACTACTTTGTCATGGGCGACAACCGCGACAACAGCAGCGACAGTCGGATCTGGGGGCCGCTGCCCGAGGAAAATCTGATCGGCAAGGCTTTTTTCATCTGGATGAATCTGGATTGCATTACGTTTAACGGCCACTGTAGCCGAATCGGCAATCGCATCGAGTAGGTGAAACCACAAATAAGGGGAGAGATAAGCATGATACAGAGTACAGTGGGCAAGCGTCAAAATGATCAACAACGCGGCATGACGGTGATTGGCATGCTGTTATTGTTGATTGTTATCGGATTTGTCGCGCTCATCGCGATGAAGGTCATACCGATGTATATTGAATTGTATACGATTAAATCGACCATCGAGAGCATTCGCAAAGAGCCGCAGCTTGCGCAAATGAGTATGCAGGACATTCAGAACGCGATTCAGAGACGCTTCGATATTGGTTATGTGGAGAGAATCACGGCCCGTGATCTCAAGATCAAGAATGATCCCAGCGGGCGGGGCCGGGTGCTGGAACTGGTTTATGATGACGAGCGGGAGCTGTTTTATGGTTTATTTGTGTTACTCAAGGTGAATGAAACCATTCCGCTGACCCCTAATTGAATGTGAATTCGTGAATCCACCGCTTGCTCGACTGTGCACTGCATTAGGTTATCGCTTCCAAACGCCGGAGTGGCTGGAAGAGGCGTTAACCCATCGCAGCGCCTCGGCCCGTAATAACGAACGGCTGGAATTCCTGGGCGACGCCTTGTTGAACCTGATCATCGCGGAATATCTGTTCCAACACTATCCCAAAGCCAGCGAGGGCGAGTTGAGTCGATTACGAGCCAGTCTGGTCAAGGGGGAAACCCTGGCGGATTTGGCGCGCGGTTTAAAACTGGGCGACTGGTTGCGATTGGGTCAGGGCGAACTCAAGAGCGGCGGCTATCGACGTGAGTCGATTTTATCAGACGCGCTGGAGGCGATTATCGGTGCAGTTTATCTGGACAGTAATTTTAGCGCCTGCCGGGACTGGGTGTTGCATCTCTACCGAGACTGGCTGATGCGATTATCCAGCGCCAGTGATTTGAAAGATCCGAAGACCCGTTTGCAGGAGTATCTGCAAGCGGACCAGCGTCCTTTACCGATTTACAACGTGCTGGAAATCCGTGGCGAACCACATGCGCAGAGTTTTACTGTGGAATGCGAGGTTGCCCAGTTGCGGACGATAGCCGTGGGCAATAGTCGCCGCAAAGCCGAACAGGAATCAGCCCGTCTGATGTTGGAGCAACTGGCTTGATGGCGCCTTCATCATCGTCCTTTTCCCGCCCAACTGCTGGGGAAAGTGAACTGCGCGCCGGCTACGTCGCTTTGCTGGGTCGTCCTAATGTGGGTAAATCCACGCTTCTGAACCGACTCATCGGCCAGAAAATTAGTATTACTGCACCTAAGCCGCAAACCACTCGGCATGTCATTCTGGGTATTCAGACCTTGCCGGATGCGCAGATCATTTACGTGGACACGCCGGGCTTACACCGCCAAGGTCAGCGAGCGATGAATCGTTACCTGAACCGGGCGGCGGCTAGCGTACTGGGTTATGTCGATGTCGTAGTGTTCCTGATTGAAGCCTTGCGTTGGATTGAGGAGGATCAGGACGTGCTGCAACGCCTGACCGAGTTCGGCAAACCAGTGGTGTTGGCGGTCAACAAGGTCGATCGGCTTACCGATAAACGGCGGTTGTTACCGTTCCTGCAAGAGATGGCTGCTAAGCGTCTGTTTACTGAGGTTGTGCCATTGGCTGCGATCAACGGTGACAACGTGGCTGCGCTGGAACAAGTCATTGCCCGGTTATTGCCGATCGGAGAGCGTATCTTTCCTGAAGACCAGATCACCACGATCAGCGAACGCTTCATGGCCGCTGAATTGATTCGCGAAAAATTGACCCGGCTTTTGCGTGAAGAATTGCCCTACGCCCTGACCGTAGAGATTGAGCAGTTCGTCGAGGAAGGTCGACTCGTGCGCATCCATGCGGTTATCTGGGTTGAGCGCAACAGCCAGAAAGGCATTGTCATCGGCGAGAAAGGCGTCACGTTGCGTGAGGTCGGTCGCCAGGCCCGCGAGGATCTGGAGCGGTTACTGGATCGCAAAGTGTTTTTAGAAACCTGGGTCAAGGTCCGCGAAGGCTGGTCGGATGATGAACGCGCCCTGCGCAGTCTGGGTTACGGCGATCCAGACAGTCAGTTTTAAGTGGTTAATGCGCGCCCTGTTGCAATCGGCCTTCGTTCTGCATCGCCGCCCGTATCGGGACAGTAGCCTGTTGCTGGAGGTATTGACTCGTGAACACGGACGGTTGGGATTGGTGGCGCGTGGCGCAGGATCGTCCCGATCGCGTCTGAAAGGGTTATTGCAAGCGTTTACTCCCTTGCTGCTCTCCTGGACCGGCGACGGCGATTTGGTCACGCTGAGCGGCGGTGAGGAAATCGGGCTACCCATCCCCTTGTTGCACAATCGGGCGCTGGCTGGACTGTATGTTAACGAGTTACTGGTGCGCTTATTGCCACGCTGCGATCCGCAGCCTGGATTATTTGCCGCCTATGAGGTTCTACTAACAGACTTGGCGGCGGCAGATGATGCAGAACCGCCTTTGCGGCGTTTTGAGAAGCGGTTGCTGGAAGAATTGGGTTACGGCTTGAGTCTGGATCGCGAGGCGGACAGCGGAGCGCCGATCGTAGCTGAGACGCACTATCGCTATGTTCTCGATCGAGGACCGCTGACGGTTAATGCAACGCAAACCGGCGTGCCGATTTCCGGTCGTGGCTTGCTGGCTCTGCGGGACGGGATGTTCAATGACCCAGACGTACTTAAAGAGGTCAAACGCCTGACCCGCGCTGCGCTGGCGGAGCAATTACAGGGCCGGGCGCTTAAGACGAGGGAACTGTACCGGGTCAAGCGGGAAGCGTAGCCAGCGTCCTCACATCATGCCCTTTCCGACCCAAGCGCGATGCGCGATGTAGGCCAGCAACCCGCAACTCGCAATGACCGCGGCCATCGGCAGCGCCGAGCCGCCGCCCGCCAGGCCAACCGCCATACTGGCAAGAGTCGCTACGCCAAATTGCAACGCACCGATCAGGGCCGAGGCGCTGCCTGCGCGTTGCCCCTGCTGCGCCAGCGCATTAGCCATAGCATTAGGCGCAGTAAAGCCGAGACTGACGCTATAGCAAAATAGCGGAGCCAGCAGCCCCGGTAAGCCGCCCCAGTCACTGGCGGCGATCAACAGCATGGCCAGTCCAAGCAGTACAGTTGCGCGGTTTGCGCGGCGCAGAAGCGTATCGGTGGAATAGCGCAGCAACAGACGACGGTTGACCTGGGAACTGGCGATCAACCCCAGCGCATTGAGGCCGAACAGCCAGCCGAAATTCTGCGCCGATACGCCATACACCTCGATGAACACATGCGGCGAACCGGTGATGTAAGCGAACATTCCGGCATGGGCGAACCCACCGCTCAAAACATAGCCAATGAACCGGCGGTCGATCAGCAAATCGCCATACACCCGCAGCGCAGCGCCGATCCCCGTACTGGCGATCGTATCTGCCGGTCGGGTTTCCGGCAGCACACGCCAGACGGCGAACAGGCAGCCCAGCCCGAAGAGCGCCAGCACCGCGAAGATCGCTCGCCAGCCTGCGAACCAGAGAATCCAGCCGCCAATAAACGGTGCGAGAATCGGCGCCAATCCCATGATCAGCATGAGCAGGGAAAACACCCGCGCGGCAGTCAGCGGGTCGCAGCAATCGCGCACTATTGCCCGAGCAATAACAATCCCGGCGCAGCCCCCGATGGCCTGGATGAAACGCAAGGCAATCAGCATGACCATATCGGTTGTCAGTGCGCAACCGACCGAGGCGATCACATACAGCGTCAGACCAAGATAGAGCGGCGGTTTGCGGCCATAACGGTCCGCCAGCGGTCCGTGAATTGCTTGCCCGAGCGCCAGACCAATGAAGAAGCTCGACAGGGTGAACTGGGCAGCAGAAGTCGCAACGCTAAAATCAGCAGCGATGGCCGGCAGACCCGGCAGATACATGTCGATCGACATCGGCGCGAAGGCGATGAGGCCGCCGAGAATCAACAGCCAGGAAAGGGGTAGGGTAGCGCTCAATGGGCGTTGCCTAATAATTACCTAATCACATAGAATCTAATAGAATCTACCCATCAAATTTGGAAACCGGCGCCATATCGTCCGGTAGTCTTCTCATGTCATTGTCTCGCTCAATGATAAAACGACATCCTGACTCGCCAAGTGATCAGACCAATCTCTTGGCGTTCTTGGCGGTTCAAATGTATGGATATCGCTACGCAAGACTATAGTAGGCAGTTACCTTTGAAAAATAACAATTAGAAGCTATTTTATTCCAAAAAATTCAGTCAATAAATTTAATACTGCGCACGGCGTCAACGGCGCCAGGTACAACACAAAAAGTCTTCAGCTATATCGAGGATGCGGCCGGGCGGAACGGTGTTGACCAATTTATGGTTTATCCTCCCGAATCCGGCAGCCTTTTGGAATCGAGCTTTTCATTTACCCTGGAATGAGTCCATGCAACGCAGCAACCTTCTAGCTTTTCTGGTTTCACTGGGGATAACTGGTCTGCTAATCTGGGGACTGGTTTATTTCATCAACACTTGGTGGGATCATTTACCCAAGGTCGTTGCGCTTACCATCTGTATCCTGCTGGCGGTGATGGTGATCGGTTACCCCATCTATGCCCTGGCGCGCTGGTCGGATCGTCATCTGGCCCGAGTCAAGGAGCAGCAGCAAAAGCAGAATCGCCAGAACGACCTGTGATGCGCGCACTCATCAGTGTTGACCGCCAATGTTCAATATCCTGCGTGATTGGCGGCGGCGACGCTGGTTGCAAAACGCTCGTCTCTCCGAGGGGACCGATTCAGGCTCCCCGTACCAATCGATGACTGCGCAAGTCCCTAATTTCCGTCGGTTTATCCGCGCCTCCGGTCAGACCGGGCAGCAGCGCGTCAATGCTCAGCCCCAATTGTCGGCGCACCGCCAATACGTTGCGCGCCGGAGGACGGCCACTGAAGTTCGCGCTGGTGGAGACCAGCGCATGGCCACAGGCCCGACAGAGCGCCGCCGCCAATGGATGGGCCGTGACCCGCACCGCCAGCGTGTCATGACGACCCCGCAGCCAGTACGGCGTATCGGCCCGGGTTGGAACCAGCCAGGTGTAGGGACCCGGCCAGGTCGCAGCCAACCGTGTTTGCTCATCAAATGAGAGTGGTTGCAGGAAAGGCGCAAGTTGCGTGAAATCGGCGGCAATCAGGATCAATCCCTTGCGCAGCGTCCGCCGCTTGAGCGCCAGCAAGCGACGAACCACCCGCTCATTCCGTGGGTCACAACCCAACCCATAAACGGCCTCGGTGGGATAGGCGACGATGCCGCCCGCCTGAACCACGCGGGCAACGGCGCGCAGACACAGGCGTGGGCTCCCCCCACCCCAACCCTCCCCCACGCGGGGAGAGGGCGTTTTGGCATCGCTAACCATTACTGGACCGCTTCTTTTTCGCGGGCGCGGCAGTTCGTCGGCGGTTCGTGGCGCGCTTCTTTTTCTCCGGCGCTTCCCGGAGCAACACCTCACATTCCTCCAAACTCAAACTCTCCGGCTCCCGCTCCTTGGGTGCCCGGACGTTTTTGTTACCGTCGGTGATGTAGGGGCCGAAACGCCCCTTGAGAATTTCGATGGGTGAATCCGGAAAGGTCCGTAATCGGCGATTAGCCTTCGCTTCCTCATGTGCAGCGATCAATTCCAGCGCCTGTTCCCGGCTGATGGTGTAAGGATCGCCATTCTTGATCGAGACATAGTTCTTGCCGTAACGCACATAAGGCCCGAAACGGCCAATATTCGCCTGCACCGGTTCGCCGTCCACCGTTGTCCCCAGGTCGCGCGGCAATTGAAACAGCGCCAGGGCTTCTTCAAGCGTGATCGTATCCAGCCGCTGATCAGGTCGCAGGCTGGCGAAACGCGGCTTATCGGCATCTTCCTTGACGCCGATCTGCGCGAACGAGCCAAACCGGCCCATGCGCACCGACACTAGTTTACCGGTCTTGGGATCTGTCCCCAGTTCCCGACTTTGAATCACATCCTGCCGCGAGACATTTTCCGCCTTTTCCGTCACACGTTGCTTGAAAGGATCCCAGAAACCGCGCATCAGCGGCAGCCAGTCTTCCTCGCCGCGCGACACGGCGTCCAGTTCATCTTCCAGGCGAGCGGTGAATTCATAATCCACATATTGATCGAAATGCCGGGTCAGAAACCGGTTGACAATCCGGCCAATGTCAGTGGGCTTGAAACGGCGGTTATCCAGTATCGCGTATTCGCGCGCCAGCAGGGTCGAAATAATCGCAGCATACGTCGAAGGTCGACCGATGCCATGCTCCTCCAGCGTCTTCACCAGACTGGCCTCGGAATAGCGCGGCGGCGGTTCGGTAAAATGCTGTTCGGAACGCAACGCCCGCAAGTCCAGCCACTCACCCTTTTTCAAAGGCGGCAATGCCCGACTCTCCTCCTCATCGCTCTGATCGTCTACGCCTTCCTGATAAACCGCCATGAAGCCGGGATCAGCAATCGTCGAACCGGTCGCGCGAAATAGGTTGCCAGACCCACATTCCAGATCAGCCGATACGGTATCCAGGGTCGCTGGAATCATCTGACAGGCCACGGTGCGTTTCCAGATTAATTCATACAGCGCGTGCTGGTCCGCATTCAGATGCGCGCGGACGGCCTCCGGGGTAAGATTGACGGCGGTGGGACGAATCGCCTCATGCGCTTCCTGAGCATTCTTGGCCTTGGTTTTGAAAATCCGGGGATTGGACGGCAGATTGTGCGCGCCATAGCGCTGGGCAATCAGCGCCCGAATGTCATTGAGCGCATCCTGAGCCAGGTTGACCGAATCGGTGCGCATGTAAGTGATCAGGCCTACCGCGCCGCTACCGGTATCAATACCTTCGTACAACTGTTGTGCGACCCGCATGGTGCGCTGGGTAGAAAACCCTAATTTGCGCGAGGCTTCCTGTTGTAAGGTCGAAGTAGTAAAGGGCGCCGCGGGATTGCGCTTACGCTGTTTACGCTCAACCCTGGCAACAAGCAGGCGGCCGATCACCCCCTCACTGGCGATTGCTCCAGAATCGCTCAGCTGCGCACTCGCAGCATCCAGCAAGCTCCGTTCCATGCGATGCGCCTGCTCGCCATCGGTCACGCTAAATTGCGTCAGCTTCTCGCCGACATACTCCAGCAGCCGGGCCGTGACCGGCTGACGCGCCTTAGCAGCGTCGGCTTCCAATGTCCAATACTCGCGCGCCTGGAACCGCTCGATTTCTTCCTCACGCTCGACAATCATCCGCAAGGCTGGCGATTGCACCCGGCCCGCCGACAGACCCGGACGGATTTTCTTCCACAGCAAGGGCGACAGATTAAAACCGACTAAATAGTCCAGCGCTCGCCGCGCTTGTTGCGCATTGACCAGATCCAGCGACAGACTACGTGGATGGGCAACCGCGTCCAGAATCGCCCGTTGCGTGACTTCGTGGAATACCACGCGCCGAACCGGTTTATTACTTAACACATCGCGTTGCCGGAGAATTTCACACAGGTGCCAGGAAATGGCTTCGCCTTCGCGATCTGGGTCAGTGGCCAGATAGAGCGCCTCCGCCTTGGCCGCCGCCTTGGCGATGGTTTCAACATGGCGTTCGTTCTTATCAATGATCTGATACTTCATGGCGAAGTCGTGATCGGGATCGACCGCGCCTTCCTTAGGCACCAGATCGCGCACATGACCATAGGAAGCGAGAACCTCAAAGTCCTTGCCCAGATATTTCTTAATGGTCTTCGCCTTGGCCGGCGATTCCACGATGACCAAATTTTTACTCATAACCTTACTGGGGGCTAACGGAAACAGAAATAACGCCGGGAGCGCGTCCGGCCATAAAAAAGCGGCGCCCTCGGCTTAAAATCCGCTACATGGCGGACTCTAGCGAAGCGGCGAAGAATGCTTTACTGAATGATTAATGGAGGTAGCCAGGAACCTCGTCAAAGATCAATTCTTCCATCCAGGCATAGGCTTCTTCCTGGCCAGGCTGATTGAGCAACACCATCAGGATGATCCATTTCAGCTGATGCAGGTCGATGTCGTCGGTCTCCAGCGCCATGACCCGGTCAATGACGAGTTCGCGGGTTTCCGAATCGAGAATGCCGCGCTGCTCCAGAGACAGCAGGAACCCGCGGCAATCCACATCTAGTCGGGTCTGTTCTGCCTGAATGTAAATACGGCATGAACGGGAGTTCACCGGCAGTGGGATGGACGGATGATCGACCAGACTGTCCAGCCAGTTGAACGCCTGGCGTACTTCCCGCGAGGGAAAACCGGCTGCCAACAACTCGGTTTGGATGGATTCGCGATCAGGATCGGTGTCAATATCCTGGTCTATGTCGCTCTGGAATAGATACATCAACACATCCAGCATGTTTTCTTTCATTCAGAAGCTCGCCTTGAAAGTACAAAAGACCCAACCATCAGGCGGGGCGCGAGACGCGAGTCCAATTTGGCCAGCGCGCGAAAACCACCACTACGCCATCACGTAGGCGGCGACCAGCATTCAGCATTTCAGACGACAGTAAAAACCACCGGGAACCGCCGCAATGAATCCTTCCAACTCCAGAATTAAGAGCATGGAGGAAACCACTTCTGCCGTCAATCCACAACGTTCCACTAACAGATCGATTCCACACGACTCATCGCCCATAGCCGCCAGCAATTGCCGATACTCTTCATCCAGTGCATCCATCGCCGGCTTGGCGGTCTCCAGCCCGGTTTCAGTTGTTGATTCAATCGCGCTGGCTGTGGCCAGGGAACCCAGTTCCTCCAGAATATCGGTTGCGGTTTCCACCAGTTTGGCGCCTTCGCGGATCAGGGCGTGGCAACCTTTGGCCAGTGGGTTATGAATCGAACCGGGAATGGCAAAGACTTCCCGGCTCTGTTCCAGCGCCAGGCGGGCGGTAATCAGTGAGCCACTGCGCGCGGCGGCTTCGACCACCAGTACGCCTAGCGCCAGTCCGCTGATCAGGCGATTGCGCTGGGGAAAATTACCCGCCGCCGCTGGCGTGCCAGTGGGCAACTCGGAAACCAGCGCGCCACATTCGGCAATCGCGTAGGCCAAATCGCGATTTTTGGCGGGGTATACCCGGTCGAGACTGGTGCCCATGACGGCAATCGTGCGACCTTCGTGGCTGGCTAACGCCCCCTGGTGAGCGGACGTATCAATGCCTAGCGCCAATCCACTGGTAATCGTCATACCGGCCCCGGCCAAATGCTCGGCGAAACGGTGGGCGGTTTCCCGACCCAGCGGCGTCGGATTGCGGGTGCCGACTATGGCCAACTGCAGCGTCCGCAAGCAAAGCGGATCGCCATGGACAAACAGCAGGGGCGGAGGGTAGGGAATCTGGCGCAACAGGGGCGGATAGCGAGGATCGGCCAGCGCCAGCAGATAATTGCCGTGCTGCTCCAGCCAGCTGAGATCGGCTTCAACCGACCGCCAGTCTGGCGCGCTTAGATAGTCGAGCGCGGCGCTGGGCAGGTCCAGTCGCCCCCATTCGGCGCGACCCGCAGCAAACACCTCCGCCGCCGAACCAAAGTAGTCTAGCAATCGGGCAAACCGCGCCGGTCCGATGCCCGGCGCGCGCAACAATGCGAGCAACCAGGCCGGATCGTCCGTTGGGGGCGGAAAGATATCGTTCAGGGCGTCGTCACCTGGTCCTGCAGACGGATGGCGCGTTCCGCCTGCATCACCAGCGCATAACTCACCAGATCATGCACTTTGTATACCATGATCAGACCAGAACGTTCGCCCGGCAAGCGCACAGTTCCACCGGAAACCGGGTCATCGACGGTGCGCTCTTTGCTGTAGATCGCCAGCACATGGCCAGGTTCGAGACCTTCCTGAGCGCCCAGATTGATAATCACACTACTATACTGGGTGATCTGAGTCACATCGGTATCCAGCTTGGCGAGAATGAACCCATAGGTATCCGGCGGCACGGGGTGTGGTTCGAAGCTGTAAAGCTGGGCTTCAGTCTCCAGTGGGAACAGGCGATCGCCCGCGCGGACCGGCGCGACCGTGTTGGCCAGCACCAGGGTTGCTGGATCAGCATCCTTCTCCAGAGCCGCCTGACCGAGATAAATACCTGCGGTGCCGAGATAACGACCGGAATTCGGTTCGCGCAACGGCTCGCTAGGGCGGAACACCTGATAACGCGGCTGGTCAAAAATAGCGCCCCGAGCATAAACCCGGTCGCGGTCGGCATAGACGATTTGCTCATCGTCATCAGCCACAATGTACGGCGAACCTTGCCATTGCGCGTCGCTCAGGATCAGAGCGCGAGTCAGGAAGGATTCAACCGCGTCGCGCGGCACCGGTGGAATCGGCTGAGTCAATTCCTCGACCCGGATTTGTGGAGACAGCTTGATCAGCGGTACGTCCTCGCGTTCGGCAACTTCCAGTTGCGGTTTTCCGCTGGCATCGTAGCTGAAACGCAACACGTCGCCGGGATAAATCCGGTTGGGATTGCGAATCTGTGGATTCTGTCGCCAGATTTCGCGCCATTGCCAGGGATTTTGCAGAAACCGGCCAGCAATGCTCCACAAGGTGTCGCCCGGGACCACCGTGTAGGTTTGGGGGTGGTCGGGGCGTAGCGCAACCGGCCCGGGAGCGGCCGGCGGTTGGCCTGGAGTCGATCCGGCCAGCAACGGGGGTTCGCCAGGGGTTGAAGCGCCCGAACCGGGTTCGGGCGCATCGGATTCAGAGGGATTCTGGGCGCATGCCCCGAACAAAACCGCTGCCGTCAATGACAGAGCAGTTCCGAGGCGCCTTGAGGAACGCGTGATGTTCATGGTCCTTGCTCATCCTTCGGAGGTACGGGCGGGAGTGTAGCGGATCACTCCCCTCGCGCAAAGTATAGCCCCGATGCATGAGTTTCTCGTATGATTTCGCATCGAATGGCAAAATCGCAAGACTTAAATTTAAGCACCTAACCAGGCTTTCACGGAGGAGTCATGGCGCAACTCAATATACTGCATTATCCCGACCCCCGCTTGCGCAAGCCTGCGCTGCCGGTGGAAACCGTTGATGACAGCGTGCGCACCCTGGTCGCCAACATGCTGGAGACCATGTATGCAGCACCGGGCATCGGCTTGGCCGCAACCCAGGTCAATATCCGAAAACGGGTGGTGGTCATGGACATATCCGAAAATAAAGACCAGCCGCGCGTATTCATCAATCCCACCCTTCTGGAACGCGAAGGCGAAGGCGAAATGGAAGAAGGGTGTCTCTCGGTGCCCGGTTTCTACGAAACGGTTCGTCGCGCCGAGCGGATTCGGGTCAGCGCGCTTGACGCCGATGGCGAACCCTTTGAGCTGGAAGCGCACGGTTTGTTGGCGGTATGCATTCAGCACGAGATTGATCATTTGGATGGCAAACTTTTTGTGGACTATCTGTCAGCGCTGAAACGCGACCGCATTCGCAAGAAGCTGGAAAAGCAGGCTCGCCACGAAGCGCGCGCTGCCTAAGCATGGATGCGCCGCGCCTGATTTTCGCGGGAACTCCCGAATTCGCTGTTCCCTCTCTGCAAACCCTGTTGGATGAGGGTTATTCGCCGGTCGCCGTTTATACCCAGCCGGATCGACCGGCGGGACGGGGTCGCCAACTGCGAGCCAGCCCACTTAAAACCTGTGCTCAAGCCGCCGGGATCCCGGTCTATCAGCCGACCACCTTGCGCGATCCTGTTGTGCAAGCCGAGCTGGCGGCGCTGCAACCGGATTTACTGGTAGTCGCCGCCTACGGGTTGATCCTGCCGCCCGAGGCGCTGGCTATTCCCCGGCTGGGTTGCGTTAATGTTCACGCTTCGCTCTTACCGCGCTGGCGCGGCGCAGCCCCCATTCACTGGGCGTTATTGACCGGCGATGACGAGACCGGCATTAGCATCATGCGCATGGAAGCGGGTCTCGACACTGGGCCGGTGTTTACCCAGGCGGCCTGTCCGATTCCACGGGGCATCACCGGTGGTGAGTTGCACAATGGCCTGGCGATGCTGGGCGCGCTGCTGTTGCAAGCCACCCTGCCGGAACTGCTGACCGGACGTCTCGTTCCACAACCTCAGGATGACGCGCTGGCGACTTACGCCCCCAAGCTGAGTAAAACCGATCTCGAGCTGGACTGGAGCCGGCCTGCGCTGGATCTGGAGCGGCGGGTGCTGGCGTTTAACCCTTATCCGGTCACGCATACCCGTCTGGATGATTCTATCCTGCGCATCTGGCGGGCGGTCGCTGATGAAGCAGAACCGGTGACTGTGCCGCCGGGTTCGGTGCTGCGCGAGGACCCTTCCGGGATCGTGGTTGCCACCGGTTCTGGCGTTTTGCGGCTGACTGAAGTGCAACTGCCCGGCGGCAAGCCGTTGCCGGTCGCGGCGTTCCTGAACGCCCGTCGACTGGCCGGCAGGCGGCTGGGCGCGGCATGAACGTCCGCGCGCTGGCGGCTCAGGTGCTGGGACAGGTTCTGGGCGAGCGCCGATCGCTGGCAACGACGCTGCCCCCCGCTTTGGAACGCGCCGAACGGACGGATCGTGGTCTGCTCCAGGAATTGTGTCATGGCGTCTGTCGCTGGCATCCCCAATTACAAGCCTTGCTGCAATCGCTGCTGGCGCGGCCGCTGGACCCGCGTGAACCTGCCCTCCGGGCATTGCTGCTGGTCGGCCTTTACCAATTATGGCATTTACGCATCCCCGAACATGCCGCGGTGGCGGAAACCGTGACCGCCGCCCGACAGTTAAAAAAATCATGGGCGGCAGGATTGACGAACGCGGTGTTGCGCGCGGCGCTGCGTCGTCGCCAGGAATTGACAGTTGCGCTGGAGAAGGAGCCTGAAGCCTGTACCGCCCATCCCCGCTGGTTGCTGCAACGCTTGCAACAGGACTGGCCGGACGATTGGCCGGCTATCGTTGCTGCTAACAATGCCCGCCCACCGTTCACCTTGCGCGTCAATGCGCGTCACTTTGACCGTAACGCCTGTCAGCAATGGTTGCAGAAGCTGGGATACGATGCCGAACCGTCAGCGGCCGTGGCTACAGCGCTGACATTGAATGCAGCAGTCGAACCCGCAACGCTGCCAGGATTCGCCGAAGGCTGGATTTCGGTGCAGGACGCCGCTGCACAACTGGCTGCGCCCTTGCTGGCGCTGGATGTTCAGCCGGGTTTGCGCGTACTGGACGCCTGCGCTGCGCCAGGTGGCAAGACGGGTCATTTGCTGGAATGTGAACCGCACCTGGAGCTGACGGCGCTGGATCAGGACGCCGCTCGCCTGGAGCGCGTCGCAGGGAATCTTAACCGACTGCGGTTTCAGGCGCGTCTGATCGCCGGCGATGCCCGCCAGCCGGCGGATTGGTGGGACGGTGCGCCCTACGACCGGATTCTGCTAGACGCGCCCTGCTCGGCAACCGGGGTGATTCGCCGCCATCCCGACATCAAACTGCTGCGTCGGGACAGCGACATCGCCACGCTGGCTGATCAGCAACAAACGCTGCTCACCAGCTTGTGGCCGCTGCTGCGCTCGGAAGGTCAGTTGCTGTACGCGACCTGTTCGGTGCTACGGCAGGAAAACGAACAGGTGGTGGATCGTTTTCTTGCGAATCAGTCCGATGCTGAAGAGCACCCGATCACCACGCCCTGGGGGCGCTCCTTGTCGCATGGTCGGCAGATCCTTCCCGGCGAAGCAGGCATGGACGGATTCTATTACGCCATGTTGGTCAAGCGCGGGCCATCCATCGGGGAGGTTGCATGTCGGCAGGTCGCTTGACCCGACCGTATGGGCAGACCCTGGCCACTGGACTGATTTCCCTACTGGCGTTGCTGAATGCATCGCTGGTCTGGGCGGCCGGTTTTGAAATTATCAGCGCCTCGACTCGACTGGAAGGCGATGTTTATCGTCTGAACGCCCAGATCGAATACCGCTTCAGCCAGGCCGCGATCGAAGCCTTGAAAAACGGGGTGCCACTGACCATTGAACTCGAAATGGAGGTTCGCCGACAGCGCGCCTGGGCATGGGATGAAACCGTTTACGCGCTGTCCCAGCGCTTTCGACTCGAATATCACACTCTCAGCCGGCAATATCTGGTCACCACCCTGAACAGCGGCGAGCGACGCGGCTTCCCCAGCCAAAGCAGTGCCTTGCAGTTCATGGGACACATTACCGACTTTCCATTTCTGGATAAAGGCTTGCTGCTGCCGAATCAGCGCTATAAAGGTGCCCTGCGCGCCCGGCTCGACGTCGACGCATTGCCGACGCCGTTGCGGCTGTTCGCCTATATTTCCGACGACTGGCGATTGGCAAGCGCATGGCGCGTATGGCGGCTTTGATTCTGCGCCGACTCGCGCGCGGCCGGGGATTGTCCGCGATGCTGGCGTTGCTGGGCGTGTTGCTAATCCTCCTAGTGCTTATGAGTGGCGCCACGACCGATTCAGCGCAGTTCCAACAGGTGTATGGCTGGCTCTTGCTGACCAGCGCCATTGGCCTCGGCTCACTGGCCGCACTCATTCTTTATAACTTGATTGACTTACTGCGACGCTACTGGCGCCGGTCGCCAGGCGCCGGTTTGACTCTGCGATTGGCCGGCGTCTTCGCGATTCTGGCTATCCTGCCGGTCGCTCTGGTCTATGGTTTTTCGCTGAATTTCTTACAGCGCGGCATCGATAGCTGGTTTAATGTCCAGGTAGACCGCGGTCTTGAAGACGCACTGGAACTCAGCCGCACGGCCCTGGATCTACGCATGCGCGACGTGCTCAAGCAAACCACGCGAATGGCTGAAAGTGTCGCTGAAATCGAAGGCGAACAAGCAGCGCGGCGTCTGGACGACCTGCTAGATTTCAGCGAGGCTTCCGAACTGACCCTGTTTGGCCGCGATGGACAGATTATCGCAACCGCTGCCGCCGATCCTTCACTGGTTCTGCCCGCGCCGCCCCCGGATACGGTTTTGTTGCAAGTCCGGCAGGGCCGGAATTATGTCGGTCTAGAGCCGATCGGTGATGCCGGCTTTCATATCCGTGTAGCGGTGCGGGTGGCGGTTCCCGGCGCTGAGGATCGTTTGCTCCAAGCGCTGTTTCCGGTCACTGATCGCCTCAGCCTGTTGGCGGACGCCGTACAAGCCGCTTTCGACAGCTATAAGGAGCTGATCTTTTTACGCGCGCCGCTCAAAGCCAGCTTTACGCTCATTTTGTCGCTGGCACTGCTGCTGGCCGTGCTGGCGGCCTTCTGGGCGGCGTTTTACACAGCGCGTCGCTTAGTGCAGCCGCTGCGGGAACTGGCGGAAGGCACCCAGGCAGTGGCGGCTGGCCAGTTTGACAAACAACTGGCGCAAGCCAGCAGCGACGAACTGGGTTTTCTGGTGCAGTCCTTTAATGAAATGACCCGCAACCTGGCCCAGGCCCGCGATGCAGCGCAGCACAGCCAGCAACAACTGGAGAGCCAGCACGCCTATCTGGAAACGGTGCTGGCCCGATTGTCTTCCGGGGTGCTCACTATTGATTACGCGGGCCGTTTGCAAACCTGTAACGCCGCCGCCAGTCAGATTCTCGGGGTGGACTTGCAACCGTTCATCGGCGCCAACAGCCAGCATATCGTCGCTGTCCAGCCAGTGTTGCAGGACTTGATCGACATCATCAGTCCACAATTAATCCAGACCGGCGACTGGCGGCAGGAAATTCCCTGGTTCAGTAGCACGGGCCGGCGTATTCTGATGTGTCGCGGCAGTTCGCTACCGGACGCCGTGGGACTGCGTGGAGGCCATGTCATTGTGTTTGATGACATTACCCATCTGGTGCAGGCCGAACGCGACGCTGCCTGGGCCGAAGTGGCGCGCCGACTAGCCCATGAAATCAAAAACCCGCTGACGCCGATTCAACTGGCCGCCGAACGCATCCGTCACAAATACCTTAAACAAATGGATGGGGAACAGGGACGGGTGTTGGAACGCGGTACGCACACGATCGTTCAGCAGGTGCAGGCGATGAAGGAGATGGTGGACGCCTTCAACGAATACGCCCGACCGCCGCGTCTAAAACTGGCGCCGCTGGACCTGAACGAGTTCGTGACCGAGGTGCTGTACCTCTATCGCGATTATCCGGCCAATGTAGAGATTCGCCTGGAACTGGCCCAGGAGCCGCTGTGGATCAACGCTGACAAAGGCCGCTTGCGGCAATTGCTGCATAATCTGGTCAAGAACGCCATTGAGGCGATTCACGACGGCCAAGGCTCTACGCTCTGGATCTGCACCCAGCGCGAGCATGTCACCGGGGCCGATTGCGCCGAATTAATTGTGCGCGACGATGGCCCCGGGTTCCCCGACCACTTGTCAGCCAGCGCCTTTGAGCCTTATGTGACTACCAAACCCAAGGGAACCGGACTAGGATTAGCAGTTGTTAAAAAAATCGTCGAGGAACATGGCGGCTGGATTCAGCTGGAAACGCCGGCTGAGGGCGGCGCCCGGATTGTGATCCGCTTGCCATTCCGCCATGAGGATGGCGAGGTTTCGATAACGCCCGGTGTTCCCGCCGCGCCTTTAAATACCGATCAGGAGGCTGGATGAGCGCGCCCTATATTCTGGTCGTCGATGACGAACCCGATATTCGCGACCTGGTGATGGAAATTCTGGAAGATGAAGGCTATAGCGTAGCGATCGCAGAAAACGCCGCCGCCGCCCGCGAAGCGCGCCGCGCCCAACGGCCTGATTTGATCCTGCTCGATATCTGGATGCCGGATACCGATGGCATCACGCTGCTTAAGGAATGGAGCGAAGGGGACCATTTGCCCTGTCCGGTGATCATGATGTCCGGCCACGGCACCGTGGAAACCGCGGTGGAAGCCACCCGCCTGGGTGCCTACGATTTCATCGAGAAGCCGTTGTCGATGGCCAAGCTGCTATTGACTGTGGAGCGGGCGTTGGAGGCCGACCGGCTGGCGCGGGAAAATCAGAACCTGCGCCGTCAGCAACGCACGGTCTCTGAACCGGTAGGGCGTAGCGAGGTCGTGCAACGGTTGCGCGCACAGGTGCTGAAAATCGCGCAACACGATGCCCCGGCGCTGATCTTTGGCGAACCGGGCACGGGCAAAGAGGTATACGCCCGGTTCCTGCACGCCCACAGTCCACGACGCGATGGGCCATTCGTGGATGTCGGCGTGGGTTCCATCGCCCGGGAAAACGCCAGCCTAGAGTTATTTGGCTCGGAGCAGGGCGAACGCATTCACTATGGCCGGCTGGAACAGGCCAGCGGCGGCACTCTGTTTCTCGACGAACTGGCCGACATGGACCTCGAAGCTCAAGCTAAGCTGGCCAGCGCTCTGGAGAATGGCTCCTTTCTGCGCATTGGCGGCAAGGAGTCGGTGCGGGTTAACGTGCGGGTGGTGACTGCTACCCATCGCGATCTGGAGCAGGAAGTGGCGCTGGAACGGTTCCGCGAAGATTTGTACTACCAGCTCAACGTGGTGCCCATCAAGTTGCCGCCGCTGCGTGAGCATATTGAAGACGTGCCGGAATTGCTCAACTACTATGTCAGTTATTTTGTCGATCAGGAAAACCTGACTTATCGCCACTTTACGCTGGCGGCGCAGAACCGGCTGCGCAACTACAATTGGCCGGGCAACATCCGCGAACTCAAGAATCTGGTGCAGCGCCTGCTGATTCTGGGCAGTGAGGAAGAAATCACCCAGGAAGAAGTGGATGCTGCGGTGCGCGGCGCGACTTCCGCCAAATCGCATGATGTGGGCAGCATTCCCCTGAACTTGCCGCTACGCGAAGCCCGTGAGCAATTCGAGCGCACTTATTTAATGCAGCAATTCCGTGAATGCGAGGGTAACGTCGCACGCCTGGCCGAACGCGTCGGCATGGAGCGCACTAACCTGTACCGGAAATTGCGCGCATTGGGAATTGACCCTAAAAAAGCCTTGGACGAATGATGCTGCTATGAAAATTGTCATCCTCGGCGCCGGGCAGGTAGGCAGTTCGGTCGCACACATTCTGGCCAGCGAGGCGAACGATGTCACGGTCGTCGATGCCAACGCCGAGCGTCTGCAAACTCTCCAGGACCGGCTGGATATTCGCACCCTGGCCGGTCATGCCTCTCATCCGACAGTGCTGGAACAGGCGGGTATGGCCGACGCAGATATGCTGGTTGCGCTGACCGATAATGATGAAGTCAACATGATTGCCTGTCAGATCGCCTACACGCTGTTCAATACGCCGCGACGGATCGCCCGGGTTCGGTCAGGGGGGTATCTCTCCTATAAGGATCAATTGCTGAATGACCAAGCCCTGCCCATCGACGTGCTGATCAGTCCTGAACAACTGGTGACCGATTATATTCAGCGGATCATTGAACATCCTGGAGCGTTACAGGTTCTCGATTTCGCCGAGGGTCAGGTGCGGTTGATGGGCGTCAGGGCCTATGAAGGCAGCTCTCTGGTCGGTCAGGCGCTGCGCGTGTTACCGGATCGGATGCCAGGTATCGAAACCCGGGTAGCCGCCATCTTCCGACAGGGCCGCCCCATCATCCCGGAAGGCAATACGCTGATCGAGGCGGATGATGAAGTATTCTTCATCGCCGCCCGCAAAAACGCCCGGGCGATTGTTAGCGAGCTGCGCAAACTGGACCGCATGGTCAAGCGCTTGATCATCGCCGGCGGCGGGCATATTGGCGCCCGGTTGGCCCAGGGCCTGGAAGACCGGTTTCAGGTCAAGATCATCGAACATAATCCGATCACTGCTCGTCACTTGTCCGAGCAACTCAACCGGGCCATCGTGTTGCAGGGCGACGCTGCTGATGAAAATCTGTTGCGACAGGAGAACATTGAGAATATGGATGTTTTTTGCGCCGTAACCAATGATGATGAAGCCAACATTCTGTCCGCAATGCTGGCCAAGCGTATGGGCGCTCACAAGGCGATGGCGTTGATCAACCGGGTCTCATACGTCGATCTGGTGGAATCCTCGGGCATTATCGACGTCGCGATTTCACCGCAACAGGCGACGATCGGTAGTTTGCTGACTCATGTCCGGCGCGGCCATGTCGCCAAGGTCCATTCCCTGCGCCGGGGCGCCGCCGAAGCTATAGAGGCGGTCGCGCATGGCGATTACAAAACCTCCAAGGTGGTGGGCCGGCGTCTGGACGAAATCCGCTTACCGCCGGGCACCACCATCGGCGCCGTTGCGCGCGAGGACGAGGTGATTATTTGCCACCACGACACCATGATCCAGGCTGAGGACCATGTCATCCTGTTCCTCATCGATAAAAAGCGGGTTCCGGAAGTGGAGCGTCTGTTTACCCCGGCGCCGACCTTTTTGTAAGCCACATCGCAGCGCGCTGCCTTGTGGTAGAATTTCCACATCCCGAACCTGGGGGCGTCGCTCCCGTCAGAATCCCAAAAACCAGGCGTTAACAGGATCCCGAACCGATGACCGCATTCAATTTTGAGCAGGCGCGTTTTAACATGATCGAGCAGCAGATCCGGCCCTGGGAGGTGCTGGATCAGCGCGTACTGGATACCCTGACCCGGACGCCGCGCGAGGATTTCACGCCGGAACGCTACCGCAATCTGGCTTTCAGCGACGTCGCTATCCCCATTGGCCACGGTGAAGTCATGCTGAAACCCAATATCGAGGGTCGCATTCTCCAGGCGTTGGCGGTGCAGCCGACGGATCAAATCCTGGAAGTGGGCGCCGGCAGCGGCTACCTGACGGCTTGTCTGGCGCAGCTGGCCAACAGCGTGATCAGCGTCGACATTATTCCCGACTTCATTGAAGCAGCCCATGGTAAGCTCAAGGCGCATGGAATCACTAATGTTGTACTCCATACCGGGGACGCCAGCCGTGGTTGGGGTGAACGCCGCTATCACGTTATCGCCGTGACCGGCTCGGTTGCCAGGGTTGATGAAGTTTGGCGCCAGAGTCTACGTTTGGGTGGACGACTGTTTATCGTGACGGGTCAATTGCCGGTGATGGAAGCCTTGCTGATCACTCGGGTTGGCGAACAGGAATGGACCCAGGAAAGTTTGTTTGAAACCGAATTACCTCCATTGCGCGGCGCTAATCCGGTCAAGACGTTTGAATTTTGAAAGAAAAAAAGTATCAGGCTCCAAGCTTCAGGCTCCAGATCGGGAAATTCGTCTTGACCTGACACCTGGCACCTAACATCGGGCGCCTGGTGCTTGATACCTTCAAAAAAATATCAGGGGAGCCTATTGACTATGACTAAAATGCGTTACTCACTAGGAGCGGTGATCGTTGCTGCATTATTGTACAGTTCATCCGTGGGGGCGGAAGACCTGCTGCACATCTATCGCCAGTCTTTGGAAAGCGATCCGGTGCTCAAGGCCGCCGCCGCCAGCCAGCAAGCCTCCCAGGAGGCCAAGCCGCAGGCCCGGGCTTTATTATTGCCTAATATCGGGGTCACCGCTTCCCAGGGAAACACCTTTGGCGCTGTAGGATCAACAACCGGACGATCCTCATACGACACCCACAACTATGCGATCAGCGTGGTGCAACCACTCTATAACCGAAGCAGTCAGGTGCAGCAACGGCTGGCGGAGGCGACGGTCAATCAGGCGGACATTGATTTTCTCAATGCCGAAAACGACTTGATCCTGCGGGTCGCGCAAGCCTACTTCAGCGTATTAGCAGCGCTGGATAATCTGACTTTCGCGACGGCGGAAAAAAATGCATTCGCCCGTCAACTAGAGCAGGCCAACCGGCGATTCGAGGTCGGTCTGGCGACGATTACTGACGTTTACGATGCCCAGGCGCGCTTTGACGGCGCGGTGTCTTCCGAGATCAGCGCGCTCAACACGCTGGCGAATACGCGCGAACAATTGCGGCAATTGACCGGTCAGGATTATGCGCAGTTGAACATCCTGGGTAACCGGATGCCGCTGGCGCTGCCCAAACCAAGCGACCCCGAAGCCTGGGTGCGCATGGCCCTGGAGAATAATCTGTCGCTGCAAAGCGCCGGTTTCGGCGTGGAACAGGCGCGGGAAAATATCAAACTCCAGAAATCCGGCCATTATCCCAAATTGGACTTGAGCGTCAGTCGTGCGGATGTCGACAGCGGTTTTACCCATAGCTACAGCAGCCAGGCTAATCTTCAACTGACTATTCCCATCTATAGCGGCGGCGCGGTGTCCTCGCGTTCCCGCCAAGCTGCTTATAACTATGAAGCATCCCGTCAAAATCTGGAAGATTTGCAGCGTAACACCATTACTACCGTTCGTAATGCCTATCGGGGTCAGGAAACTGCTATCAGTCAAATCAAGGCGCTTGATCAGACCCGCGTTTCGACCCGCAGCGCCCTGGAAGCAACCCAGGCGGGTTATGAAGTGGGCACCCGCACCATCGTGGATGTGTTGAACGCTGAAACCGATGTGTACCGAGCCGAACGGGATTATGCCCAAGCCCGCTATTCCTACGTGGTCAATGTCTTGACGCTGCGGCAGGCTGCGGGTCGGCTGACCGAGGAAGATGTGATCGAAATCAATGGCTGGCTGGGCGCCGCCCATCCGACCAGCGGCGTTCCTGTTGCGCAGGCAGATGCGGGATCGACGAATGCTCTCACTGGCAAGAACATGAATAATGGCAGCAAGCGCACCATCGCTAAACCCTCCAAACCGTAAACCGGTAGGTCTTGCCTGAGCGACGGGTATCAATCATCCATGTCCGAAATCACATTCTGAATGTTGCTGACGCGAAATTCCCCCGCTCCACCTTTTTCCAAGGGGGAAAATGAATGCTGACGCCAGCCGAATTGCCGCGCCGGTTGGCGGCTATCGTTTACGATGGCCTGTTGCTGGCTGGGGTATTGATCTTTGCCTCCGCGCTAGCCTGGGGCCTAATGGCGCTGCTGCTGGGCAGCGCGGCGGTTACCCTCGATAATCCGCTAAGTGGTAATCCCTTTTTTCAAACTTATCTGCTCCTGGTCTGCTTCTTTTTCTATGGCGGCTTCTGGGTTCGCGATGGCCAAACCCTGGGGATGCGCGCCTGGCGCTTACGCATCACGCGGCATGATGGCCGGGGCATCGGTTGGTCGCAAGCGTTACTGCGCTTTCTGACCGCCAGTCTGTGGCTAACGCCCTTCTATTTACACCCGCTGTTTCAAGTCAGCGTGGCTACCAGCGTATGGATCGGCCTGGCGGTTCTGCTGTTCCTGTTGGCGTTGCGCGTACCGGATCAGGTTTCAGAAACCGAGCTGGTGGTCTTGCCTCGTCCAGGGCAAGTTGAATGAACAGTGATGACGCTTTATCGGTTCACGGTCCACCGGTTCTGACTTATCTGCACGAATTGCAGGACCGCTTGACCGCCGCGCTGGAAACGGTCGATGGCGGCGCGACCTTTCACGAAGACGCCTGGGAGCGTCCCGTGTCTGATTCTGCATTAGCCGGCGGCGGTCGCAGCCGGGTGTTGCGCGAGGGCGCATTGTTCGAACAGGCGGGAATTAATCTCTCGCATGTCACGGGAACCCGTCTGCCGCCCTCAGCGACCGCGCAACGCCCGGAGTTGGCGGGGCGCGGTTTTGCAGCGATGGGTGTGTCCCTGGTGGTCCATCCACGCAATCCTTATATCCCAACTTCCCATGCCAATGTCCGGTTTTTTAATGCGTTCCGGGAGGACGCTGAGCCGGCCTGGTGGTTCGGCGGCGGGTTCGATCTCACGCCGTACTATGGTTTCGAGGAGGACTGTGTGCATTGGCATCGCACAGCGCAAGCGGCCTGCGAATCGTTTGGGCCGGAGGTTTACCCGCGCTGCAAACGCGCCTGTGACGAGTATTTCTTTCTGAAGCACCGCAATGAACCGCGTGGAGTTGGTGGGTTGTTCTTCGACGATCTGAACGAAGGCGGTTTCGCGCACTGTTTCGCCTTCATGCGCAGCGTCGGCGACCATTTTTTGCCGGCCTATCTGCCCATCGTCGAACAGCGGCGGGCGTGGCCCTATGGCGAGAGGGAGCGGGAGTTTCAACTGTATAGGCGGGGGCGCTATGTCGAATTCAACCTGGTGTACGACCGGGGAACGTTATTTGGCTTGCAATCCGGCGGGCGGACCGAATCCATTCTGATGTCGCTGCCACCCCGGGTGCGCTGGGAATATTACTGGCGACCCGAACCCGGCAGTCCCGAAGCACAGCTTTATGAGTTTTTTCTGCAACCGCGTGACTGGCTGGCCCCGCTTGACAGGCAGTAGGACTATGCAGGCGATTAATGAAGCTATTGGAGCGTGGCCGATTCGTTAGGATTATCCCAAATTACACACTGGTCAAGGCGCAAAGAGTGGAATGGATTTACAAAAGTATCTCATTAAGCATCAATTAGTGTATATTTTGGCAAACTCACCCACTTTTCTGACAGCATGATCAATTTAATTAGGTAATCTTCATGGAATCTACATTTAAACTGTCGGCCCTGGGCATTCAACCGGGCTGGGATACCCAGGTTGTGCGCGCTCAGTTACAACCCTTGCTCAAGGGTGATCCAGCTACTTTTGCCGACATCTTCCATCGTCTTTCCCTGAACGAACAGGTTGTGCTGAGCACAAACTTGCCGAAGGACAAGGCAGAGAGGCTCCTGGAAAAATTGACAGCTATCGGCCTGAAGTGCCGCATGGACCCCATGGCGCTGAGCTTGGCGCCGCTAGGGGGTGGAGAGTATACCTGCCCGGCTTGTGGCCACCGCCAACCGCGCAGCTTTGATGACACGCCGGACATCTGTGAACGCTGTGGCATTGTGGGCCGCAATTATGAGAGCGCCAGCGACCTGAAGCGTCTCGTCGAAATTGAACGCCAACGCTTACAGGCTATCAAGGATCGGGCGGAAGCCAAGACAACAAAATCAGCAGAAGACAAGACTCGCGAACAACATGAAAAACTGCGCGCCATCGCTCAGCGCCAGGTGGAAAAGGAATTGGGGATTACCCCCATGGTCAAGCTGAAGGCCAAACTCAAGTCACTGCATGAACAAAATGTATTGATCCCAATTTTTGGCGGTTCGACAGCGGCGATTATCGGTATCGGTCTGCTGGTGTGGCAACTTGTACTCACTCCCTCGAAAACCATCGTTACAGCTTCGACTGCTAAACCTCCTCCTCAACCCGCTGGTTTGCAGATCACCGTTAAACCAGCGCCGGATGCGGTGTTCAAAGTGGAAGGTTCAACGCCGTCGGCAACGACTGCCGGCGCTCCAGGCATGACGGTCGCGGCGGCGGATTCTCCAGCAGAATCAGAGCAGGGCGCGCTGGCCGCTAATGCAGCTACCTCGAACGCGACGCCAGCGACAGAGAGCTTGAATACACCGCCAGTCAATTCCGCCCTGACCCAGCCCCAGTCGCTACTGGATGTCAATCAACTAGCGCTGGCCCGTCCTGCTGCGGGAAATACAAATGTACCAGGCGCGCTAGGCGCCGCTGGGCAGTCGTCGGCGCGATATCCACAGATAATGAACAATCTGGCGTTGTATCAAATTTCCATTGGCAATGTTGACGCAGCTACCGGCAGCGTCGACCAGGTGGTCAAATGGCTGGGCAATCAGAAGAACCGTCTGTCCAACAGCCAACTGGATCAACTTAATCGCTTTCAGGTGGATATCCGCGCCAGGATTGCCAGCCAGTACTTCAAGCGGCAGGAGCCGGCGATTGCGCAAACCCAGTGGTTTCAGGCGACCGATCTGGCTAATTCGATTGTGACGCCTAGCGAACGCGCCCAGGCTTTCAGCAAGCTGGCGCGCACGCTGCATGAAGTGCAAGCCTCGACGGCGAAGGATTATTTTAGCCGGGCGCTGGAAACGACGCGGTTGGTCGCCGATCCGATGGGTCAAGTGGTCGCGCTGAGTGCGGTAGGTCGGGATTTGGCGCGCACTGGCCGGCGCCAGCAGTCTCAGGATTTGTTCGGCCGGGCGACGTTGGCAATAGAGGCGTTGAAGGCCCCGAGCGACCGGTTAGTAGCGCTAGCGATTCTGGCGAAACATCGGGCAGAGGGCGGTGATACAACGACGGCGAAGTCTTTATTGAGCACGCTTGCCAAGCAGATGGAGTCCTTTCGTGGCCAGTTTCCAGAGACGCTAGCCCAGCATCGGGCCGAGGCCTTCAGCGCACTGGCCTTGAATTTGGCGATCCTGCGGGAGACGGCGGCGGCGCAATCTGAATTTACGGCGGCCTTCAACCAAGCTGAGGCGCTGACCGAGCCGGAAATGCGGGCGAATGCGTTGTTTTATTTAGCGCAGGATCTTGCTCTGGCCGGCGATCGCCAGGCGGCGGCCAAACTGGCGGCGGCGGTGACGTCAAAGGATTAGCATTTTGCTTTTAGCAGTAACTTAATGTTATTTCGCGCTACGTCCGTCCAAAAAAAAGCCGGCGCGAAGCCGGCTTGCTTTTCTTGGGAGAGTGTAAGGGCTAACGCCAGCATTGCTCGATGACGTTAGCGGCAATTGCTGGAGGAAATTGATTATTCAATCCTTTTTGGCCGGCTTGGTTGAGGTTCAGCGTTGGTCCGGTCAGCCCACCACATTGATCGTTGCCTTGGTCAGCAGTCGCTGGCGTGGCGGTTACGGTAAAAGTGTTCTGACCCAGATTCCCCACAGTAATGGTGTAATAGCCACCGGGCGGCCCACCTTCTTTGGGAGATTGCGTAAGGCCCATGTTAACTAATCGAGTCGCTGCATCATTGGGTGGAGGACCACCGGCATAGCCCGTTGTTAAATTCTCTGTGTAAATCCGCTCCATGAACTGCGCCGCTTCCAGCAGCACCGCCCGGGCGTCCGCCCGCCGCGATTTACGCACACTCTCGGTATAAGACGGGTAAGCAATCGCGGCGACAATCGCGACAATCGCTAAGGTAATCATCAACTCGATCAGGGTAAAGCCTCGTTGTCGTTTCATCATCTTGCGCCTCTAAGCCAAATTTTAAGCGCTCTCGTCAAAAGAAGCGTCATTGTTAAGTTGAATAAGGCATAGTCCGTGCGTCCGCCGGACAGAGCGTTGATCTGTTCACACCGCTTCTGATTCAATGGTCGCAATTTTCCGACAAATGGTCAACTAGATCGTAGTCATCACGGGTGGCGGCGGCAACGCCTCTTGCCGACTGAAGCGCACCAACGCGCCAATTCGCTGGTCTCCCAGCGAGTCCAGTTCGATCAGGGAAAGCGTTTCGCCTGGTTCGCTCGACTCAGGGGACAACTTGATTCCGAGGCGAGTCAGGCGCAAAGTCAGCGGGCGTGCCTGCAAATACTTCTCAGGCTGGCTGAGCACTTGCTGCACCTGCTCCAGATAGTCGTCCAGCGTCCCCAGCCGCTTGCGGACCGCGACCAGATCTTCCTCGACCTGAACCAACCGCTGCTCCAGCGCGGTTTCCCGGCGCGGATGTTCATCCGTGGACAACAGCAACGGCTGCAACCCCTGAGCGTGACTGCGCAAAGCCCGCAATTGCGCCTGCAAGCGCCGCCGCTGCTCCTCGAGCGAACTGCGCTGATCACGAATCTCATTGATCCGCTCTAGCGCTCGCATCGCCAGAAACACCAGCATCCGCTGCTGTAAACCCTCTCGCAACCGCTTTTCGCTGGTCGTCGGAAAAAACAGTCGATGCTTGGAAAAACTGACCCGGATCTGCCGGACATCGCGCACCAGCACATCACCCCGCAGCGCTGCGCCAAAGGTTTCGGTCTCGCGCCTGACCATCAGCATCAGGGCATAGCCCCGCTCCGCTCCACTCTCCTGGAAAAAAAGCCGGAGACCGGAATCTTCCGCCAGCATCTTGCGCAAATCGTCGACCGTCGCAAAAAAAGCATTCACCTCAGGATGTCGAGACCAGGCGTGAGCATCCAGGGTAATGGCCGGCGGCAACTGCTTCAGCATCTTTTCCGCGTAAATTGACGCTGTCTCCACCGCATTCAGCAGCTTATCAGCATAGCTGCCAACCAAGCGAATGCGCGGCTCGCTGGCGTCTACTACCGCCTCGATGGCGTCGCGCATGGCCGCCAGCCGTTCCTGATGATGGCGATGCTCGGCTAGGCGTTCCTGGGCAAACGCCGCTAGACCGCCGAAAACCTGCTGGAGAAAGCCTTGCTCGTCGGTCATTTTCTCTCACCTTTGTAACCGTTTCCCCCCTTTGGTAAAGGGGGGTTAGGGGGGATTCCACACCTTCAAGCCAGCCCTGCCAGGCGCCGGTGCAAGGGACTCGACCGGGGAAAATGCGCGCGCAGAAAATCCATCTGATCAGCCAGCACCCGCTTGCCTTGCAGATACACATACTCCGCATGATTGGGCACGAACGGAATGGCTAATAATTGCATACCCGCTTGTTCCGGGGTCTTGCCGCCCTTGCGATGGTTGCACGGCTTGCAAGCGGTGACCACATTGTTCCAGTGGTCAATCCCACCCTGCACCACCGGCCGGACGTGGTCACGGGATAAATCCCGAACTGAAAAGGTTTCGCCGCAATACAAGCAGGTGTTGCAATCACGCCGGAACAGCGCCGCATTCGACAACGGCGGCACGTAGTCTTCGCGCGCGCGCAACCGGGCGTAAGCGCCGCCCTGCGTGGCCAGGATGGAATTCACCGTGAGAACGCTGCGCCGACCCGTGCGCGCATTGACGCCGCCGCGCACCGTATAAAGCGCCATGCCGCAGGTGTAGGCTACCTGCTCGGCGCAATAGAGGCGCACCGCCTGTTGATAATCAATCCATTCCAACGGCATTCCCGTGACATCCGTGTGCAGCACCTGCTGTTCCAACCCGTACATAACTCACCTTTACCTGCTTCCTGATCCAGGGGCGTATCGTCGCCAACGGACATGAACCTCTGTTGACACTCCACCGATAGACGTAAGATAGACGTGGAAATAGCCTACAGGTTGCGGCGGTTCGTCACGCATCATACCTGTTTTGGCCCTGCCCCTATTGTGATGTCGCCAGTCTAGGCTACTATTCTACAAGTATGGCGCGTCTCCCGCCGCCGGCGCGCATGCCCACCTGCAAATTTGAACCTCTGGCCGACTTCGCGCCAGCTTTTTTTATGTCCGTTTCCAGGCGGGCGGGCGTCTGGAAGAATAACCACCGTGTGAGGACAACAATATGCCTGTTCGTATGGCCGTCCCGAAAGAAATCATTTCGGGCGAACAGCGGGTCGCGCTAGACCCGACTATGGCCGAGCGTTTTAGCAAGCTCGGCGCAGAAATCCTGGTGGAAAAAGGTGCCGGTCTCAGCGCCTTCTTCACTGACGAAGCGTATGGCAAAAGCAGCCGTTTGATAGATAGCGCGCAAGCGTTGTACGCCGAAGCCGATGTGGTCTTCAAGGTGCAAGGGCCGACCCTGGAGGAAGTAGAATTGCTCAAGGACGGCTCGACGCTGCTCGCCGTGCTGATGCCGCACCGCAACCTGGATGTCGTCAAGCGGTTGCGCGACAAGAAGATCACCAGCTTCGCCATGGAGTTGATTCCGCGCATCTCTCGCGCCCAGTCGATGGACGTGCTGTCCTCCCAGGCCGCCGTGGCCGGCTATTACGTCGCCTTGCGCGCCGCCAGCTTGGCCAGCGGGTTCTTCCCGATGCTGACCACCGCCGCCGGCACCATCCGCCCCTCCAAGGTCGTCATCGTCGGCGCAGGCGTCGCGGGCTTGCAAGCCATCGCCACCGCCAAACGGCTAGGCGCAATGGTGGAAGCCTACGATATCCGTCCGGCGGCTCGCCAGGAAATCGAATCGTTGGGCGCCAAGATGATCGACACCGGCGTCAACGCTGCCGCCGAAGGCGGTTACGCCCGTGAATTGACAGCGGAAGAAAAGCAGAAACAGGCTGACGTGTTGGCTAAGCACATCGCGGCTTGCAATGCCGTTATCACCACTGCTGCTATTCCTGGCCGGCCTGCACCGAAGATTGTCACCACCGCCATGGTGGAAAACATGAAGCGTGGCGCGGTGATCGTTGATCTCGCGGCGGAATCCGGCGGCAATTGCGAGTTGACCCGCCCTGGCGAGACCTACGAGTCTAACGGCGTGATCATCGACGGCCCGCTCAACATCCCCAGTAATTTCCCGGTTCCCGCCAGCGAAATGTACGCCAAGAATCTGTTCAACTTCCTGTCGCCGATGATCAAGGATGGCGCGTTGAATTTGGACTGGGATGACGAAGTGATCGCCAAAAGCGCGTTGACCCGCGATGGGCAGATTGTCCACGAACCCACCAGCAAGCTGGTCTAACCTAACCGGAGAAGCGTTATGGAAGTCATGAAAGACGTTGTCGCGTTTTTCTCCCCGATTTACATCCTGATGTTGGCCGGATTTCTCGGCTATGAAATTATCGGCCGGGTGCCGGTCATCCTGCACACGCCGTTGATGTCCGGCACTAACTTCGTGCATGGCATCGTGCTGGTCGGCGCGATGGTGGCACTGGGCCAGGCCGTGACTCCCCTGGAGCAGGCGATTGGGTTCCTGGCGGTATTGCTGGGCGCCGGTAATGCGGTCGGCGGCTACTTCGTCACGGAACGGATGCTCGAAATGTTCAAGAGCAGCAAGGGTCAGGAGAAGTAAGTCATGGGTTATCTGATTGAAACGGTGTATTTCCTGACGGCCGCGATCTTCATCATCGGCCTCAAGCAGATGTCGCATCCGACGACCGCCCGCAAAGGCATTGTTTGGGCGGGCTATGGCATGGTGCTAGCCACGCTGGTCAGCTTCGTCCATCCCCAAATCACGGCGCACATTAACGCGTTCAATTATGTATTGACGCTGATCGCCATCGCTATTGGCGGCGCGATTGCCTGGTGGGGCGCTAAAAAAGTGCCGATGACTGCTATGCCGCAGATGATCGCCATCTACAACGGCATGGGCGGCGGCGCGGCGGCGGCCATCGCGGCGGTCGAATTGCTCAAGGATCATGGCCACGAACTGCCGTCCAACACCACGCTGCTGATGGCGGTGGCGGGCGCGCTGATCGGTACGGTGGCATTCTCCGGTTCGGTAGTCGCCTTCGGCAAATTGCAGGAACTCAAGTTTTTCCGCGATGACGCCAAGTTCCGTTTTGCCGGGCAGCAAAAAGTTAACGCAATCGTTTTTGGTGCAGCGGTGGTGCTGGGGTTGGTCATTTCGCTGGGTCATGTCTTCGGCGGACCGGCGCTGACCCTTTTCTTCCTGCTGGCGCTGGCTTTCGGCGCGATGATGGCCCTGCCCATCGGCGGCGCGGACATGCCGGTCGTTATCTCCCTGTTCAACGCCTTTACCGGTCTGGCCGTCGCCCTGGAAGGTTTCGTGCTGGGCAACTCAGCCATGATTATCGCCGGCATCATCGTCGGCTCGTCGGGTACTTTGCTAACCCTGATGATGGCCAAGGCGATGAACCGTTCAGTCGCTAACGTGCTGTTCAGTAACTGGGCGGCGCTGGCCAGTGGCGAGGCGCAGGCGGTCACCGGCAGTCTCAAACCGATGGAGCCGCCGGATGCGGCGATTCAGATGGCCTATGCCGCCAAGGTGATCATTGTGCCCGGCTATGGCATGGCGGTGGCTCAGGCGCAGCACAAGATTTGGGAAATGTGCAAACTGCTGATAGAGCGGGATGTTGTGGTCAAATTCGCTATTCACCCGGTCGCTGGCCGGATGCCCGGGCACATGAATGTGCTGCTGGCGGAAGCTGGAGTGCCCTACGACCTGATCTTCGATATGGATGAGATCAACGAAGAGTTTCAAACCGCAGATGTCGCGCTGGTGATTGGCGCGAATGACGTGGTGAATCCAGCGGCGCGCACCGACAAGGCCAGCCCGATCTACGGGATGCCGATCCTGAATGTGGATCACGCCAAGAACGTGCAGGTCATCAAGCGCGGCAAAGGCGTGGGCTTCGCGGGCATCGAGAACGCGCTGTTCTTCGCCGACAATACCCGGATGGTGTACGGTGATGCGCAGAAAGTTGCGGCGGGCCTGATCCAGGGCATCAAGGATCTGGGTTAGGAATCACAAACCGCAGATGAATAGGCGGGTTAGCATAGCGCAACCCGCCATAACCGAAGTTGAACAGAGGGCGGGTTACGGGCTGACGCCCTAACCCGCCCTCGTTATTCCGTCACTCGGCCTTTGCCGGAATCGTCAGCGCCAGAAACAGCGCGCCGTTATCGCGTTTGACCAGGATGGGGATCGGTCGTCCGGTCGGCAATTCCTTGACCAGCTTTCCAAACTGGTCCAGGTCGGTGATTTCAACATTGTTCAGGCGGGCAATAATGTCCCCCGAACGGATGCCAGCGCTGGCTGCAGGACCCTCGTTCACTTCCTTAACCAATACCCCTTTGGCGCCTTCTTTCTGCTGATTGACGGCTAATTCACTCACCACCAGGCCCAGTCGGCCGCCGGAGGGCGGTACGGCAATCGCCTGCTGTAACTTTTGGTCCTCAGGCAATTCTTCAAGCTTGATCGTCAACGTCTGTTCCTTGCCTTCACGGATCAGGGTCAGCGGCGCGCTGGAACCAGGCCGGATGCGTCCGACAAGCGGTGGCAGCTCGCTGGACTGGTGGACAGGCTGGTCGTTGAAGGCGACGATAATATCGCCGACCTGGACGCCGGCGGCCTGGGCCGGGCTATCAGGCAACACTTGACCGACCAGCGCACCGCGTGGCTTGTCGAGATTGAAGGATTGCGCCAGTTCCGGAGTGACTTCCTGGATCATAACGCCCAGCCAGCCGCGACTGACCTTGCCGCCAGTCTTGAGTTGCTCGATGACTTCCATCGCCACATCGATGGGTATGGCAAAGGACAGACCCTGATAACCGCCGGAGCGGCTGTAAATCTGTGAATTGACGCCGATCACCTCACCGTCGAGATTGAATAGCGGACCGCCGGAGTTGCCGGGGTTAACCGCAGCGTCAGTCTGGATAAAGGGTACATAGCTATCGCGGGGCAGGCTGCGACCGAGAGCGCTAATAATGCCCTGAGTGGCGCTGCGCTCAAAGCCAAAGGGCGAGCCAATCGCCAGCACCCACTGGCCGACCTTGACCTTGCCGATGTCGCCAATTTTCACCGTTGGCAAGGACTTGTCGGCTTTGACCTTGAGTAACGCAATATCGCTGCGGCTATCCTTGCCCACGACTTCGGCGGGCCATTCGGTGCGATCAGAGAGACCGACGATGATGCTGTCCATCTCGTCGACGACGTGGGCGTTGGTAACCACGTAGCCATCTGCAGAGAGGATAAAGCCGGAACCGACCGAGGAGCGTGGTTGCGGGACGGAATCGGGCATTTGATCGAAGAATTTCTTGAAGTAGTCGAAGAACGGGCTGTTCTCGGGGATGGGCGGATGATTACGCCAAGGCCGATCCTTTTCCTTGGGTTCCGATTTGGTGTTGATGCTGACCACCGCTGGGCTGTATTTCTCGACCAGGGTGACGAAATCAGGATATTCGGCGGAATGGGCGGCAACGGCCCAAAACAGGGCCAGAGCGGCGACCAGCCAGTAGGGCTGTTTCAGTCGTGGCATGGAAATCCTCCCGGAGGATGGGGTAGATGAGTAGGGAAGTGGTCGAAAAAACCACGGGGTTAGCGGGGATTGACCATCAGAGACGGGCTTGGTTCGTCCTTCCCGGTTTCCACTGTAGCCAGGCTTTATAGCCGAGGTGACGAGCGAGCAGCAGGGGCGGCATGCGCAGCCAGTGGGAGCGGATGTAGAGCAGCCAGCCGGCGATGGCGGGACCCCAGCGACGGGGATGCTCGCTTAACGCGACCTGGTCGATGAGCCGATCCATGATTTGGAGAAGGAGCCAGGGCGGCCTGACGCTTTTGAGCGCCTGATTGACGTTTTCCGGCACGGGAGTGTCGAGAATGCGCCGGGTATAGCGCAGGGCGTAGAAGAGTGGACGGCTGAGCTTGAGTTGGCGGGCGCGTTGTGGCAGGTTTTCCCAGAAACCAGGTTCGCGTTGGTTGAAGTAGGTGAGCAACTCGTGCAGATCGAGGAGATCGCGCAGGGGGTTGCCGAGTTCTTCCTGGAAGGCGTGGGCAGCGCTGTGCAGCACCAGATCAGCGGGACAGAAGACGTGGAATGGGGTGTTGGGTACGGAACGGGCGGCGGCGATAAGCAGGGCCGGATCGGGTTTGAGGCGGCTGGTTTCCGGTAGAATGGTATGGTGAACGTCGAGGATGGTTCCGCGCAGCCGGTGGCGCATGGGCGGCAGTTCGTGCATCCATTGCCGGTAGTATTTCTGGTCGTAGTCGGAATTTTTTACAGTTTCCCATCCGTGCTTTTGCAGGATTTTTTCCAGGGTCGGCAGGCGCGCTTTGGGAACCATAATGTCCACGTCTGACACTAAACGGCCATGCGCGCAGGGTAGACTGCTCATCACGTAGGCAGCGCCCTTGAGTAAAATCACTGGAAAATCAATCTTGCCAAGATCGAACAAAGCGCGCTGAATGCGATTGCATTCCCAGCGGATGCGGCGTTCGTGTTCGGCGGCGATGATGGATGCGGCTTCGAGATGGGGTTGCACTTGAGGAGGCACGCGGTTGAGTTGACCTTGTGCTTCCAAGGTGGTGTAAAGTTTAGCCACTACCCCGACCCGCCGCGCCCAGGGTAGTAAATGATCCCATTCACGCAGACTAACTTTTTGTAATAAATCTTTTTTTTTGAGAATGTCCGGCAAGGTGCAGGATGACATGTCGTGAAAGTCCGGTTTGAAAGTCATCAGGATTATGGCAAATTTTACAACTTGAGATGTTGGGCTGCTTTGAGATTTGATCAAAAATTATTTAATAACAAATAATTGTGATATCACTCTTAATCTGGAACAATCATTGCATTAATTTTACCTAATCGATCAACTTCAGTCTGCCGTCCTGGAGCGGTACAGCGTTTAGGAGTCGAACAATGACTGAGCATGATGACAAGCAAGTGGCCAGCGTGGATGCTATGGCGAATGCTGAGCCTTCCAAGGGGCGGCGGCGGTTGGTGAAAGGACTGATTATTGGGACGCCTGCGATCATGACTATCAGTCATAATACGTTTGCGCAAGCAATTACTAGTTTGGGATACCAGGAAGGATTAGATAAACTATGTAATAGTAGTTTTGTAATCAGAGATGGCGATAACAATCTAATCGGTGTTAACGTAAGTACACAATCTTACTCATCTTTTATAAACAGATGGGGAGGTGACGACACAATCTGTGGTGTTCCTCCTCCTCCTCCTCCTATTTAATGCTTCTTGGAAAGCATGATTGATCATATAAACTGTTGGGCTTTTCAAGTCAGTCGGGTATCGTGTCATAAATTTGATGATGACCGCTATTTCCTCTTCGATAAGCTATCAGGTAGAACTCATTTAATTAATGAGTTTTGTATGAATGCTCTAAGCATTCTTCAGCAAGGCTGCTTAAGTGCTGAGAGCCTGCTTACCGCTCTCAGTGAAGAAAATGGTTTTTTTATCGATGAAGAATGGGTTATTTACATTGACAATATGTTAACCGATTTAGATGAGCAAGGGCTGATTGAACCATCGACGCTGTGAAAATTAGTCAGTTAGATCTAGCGCAGTTATCGTCTTTTTTACGATCAGAGGGATTGATTTTTGCTGTTGGTCCCTTTGTTTTTCGCTTGTCCTGTCCAGCACTGGATATACCAAATTTAATCAACCGTCTTTATAGTGACTACAAAGTTGCGCAAGATCATTTGTTCTGTGATTTTCACATCAAAATTGTCCACAAAAAGAAATGGTGGTTTGCTAAAAATCCTCAATGGCTTTTTGGTACGGATGATGATCTGCCAGTTCCGTATGTACCCTTTCCTGAAGACACTATCCTTCCTTTCTTGGAATGGGGTACTAATTGGTGTGTTGCAACTCAAGCACATCAATATCTGATGCTGCATGCAGGGATGCTGGAAAAAAACGGTAAGACTTTGTTGTTGCCCGCTCATCCTGGTTCTGGAAAAAGCACTATCTGTGCAGCCCTATGTCATCGAGGCTGGCGATTGCTCACCGACGAAATTGCATTGGTGAAACCGGTTAATCTGAATTTAGTTCCTTTTCCACGTCTAATTCCACTTAAAAATCAAGCAATTGATGTTTTTCGCTCATTCGCGCCAGAAGCGGTGATGGGGCCGGAATTTCCCAAAACTCATAAAGGCACCGTTTGTCATGTGCGTCCACCTAAGGACAGTATCGACCGTTCCAATGAGATTGGCTGCGCCCGCTGGATTGTTTTTCCACAATTCAGGGCTGGTGCATCAATGACCTTAAAACCTCTTGATAAAACCCAGGCTTTTATCCAACTTACCGGCCACTCCTTCAATTACGAACTCATCGGCCTGCGCGGCTTCCAAGCTATGACCGCCTTGGTCGACGTCTGCGACTGCTACACTTTCGAATACGGTGGCGACCTCGAACAAGCTGTCGCGCAACTCAACGCCCTGGCGGACGGTCTTATTTAGCCAATCCAACGCAAAGGGGACCCGCTCATGGCCCAAACCGCCTCCACCATGCTGCCACTCGGCACCTCTGCTTCCAATTTCAGCCTGCCCGAACCGGCCACCGGCAAGACCCTCTCCCTCAGCGACTTCCAAAGCGCTCCGGCCTTGTTGATCATGGTCATCTGCAACCACTGCCCATTCGTCAAGCACATCCGCCAGGGCCTGATTCAGTTCGCCCAGAACTACCAGCCCAAGGGCTTGGCCATCGTCGCCCTCAGCGCCAACGATGCCGCCAACTACCCCGACGACAGTCCGGCGAAAATGGCTGAGGAAGCCAAAGCTTTCGGCTATCCCTTTCCCTATCTGTACGACGAAAGCCAATCTGTGGCCAAAGCCTATCACGCTGCTTGCACCCCGGACTTCTTCCTGTTCGACGCCGAAAGCAAACTGGCCTATCGTGGCCAATTCGACGGTAGCCGACCCGGCAACGCCATTCCCGTCACCGGCGCCGACCTGCGCGCAGCGGCGGACGCCGTTCTGGCCGGTCAACCTGCCCCCACCGACCAGAAACCCAGTATCGGTTGCAATATCAAGTGGAAAGCCGGCAACGAACCGGATTACTACTGCTAACGCAACACCACCGTTTTGCCGCCGTTCAAAAACACCCGGCGCTCCAGGTAATAATGCAGCGCCCGGGCCAACACGATGTTCTCAATGTCGCGCCCGACCGCAGCCAACTGCTCCGGCGTCTGCGCATGATCCACTCGCTCTACTTCCTGCTCGATGATTGGCCCTTCATCCAGATTGGCGGTGACGAAATGCGCTGTCGCGCCGATCAGCTTCACTCCACGCGCATACGCCTGATGATAAGGCCGCGCGCCCCGAAACCCCGGCAGAAAGGAATGATGAATGTTGATCGCCTGCCCCTCCAGCGCCGTGCATAACTCCGGCGACAGAATCTGCATATAGCGGGCAAGAATCACTAGCTCTGTGCCTGTTTGTTCAACCAGATCAAGAATCTGCCGCTCCTGCGCCGGTTTGGTCACCGGCGTGACCGGCAGATGATGATAAGGAATCGCATGCCACTCGGCCAGATGCGCCAACTCGCGATGATTGGACACGATCGCCACAATATCCATCGGCAACGCGCCAGTGCGATGCCGGTATAGCAGATCGTTCAGGCAATGCTCAGCGGTCGAAACCAGAATCATCACCCGGAGTCGGCGGCGCGGATCATGCAGATGCCAATCCATACGGAATTGAGTGGCCAGCGGCGCGAAATGCTCCGCCAGAACCGGTTCAGTGGCCTCATCCAGATCAAAAACCAGCCGCATGAAGAATCGGCCCGATTCCGTATCGCTGAACTGATCAGATTCAATGACATTTCCATCATGAGCCGCCAACAGACCGGATACCGCCGCCACAATGCCCACTCGATCCGGGCAGGTGATCGTTAAAATATAGCGAAGAATTTGCATGATCGTCTTGACCGGTTGCGCTGAAAAGCCGGCATTGTAGGCGAAACGTCCGCGATTTACTCACCAGCATCTGGAAGATTCAGCGCATCCCTCAACAGCGGCATCTGCCGCCGCACACAATCCATACCCGCAGCGATTGCTTCAGCAGCATGGTCAAAATCCATTAATCCCAGATGGGCCAGACGCGGCGCCAACACCACATCCGGTGGATCGCCCGCCATGCGCGTTCGGGTGATGCGATCTTGCATGATGCTGATCGCACCGGCCATGACATCAAATAGTCCGGGCGGCTCTTCCTCCAGCTCCGGCATCGCTGGTTGATGATTGCCCAGCACTGCCAGCCAGCCAGCGCTGAGCCGGGCTAGCAGCGGATTTGGCGCAGCGCGGCGCAGCGTGCGCAAGTTGAAATGCCGACCGACAATATCCCCGTTCAAATTCACTGCGATCACCTGTTCAGCCCTCATCGCCCGGCACAGCGAAATCGGCAACGGGTCGACCAGTCCGCCATCCACCAGCCAGCGATTCTGGTAACGCACCGGACTAAACAAGCCCGGTAGGGCAATGGATGCCCGCACCGCTTCCAGTAATGAGCCGCTCTGAAACCAGACCTCGCGACCGGTATGCAGATCGGTCGCCACCGCTCCAAACGGCTTAGGCAACGTCTCGATCAGCGCCTCCTCGACCCGCTCGCGGAACGCCTGCATCAGCCGCTCGCCCTCGACGCCGCCTAGGCGCAGATCCATGTAGCGGATAATCTCCCACCAATCGATTTGAACTACCCATTGCTCCAGCTGGTCCAGCCGGCCGCTGGCGTAAGCGGCCCCAACCAGCGCGCCAATCGACGTACCCGCGACAATATCCGGGACGATGCCGGCTTCTTCCAGCGCCCGCAGAATGCCGATATGCGCCCAGCCGCGCGCCGCGCCGCTGCCCAACGCAATGCCGAGTCGAGGTTTGCCGGATCGCATGGTTTAACTATAACGGATCACGAAGTCCACGGTGAGGCTCCCTGATAGCAATGGCTATTCCCGCAACCGGGGCAACAATTGCACCAGATTGCAGGGCCGAGTGCGAGCGTCCAGTTGCGCCTGCAGAATGCGATCCCAGCCAGTGCAACAAGCCCCGGTCGATCCCGGTAAGCAGAAAATAAACGTCCCATTGGCTAACCCGGCCAGCGCCCGCGATTGCAGCGTCGACGTCCCGATCTCTTCCCAGGACAGCATTCGGAACAATTCGCCGAATCCTTCGATGACCTTGTCCAGCAATGGCCGCACCGCCTCCGGTGTACTGTCCCGCCCAGTCATGCCGGTGCCGCCCGTCATTAGCACAATCTGCACCGCTGGATCGGCAATCCAGCGCGAGAGAATCGCCCGGATTTGATAAATATCATCGGAAACAATGGCTTTTTCCGTCAACCGATGACCGGCCAGGGTCAATCGCTCCGCCAGAGTTTGCCCAGAGGCGTCGTCCGCTGCGGTCCGGGTGTCAGAGACCGTTAACACCGCTATATTTAAGGGTAGAAACTCCGTTGCGCTCATGCTCGCCTCCTGTCAGCGGTCGAAGAAAAATGGCGCGAATCTCTTGAAATCCGCTTCGTTAGCCTTATTTAAATGATAACAATCATTCACTGAGCGAGGCTCTTACCATGAACCCGACCCATTATGAACCCTGGCAACAAGTCCAACGCCTGCGCCGCGAGCTCGACCGCATGTTCCAGCCCTATCAGACGGGAGACGATCAATCCAGCGTCGCCACCTGCGACTGGATTCCTCCGGTTGACATCAAAGAGGAAAAGGATCGCTATGTGCTGCGCGCTGATATTCCAGGCGTCGATCCCAAGGATATCGAGATTATCGCTGAAAATGGCGTTTTGACCATTCGCGGCAATCGTCCCAGTGAAACCCGCGAAACTCGCGTGGGCTACAGTCGGGTCGAACGGCCCTGCGGTAGCTTCTACCGCCGTTTCAGTCTGCCGGATACGGCTGATCTGGCGCAAATCGCCGCCCGCAGCATCAACGGCGTACTGGAAATCGGCATTCCCAAGCTGACCCACACCGTGTCGCGGACCATCAAGGTCGAGGGCTAAATCCCGAACCCGTGATCGGTAGCGACAAACCACCGGTCACGTCCCTAACCGCCTGGAACCGCTATGGAATATAAGGACTACTACCAAATCCTCGGTGTAAACCGCGATGCTTCGGAAGAGGCGATTAAGAAAGCCTATCGCCGGCTGGCGCGCAAGTATCACCCTGATGTCAGCAAGGAATCGAGCGCTGAGGAGCGTTTCAAAGAGGTTGCCGAAGCCTACGAAGTGCTGCGTGACAAGGAAAAGCGCGCCGCCTACGATCGATTGGGCAGCAACTGGCGAGCGGGTCAGGAATTCCGTCCGCCGCCGGGTTGGCAGGGGCGGGGTGGTGGTTCGCACACCCACGCCGGTGGTTTCAGCAGCCGCGATTTCAGCGACTTCTTCGAGTCGTTGTTCGGCGGCATGGGCGGACGCGGCGGTTTCAGCGGCATGGGCGGCATGGGCGGTGGGTTCGCGACTGCCGGACAGGATCAGACCATCGGTCTGGAAATCAACCTGGAGGAAGCCTACCAGGGCGGCAGTCGCACTCTGCAACTGCAAACGCCGGAACGGGATAACAGCGGCCAGGTCGTTAATCGAACGCGCACTTTGAACGTGAAAATTCCCGCGGGCGTGACCAATGGACAAAAGATTCGCTTGAGCGGCCAGGGTAGCGCGGGTATGGGGGGCGGTCCCCGCGGCGATCTTTATCTGGAAGTATCGATCAAACCGCATCATCTCTACAAGTTGCGCGGACGAGATATCAGTGTGGAGCTGCCGCTGGCGCCCTGGGAAGCGGCGCTGGGCTGCAAGGTTGAAGTACCGACTCTGGGCGGAATGGTCACCCTCAATATCCCAGCTAACGCCAAGAACGGGCAGAAGTTGCGCCTGCGCGGTCGCGGATTGCCGGGCGATCCGCCAGGCGATCAATTTGCCGTGCTGCGTATCGTCAACCCGCCGGCGGATACCGAAACCGCCCGCGAGACCTTTGAGCGCATGAAACGGGAATTGCCATTCAATCCACGCGCGCACTGGCGCTGATTTTTGTTAAAAACCTGAAACCTGAAACAGCCAAATGAACACACAACGCTCTCTGCTATCGGCGATCGTGCTGGCGCTGAGCCTGATCGTCGCCTTCCCCGCACCGGTGCTTGCCGCGCTGCCCGCGACGCTAGACGGTCAACCTCTGCCCACCCTGGCGCCGATGCTGGAGCGAGCGACTCCGGCAGTGGTCAACATCGCCACTGAAAGTCAGGTGGCGCTACGCCGCAATCCCCTGCTGGATGATCCTTTTTTCCGGCACTTCTTCAACATTCCCGATCAACCGCGCCAACGCCGGACGCAAAGCGTCGGGTCCGGGGTTGTGGTCGATGCTCGGCGCGGCTATGTGATTACCAATCATCACGTTGTCGAAGGCGCTAGCACCATTACAGTGACATTGAATGATGGACGCCAACTGGACGCTAAAGTCATTGGGTCCGACCCGGAAAGCGATGTAGCCGTGATTCGCATTCCCAGCGAAAATCTGACCGCCTTGCCGCTGGCTGATTCTGATCGCCTGCGGGTGGGAGATTTCGTGGTGGCGATTGGCAATCCTTTTGGTTTAGGTCAAACAGTGACTTCGGGGATCGTGAGCGCCCTGGGTCGCACCGGTCTGGGCATTCAGGGCTATGAGGACTTCATTCAGACCGACGCTTCGATTAATCCCGGCAATTCCGGCGGAGCGCTGGTCAACCTGCGCGGCGAGCTGGTCGGCGTCAATACAGCGATCATCGCGCCGGGCGGTGGCAATGTCGGCATCGGTTTCGCTATTCCCTCCAATATGGTCTCACGGTTGATGAACCAGATCATTGAGCACGGTTCGGTGCGGCGCGGACAACTCGGCGTGTCGGCGCAGGATCTTACTCCGGAGCTGGCGCGGGCGTTCAATATTCCGGCTAATCAGGGCGCGGTCATTGCGCAAGTCGTTCCCCGCTCCGCCGCTGCTCGCGCGGGTCTACGGGAAGGCGATGTGGTGTTGCGAGTGAATGACCGACCGATTCGCGACTCGAACAGTTTGCGCAACGCTGTTGGCCTGCTGGAAATCGGGGCCTCCGTGCAGTTGGATATTTTGCGCGATGGCCGTCCGCTGACGATTAAAGCGAAAGTCGGCGAGTATGTGCCGGACAAGGCGGAAGGTGATGATCTCAATCCACGATTAGCGGGCGCAGTTTTTGAGGACATCGGGCCAAATTCGCCGCTGGCCGGAAAGGTGCAGGGCGTCCGGGTCGCCCGCGTGGAATCGGGCAGCCCGGCGGCACAGGCGGGATTACGTTCGAATGACGTGATTACCGCGATCAACCGCCGGCGCGTATCCAGCACCGATGAGCTGCGACGCATCGCCGCTGACAACAATACCTTGATGATCAATCTGATTCGCGGTCGGGGGGAATTGCTGTTAGTGTTGCGGTGATAACGCCTAGTGGGCTGACACAGAAGTTTTGACAGGTAGCGGTGGGTGCCCTATGGTTGAGATCAACAGGAGGAATCACCATGGCCCACAAGTATCTGGTTGATCTAACTGAAGAGGAGCGGGAAGACCTGCTGAAGGTCATTCATAAAGGCAAGGCAGCGGCGCGCAAGGTTGCCCGTGCCCATGTGTTGCTGCAGGCTGCGGAAGGGGCGACGGATGAGGCCATTGCCCAAAGCCTTCACTTGGGGATTTCGACCGTTCATCGTACCCGTCAACGGTTTGTCGACGAAGGGTTGCTGGCGGCGTTAAGCGAGCGGCCACGAGTCGGTTTGCCCCCGGCCTTGACCGGCAAACAGGCCGCCTTTCTGGTCGCCTTGGCCTGTAGTACCCCGCCCGCTGGCCGTTGTCAGTGGACTCTCCAATTGTTAGCGGACCGCTTCATGGAACTCCGGCCCATCGAAGCCATTTCCCGTGAGAGTGTGCGGCGCATCCTTAAAAAAACGACCTCAAACCCTGGCAACGTCAAGAATGGTGTATTCCCAGTGTCAGTCCCGATTATGTTTGGCATATGGAGGATGTGTTGGACCTGTACGCCGAACCCGATGATCCTCAATACCCCCAAGTGTGCTTCGATGAAAGTCCGGTGCAATTGACCAGCGAAACCCGCTGTCCTCAACCCGCCCGCCCGGGTCAACCGGCGCGCTATGACTGTGAATACAAACGCGAAGGCACCGCCAATTTATTTCTATTCGTACAACCCTTGCGCGGGTGGCGTCATGTTAATGTCACGAAACAGCGCACCAAACGCGATTTTGCCCAGCAAATGCAGCAACTCGTTGATGTGTACTTTCCGAAGGCGGAGCGAATCCGGTTGGTCGTGGATAACCTCAATACCCACACTCCTGCGGCCTTGTATAGTGTCTTTTCTCCAGAGGAAGCCCGCCGGATCACCCGCAAGCTCGAATTTCATTACACCCCCAAGCATGGCAGTTGGCTCAATATGGCGGAATGTGAGTTCGCTGTTCTCGCCGGCCAGTGTTTGAATCGCCGCATTGCGAACCTCGAAACTTTGCGGAAGGAAATCGCCGCTTGGCAAGGCCCACGCAACCTACGTCAGACCAAAATCCACTGGCAGTTCGGCACCGACTTGGCCCGGGTCAAACTCAAGCGCCTCTATCCTCCCTTGAAATCTTCTGAAACCCCGGTGGACCTAGAAACCTCTGAACCTGTCAAAACTTCTGTGTCAGCCCACTAGGCGTTGGCGATTAATATTGAAAAGGCCAAGTCTGCATTCATCTCATGGCATTGTCACCCTCTGCCCCCTTTGAAAAAGGAGGGGAGTGAATAGTTATTGTAGTTCGACCCGATTCTGCTTCTGGTTATAACCCATGTGGGCGATAATCTCGTAGTCCAGCCCGGCTTTTTCACCGGCATCCACATCGGTTTCGAACTGCACGGTCTGGAAATCATGCAGAGCCGGATTCAGTTGGCTGCGGAATACGATGTCCCCTGGATAGTCGCGGCGAATTTGCAGATGAATCGGCTTATCGCGGTAATTGCGAATTTTCTGCCGATAAACCGTATGTTCATCCCAACCTGCTACCTGACTGTCCAGTTCCAGTTTGAATCCGTCATCGCCCAACTTGCGATACAGATTACCGCCCTTGATTTGGAACCAGAGATTGTCCCGGTACACCTTTTGTTTGACCAACTCGAAAATCACGGATGGGTCAACGCCCAGGTTCAGTTCAATCTTGTCGCCGATGGGGACATATTTCAGGTTTTGGGTCGCCAGATAGCTCAGCCCTTCGTCGCCATTCGCGCGGAAGACCCGGAGAACGCCGTCTGGAAGCGGCGTACTACCCAGTTTTGACGCCGCGTCATTTTTCATTAAATACAGGCGCGTCAGTTGATCGCCGTACTCGCGGGGCCGGTAGCGATACTCGACCGTCATCGGCACCGCCTCCGCTTCGAAGCTGCGCAGGCGCTTGGCCCAGCCGTTAGGTACGGTTTCCGTACCCTCGATGGTGTAGATGAAGTATTCGCTCAGTCCTTCCTTGATAATTTCCTTGGGCGCTTCCATCTCGGCGGCGTCGGCAGCCGTTGCGCCACTCATCATCAACGCGCGCGAAGGGGCCATCATCTTGCGAGCGGCCTTTTGCCGATAATCCTGGTATTCCTCGCGTTTGAGTTCGTTTAACCGCCCTGCCGGCAATTTGGCCAGTTCAGCGATTTTCTCGACCAGATTGATCGTTCCAACCACCAGCCGTACTTGGGCATTTTCGTAGTCTTCGCCGGAGAGATTTTTCACCCGGACGAAGCTTTCCAGCCGCAGGTGGGTTTCATCAGGATTGGCGACCGCCAGATAGTCCGCCGCCCAGGAGATGCCCGAGGTGAAATAAGTGATCTCGATGATCGCCTCATAACCGGCGTCGCTCTGTACATTCCAGTAAAGCGTTTGTGGTCGGTCATGCGGGAAAGTGGTGTCGAGCACTTCCAACCCGACCTTGGGTTCGCGGAACTTCAGTTCCACCGAGGTCGGGTCAATCAGAGTATTGGCCCAGGAGAATTGCAGTGGGTTGACGCCTTTTTTGAACGTGACCACGCGACTTTCCCGCACCAAGGTCAAATCCTCCGAATTGTAAATGGTCAATTGCACGGTGCTCCGTTCCGGGACGGTAGCCAGATCGACGTTGCCCGCCGAAGCCGTCAGCGGCAGCCATAACCCCAACAAGCCTAATAACCAGACGTTACGATTCATTTTCGTCATGGCGTTCACCACTCATTATTCAGCGTCAGCCGCAAGGTATGCGTCTGTTTTCGCGCCTGACCATCAGCGGTGCGGGCGGGTAATTCGACGTGAAACAGCAGCTTGTCTGCGTCGCTCTTTTCCGGATCGGGATTACGTAAAGTGCCATCGCCCAAGCGCCATTCCGGGTCACGGTTAATCGTACCCCGCACCTGGTCACGAATCTGGCGAACGCTTTCAGCAATGTCCAGAATCGCCGGCGTGTCCTTAAAATTCTCGATTTCGTACTTGAGGGTCACGTCGTAGCGGTACAGGTTGCCGGCGATGCGCTGCCGTTCGCTGCGGTCGATGGTGCGCCGCACGCTGATGTCGCGAGCCAGACCCAGGTACAGTTCCAGTTCGTCGTCGGGTGGGGTGAATTTGCCGCGATCCTCACCGAGAAAGGCCGTTCCGCCCTGGTCATCGTCCTGAAAAATGCGGGCCTTGCCGGCGGGCAACGGTTCCTGGCCGAGAGAACCTCCCGCATTCCTGATGACATAGTGCATGGGAACGTTGAGCTTGTCCTGGGCGCGGTCAAGATAGCCGAACGCGACCGGATCGCAAGCGTAGGTCTTGCGGATCGGGACGCTGGCGAAGCGACTGAGTTGCACTTCCTTCGTTTCGTTGAGGCCCAGCGGTTTGTTGAACGGTTCACCAACGCCGGCCCAGAATTCTGCAGCAGCATAGGCTTCATTGGCGTCGTTGTGGACTCGCAGGTATTGCACCAGATCCAGCGTTGCCTCGTCATGATCGGCAACAGCCCGGTATTTGAAATCCTTACTTAAACCGCCCAAAACGTAGCTGATCCGCACCCGGGCCGCGCCGGAAGCGCTAGCGGCGACCGACCAGACTAAGGCGTTCTCGTTCGGCGGGTAACTCACCGAGAGAACTTTAGCGTTCAACACCGGTTCGATGCTGGAAGGCAAAATGCGCAGGATTAATGTGTCAGGATTAATACGAGTGTTTGACCAGGAGAAATCCACCTGATTGACGCCCTTGACCAGCGGCACGATGCGCTCTTCCTCAACCAGGGCGATCTCCGCATGATCGAGTTGGATAGCGACCCGTTCGCGCACCGGCAAGGTAGTTAGTTTAATGCGCGCCATCGCCTCAAGCGGTGCGGCGCTAAGTAGCAATAGAAGGCTGAGGGGGTAAAGCCATCGCGTTCGGTTCATAGTTTTTGTCTCCAGGATGAGGAGTTTACAGAGTCCGCACAGCCTCACCTAGCGGGCAAGCGCGGATCGCTTCGCCCAGCAGAGTAATCACCCGTTGACGGGGAAAGCTCTTGCGCCAGGCCAGCGCCACAATCCGGGTCGGCGCGGGGTCGGCAAAGGGCCGGATGCTCAACAGATCGCTGGCATGGGCATAACCGCTGACCGAGGTGTACGGTAGGACCGTGACGCCGACGCCAGTCGCCACCATCAACCGGATGGTTTCCAGGGAACTACCTTCGAGCGTCTTTTGCATGTTACCCGAAGTCACGCTCAACCGATTGCATTCCGGGCAGAAACGCAACACCTGGTCGCGGAAACAGTGGCCAGGCCCCAGCAATAATAAATCCTGTTGCGCTAAAGTAGCCGAGTCGATCACTTCCGCCTGTTCCAGCGGATGACCAATCGGCATTAATACCACGAACGGTTCTTCATACACGGCTTGCGTGAGCAGACCTGGCTCGTCAAATGGCAACGACAGGATCAACACATCCAGATCGCCGTCCTTGAGCCGCTCGCTTAATACCGCCGTGTAGCTTTCCTCGATTTGCAACGGCATGTTCGGCGCGCGGCGATACAAGCGTGGAATCAGGTGCGGCAACAAATAGGGGCCAATCGTGTAGATCACCCCCAGCCGCAACATTCCGGCCAAGTCATCCTGACTCTGGTTAGCAATCTGTTTGATTACCGCAGCTTCTTCAACGACCCGCTGCGCCTGTTCGATGATCCGCCAACCGCCGGGAGTGATGGTCACTTCACCCGGCGCACGTTCGAACAGGGCAACACCCAGTTCTTCCTCCAGTTTTCGCACTGCCACGCTCAGGGTGGGCTGGCTGATATGGCAAGCTTCGGCAGCTCGGCCAAAATGCCGCTCACGGGCGACAGCAATGATGTAGCGCAGTTCATTCAAGGTCATGGCGGTATCCCGGTCGTTCCAGCAATCGGCGCAGACGGCCGATATTCCCTTATCATGGACAGAAACAGCGTTTACGTGTAGCTTAATGCGCGTTTTTTGCGCCGGACGCGGCATTTTCTTACGCACCGCGCGTTCCAGAATTCAATACCCTGTGGAAACCAAAATGAGAAGGAGGGCCCATGGCCTACCAACATATTCGCATTCCTGCAAGCGGTGAAAAAATCACGGTCAAGGATGGCAAGTTGCACGTTCCCGATCAACCCGTTGTCGGTTATGTCGAGGGTGACGGCATTGGTCCGGATATTACCCGCGCCTCGTTGCGCGTCTGGGATGCGGCGGTCGAGGAAGCCTATGGCGGAGAGCGCAAGATCCACTGGTGCGAAATCTTCTTAGGCGAAAAAGCCGCGGAACTGTACGATGGCAACTACTTTCCCGAAGAAACCCTGGAGGCCATCAAGGAACTGGTGGTCGCCATCAAAGGTCCCCTGACCACCCCGGTCGGCGGCGGCTTTCGCTCGCTGAACGTGGCGCTGCGCCAAGACCTGGACCTGTACGCCTGCGTTCGCCCTGTCCGCTATTATCCCGGCGTTCCCTCGCCAATGCGCTATCCCGAGAAGGTGGACGTCATTATCTTCCGTGAGAACACCGAAGACGTCTACGCCGGCATCGAATATAAATCCGGCTCGCCGGAAAACACCAAGCTGGCCAAGTTCCTACGCGACGAATTAGGCGCGGAGTTCTTCGACGAAGCCGGCATCGGCGTCAAACCCATTTCGCCGTTCGCCTCCAAGCGACTGGTGCGCAAAGCCATCCAATACGCCATCGAACATGGGCGTGATAGCGTGACCCTGGTGCATAAGGGCAATATCATGAAGTTTACGGAAGGCGCCTTCCGTAACTGGGGCTACGAACTGGCGCGCGACGAGTTCCCGGATCAGACCATCACCGAGAACGAATTGTACAGCGTCTATGGCGGCAAACAACCGCCGGGCAAGGTGGTGATCAAGGACCGCATCGCCGACATTATCTTCCAGCTCTTGCAGTTGCGTCCGGAGGAGTTCTCGGTGCTGGCCACCATGAACCTGAATGGCGATTATCTGTCCGATGCGGTCGCGGCGGAAGTGGGCGGCATCGGCATCGCCCCAGGCGCCAACATGGCGGATCATGTCGCCGTGTTCGAAGCGACTCACGGCACCGCGCCCAAGTACGCCAATCTGGACAAGGTCAATCCCGGCTCGCTGATGCTGTCCGGGGTGATGATGTTGCAATATATGGGCTGGAAGGAAGCCGCCGACTTGATTGAAATCGCGCTCACCCAGGTCATTGCCGACAAGACTGTGACCTACGACTTTGCCCGGCAAATGGACGGGGCCACTGAGGTACCCACCAGCAAGTTTGGCGACCTGATTATCGCCAAAATGAAGGCGCACGGCGCCGCGTTACGCGCTGAGGCCGAGCGGCGGCGGCAGGCGCTCGAAGCCGAACGGCGCGCTCTGGAAGCGCAGCGCGTGGCAGATCCACTGCAGGCCATGCTGGCTTCTGGACGGATGCCGACCACAGTAGGCGGCATCATGTCGCCGGTGGTCACCGTCAAAAACGACGACATGGTCAATGTCGCCATGCATGTCATGATCGAGAAGAGCGTGAATGCAGTGATGGTCGAACCCGACGCCAGCGGTCACTGGGGGATCATGACGGACCGCGACGTGCTGAAAAAGATCATCAGCGTCAATCGCTCGCCGGCGCGGGTGCCCGTCGGTGAAATCGCCACCCGGCCACTGGTCACAGTTAAGCGCGAAATGTCGCTGGCCGAAGCTTCACAGCGCATGGCTGAAGCTAATGTCCGCCGCGTGGTGGTCGAAATGGACGGTAAACCGGTTGGCATGGTCACCGATAACGACCTGTTCCGTGCAGTGGAAGTGTTCGGCTGGGGCGAGGTCTGATCTCGAACCGCCAGGATTAATGCCAAAATCCGTAGGGTGCGCAATGCGCACCCTAAATCTATTCTCTACTTTCGGTGATTCAGATAATATCTTTATAATTATAGTCTTTCTGACTCAACCCCTCCTTGCGGGCAATCCTGACAGATGATTGTCTGCAAGCGGATTATCGCAATTAATCGGTGAGTTTCTTCCACAACACCTAAAATTCAATACGTAGCTTGCGCTAATCTCACGATAGAGTGGGTGGAACATGGGGCAACAGTCTGGGCGATCCTGCCGCTATGGATGAAATCATTGTAGAATTTTTAACCGAAAGCCTGGAAGGCCTGGATCAGCTTGATAATAAATTTGTCATGCTCGAGCAGAATCCCGATGACCGGGACACGCTCGCCAGCATCTTCCGCACGGTTCACACGATTAAGGGAACCTGTGGCTTTCTGGGTTTCAGCCATCTCGAAAAACTGGCCCACGCCGGGGAAAACCTCCTATCGTTGTTGCGCGACGGCAAACTGAACTTTACCCAGGAGATCGCCAGCGCGCTGTTGACCATGCTGGACGCCGTGCGCACCATGCTGGGCGAAATCGAACGCACCGAGTCGGATGGCGAGGAAGGTTACGCCAACCTGATTGAAACTCTGAATCGCCTTAAGGAGGGTGGTTCTGCAACGCCCGCGCCCCGGCCTGAACCTGCCGCACCCCCATCGCCTCCCCCCCCGCCAGAACCGGTGAATGCTCCACCCGCGGTTAATGAATCTTCTGCCGCTGAAAATGCTGACGCCAGTGACGCAGGCAGTGAACTCTTACCCCCCGGCGCGGTTTTTTTGCTTGAACCGGTCCCTGTTCCAGAGGCCAAACCGTCCGACTCCCCATCTACCCAGCAACCAGAACCTACTGCAACACCGCAAACTCCTGCGGAAACCGGCGCCAAGCCTGCTGCGCAACCAGCAACCCAGGCACTGGAGCGCACTGCGCTGGCCCCGGCTCCAGAACGCGCCTCCCCGGTTCCTGCGCCAGCCAGCGGCGGACCAGGTATCGCCGAAAGCTCGATTCGCGTGGATGTGCCCTTGCTGGACAAGCTAATGAATCTGGTCGGCGAACTGGTATTAGCTCGTAATCAGATCGTTGAGTACACCCTACTCCAGGAAAACCCGCAGCTCATGGCTGCCTCACAACGCCTGAATCTGATCACCAGTGAGCTTCAGGAAGGCATCATGCGCACCCGAATGCAGCCGATTAGCAACATTTGGGCCAAATTTCCCCGTATTGTGCGGGATCTGGCGGTCAGTTGCGGTAAACAGGTGCGCGTTGAGATGGAAGGCAAGGAGACTGAACTTGACAAAAGTCTGATCGAAGCGATGAAGGATCCGCTGACCCACCTGATTCGCAACGCGGTTGATCATGGCGTCGAGTTGCCTGCGGTGCGCCACGCTTCAGGTAAACCCGAGGAGGGTTGTCTCTTGCTGCGCGCCTATCATGAAGGCGGTCAGGTGCATATCGAAATCGCTGACAATGGCGCCGGCATCAACCCGATCAAACTCCGCAACAAGGCTCTGGAAAAAGGACTGATTACCTTGGAGCGCGCCGACGCCATGAGCGATCAGGATTTCCGGCGGCTGATTTTCTTGGCCGGCTTCTCCACCGCCGAAAAAATCACCAATATCTCCGGGCGCGGCGTGGGCATGGATGTGGTCAAGACCAACATCGAGAAAATTGGCGGCGTTATCGACCTGGAAAGCGTATTGGGCCAGGGCACCACCTTCAAAATTCGCATTCCCCTGACGCTGGCCATCGTCCCGGCCCTGATTGTCACCAGCGGCAGCGAGCGGTTCGCCATCCCCCAGGTCAACTTGTTGGAATTGATCCGCGTTACTGAGGAGCAACGCGATGCCGCCATCGAATACGTTCACAGCAATCCGGTTTACCGACTGCGCGGCAAACTGCTGCCCATCGTTTATCTGAATCACGAACTGGGTTTAACCGCCACCGCAAAAGTTCTGAATATCGTAGTGCTGCAAGCGGGCCAGCACCAGCTCGGGCTGGTGGTGGATCAAATCAATGATACGCAGGAAATCGTCGTTAAACCGCTCGACAAGGTGCTCCAGGATATTCCGGTCTTCGCCGGCGCCACCATCATGGGCGATGGCCGGGTTGCGCTGATTCTCGATATCCTGGGAATTGCCCAGCAAGCGCGGATTTTAAGCGATAGCCATGACCAGAATGTTGCAGCGCAATTGCGGCAAGCCCAGGAGCGCGAAGCTGAAATTCAGACGCTGTTGCTGGTGCGCTCGCCAGGGAATGGCCGGTTGGCGATCCCGCTGGCGCCGGTTTCCCGGTTGGAAGAATTTGAATCCAGCCATGTGGAAAGCGCTGGCGATGTCGACGTCGTTCAATATCGCGGTCAGATTCTGCCGCTGGTTCGCCTGAAAAATGTCCTCAGCGCCAGTTACAGTTCCGATCGCCTGGCGCGCACCGAAACTGGCGCATTCAATACCGCCCTGTTGCAGGTGATTGTCTTCGGCGATGGCGCCCGTCGCATTGGGCTGGTCGTCGATGAAATCATCGATATCGTTCAGGATGTTTTTGAAACCAAAGGTCGGGCGACCCGCGTTGGCGTGGTCGGCACCCTGGTCATTCAGGGCCGGGTGACTGAATTGTTCGATGTCCAGAGTTTCCTGCAACGAATGATGCCGTTACTGGCGCTGGCCGAGGAGGCCTGAACCGATGGCGGATTACCACCAGCTTTGCACCTTTTTCCTGGAAGACCGATTTTTTGGCGTCGACGTGGAAAAAGTCCAGGAAGTGATCCGCTATCAGGTGGTGACCCCGGTGCCCCTGGCGCCGCCGGTTGTGCGCGGCCTGATCAACTTGCGCGGCCAAATCGTCACCGCCATCGACCTGCGGCGGTTACTCCAGGTCGGCGACCGTCAAGACGATCGGCGACCGATTAATATTGTGGTTCAGACCCGCCAGGGCACCTTCAGCTTGTTGGTGGATCGCATTGGCGACGTGCTGGAAGTCGACCAATCCTGTTTTGAACGTCCACCGGATACTCTCGAAGGCATTGCCCGCGAGTTAATCCAGGGCACGTATAAACTCCAGGACCAACTGTTGCTCACGATTAATATCGACAAGCTGTTCAACCTGGCTCTCCTGAACCGTCATCGCGCAACGGCGAAAAAAACCGAGTGACTGGCATGATGCTTTTAAAAAAATTGAACTTGCAGGGTAAATTGGCTTTGCTGGTCGGCTGGGCGATCGCCAGCATGACGTTACTGGCCATCCTGTCGCTTCAGGACCGCTCGCAATCACTGGAATCCGCGCAAAACCTGGCGTTAAGCGTAGTTGAAATGGGCGCGGGCGTTATCGAGCGTTATCAGAAGCAGGAGCAGGCCGGAGCGTTGAACCGCGAGCAGGCGCAAAAGCTGGCGATCGAAACCCTGCGTAATATGCGTTATCAGGACCTCTACTTCATCATTATCGATGCCGATCAGCGCTTATTGCTCGAAACCACGCGCCCGGACCTGGAAGGTCAACCCCTGCGCGGTGGGCGTGACGCCAACCTGCTTTCCAACATCGTTGCCGATCTGATCGATGTCACCCGGCGAGAAGGCGGTGGCTTCGTGACCTATGAATGGCCGCGACCGGGCAGTAGCAAGCCGGTCGCCAAGGTAGCCTACGCCCGGGAATTCGTTCCGTGGGACTGGGTGCTGACCAGCGGGGTTTATCTCGAGGACCGGAACTATGAACTGTTAGGCGCCATTCTTCGTCAAATTTTGGTTATCATAATTCTGGCGGGACCACTCCTGGCGCTGTTTTTCCTACTGCGCCGCACCCTGCAAACCAGCATCCAGGGGGGATTGCAACTCGCGCGCGATTTCGCCGACGGCCACCTGTCTCGACCAGCGCCAATCGTCGCCGATGATGAGTTAGGTCAGATGACGCAGGCGTTGAACCAGGCTTTAACCAACATTCGGTCCGCTTTCCAGATGGATCAAGTCGACTGGAATCAGGTCGCGGAACAACGCAGCCAGGCTAACCGTATCCTGTCGATGGCGCAAAGCGCGCCCATCAATATCATGATCGCTGATCGCAACCTCCAGTTACGCTACATGAATCCAGCCATGGAGCGGACATTGCGCGAACTGGAGCCGCATTTGTCAGTCAACGTCACTCAACTCATGGGTCAACCGATCGACGCGCTTTACCGGCGCCAGGACGATTTACGGCGAATCGCCTCCGACCCAGCTTATCTTCCAGCTCACCTGCCACATAAGGCGACCCTTACTCTGGGTCATGAAGCCTTTGCCGTGCATTTCATCGCCACTCATAGTCCGGATGGCGCTTATCAGGGGCCGATGATCATCTGGGAGCGCTTGACCGGAGAGGCAGAGTCGCCTCGTCCCCGTGAAGTCATGGAAAAGGCCCCGGTCCAACCGGCAGTCAGAGACGCTGTCGATCGGGAAAGGGAGATTCCCCAGACGTTGCAAAGCCGGATCGAACAGATTCTGCAAGCCGTGAAAGCCGCGGCAACTGGCGATCTGACCCAGGAACTGACCGTAACCGGCGCGGATTCCGTCGCACATATGGCTAATGGATTCAATGAGTTGCTTGCAAATTTGCGCAACAGCATGGCTCAGATCGGGCAAAATGCGCAGACCTTGGCCAGCGCCGCCGAGGAATTGACCCTGGTCAGCCAGCAAGTGGGCGGCAACGCCGAGGCGGCTTCGAGCAAAGCCTCAATGGCCACATCGGTTGCCGATCAGGTCAGCAACAACGTCGAGGCCGTTGCGGCTTCCACCGAGGAAATGGGCGCCAGCATCCGCGAAATCGCCCAAAACGCGGCTGAGGCGACCAAGATTGTGGCTTCAGCGGTGACCATGGCGCAAAACGCTAACGCTACGATTCGCAAACTGGGGGATAGCAGCGCAGGTATTGGCAATATCATCAAGGTCATCACCTCGATTGCCGAACAAACGCATCTGCTGGCGCTGAATGCCACGATTGAGGCGGCGCGCGCGGGCGAGGCCGGCAAGGGGTTTGCGGTAGTCGCCAACGAAGTCAAGGAACTGGCCAAGGAAACCGCCAAAGCCACCGAAGAAATTGGCCGCAAGATCGAAGCGATCCAGATGGATACCGGCAGCGCGGTCGACGCAATTGGCGGCATCAGTGCGATTATTAACCAGATTAACGATATCCAGATTACTATCGCCAGCGCCGTTGAAGAACAGACCGCTACAACTAACGAAATCAGCCGCAGCGTCGCTGATGCAGCGCGCGGCAGCACCGACATCGCGCAAAACATCACCAATGTTGCCCAAGCCGCGCAAAATACCCTGAGCAGCGCCAACGACATGCATACGGCTTCAGATGAGATGGCGCGCATGGCCGCCGAACTGCAACAATGGGTCGACCGCTTCCATTATGATGAGTCCCCCCCTTATCGGAGTCCTGGCCACCCGCGGCGCGCTGGTTTACGCGCCCATCGATGAGTTCGGATTCCAGTGGGTTGCTTATCTTTGTATTACTTGGAGGGTTTTCCTGGATGGCAGTGTTGATTGTCGATGATTCCAAAGCCATGCGTTCATTGCTCAGACACATTTTGGAAGGAGCGGGCTTTGAGGTTTTTGAGGCGTGCGACGGTCAGGAAGCCCTGGATTATCTGCAACGGACGCACGAGATTAATCTGGTGTTGGTGGACTGGGACATGCCCGGCATGGATGGATACGCCTTCTTGCGGGCGGTGCGTGCTATTCCTGTTTACCATCAGTTGCGATTGATGATGGTCACCGCTGAATCCGAAATTGAACAGATTTCCAGGGCGCTAGCTGCAGGCGCCGATGAATACGTGATGAAACCGTTCACCCGAGACGCGGTGTTGGAAAAACTTAACCTGCTGGGAATTCTTCCTGACTAGCTATGGCTGAAAAAATCCGCATCATGCTGGTCGACGATTCGGCCGTGATTCGTCGACTGCTTACTGACGTATTGACGGGCGATCCGCAACTGGAGGTGGTTGGCAGCGCCCAAAATGGGCAAATTGCTCTGGAAAAATTGCCGATTCTTAATCCTGATCTGGTGATTCTTGATGTCGAGATGCCGGTGATGGATGGTCTGGAAACCCTGACCGAAATCCGCAAGCGCCAACCCCGGTTGCCGATCATCATGTTCAGCTCGATTACTGAGCGCGGCGCGGTGGTCACATTGGAAGCGTTAGCGCGCGGGGCGAATGATTACATCACCAAACCGGCGAATACCGGCAACATGAGCAAATCCCTGCAACGGGTGCGGGATGAATTAATTCCCCGGGTCAAAGCGTTTTGTCAGCACTTGCTGGGTCCGCCGGCCCCGGTTTTTCCCACCAGCCGTCCACCTGTCCCTCAGCGTCCGGTTTCCCCAGAACCCGCGCCAGCGCCCTTACCGGTTGCGCCGCTGGTTCCGATCGCCGCCCCGCCGCCTCGCCACCCTGCCGCTGGTTTGCGTGCGCGCGTCGACGTCGTGGCCATCGGCGTTTCCACCGGCGGCCCTAATGCGCTGGCGACGCTGCTGTCGCGGTTCCCGGCGCAATTCCCGGTGCCGATTGTGATTGTTCAGCACATGCCGCCGATCTTTACTCGACTACTCGCGGAACGACTGGCGACGCAAACGACGCTATCGGTCGCCGAAGGGGTCGCTGGCGAAGCGCTGCAGCCAGGCCAGATCCGTTTGGCGCCGGGTGGCTCGCATATGGTTTTAGCGCGTCAGGGGGGCCAGGTTTGTTTGCAGTTGAATCAGGATGAGCCGGAAAACTCCTGTCGGCCCGCCGTAGATGTATTGTTTCGGTCCGTGGCCGCTATCTATCGAGCGAATACCCTGGCGGTGATCCTGACCGGCATGGGCAACGATGGACTCAAGGGGTGCGAGGCGATCCATAATGCAGGTGGACAAATCCTGGTGCAGGATGAAGCCAGTTCGGTCGTCTGGGGTATGCCCGGTTTTGTGGCGAAAGCTGGCTTGGCGGATGGACAAATCGCTTTGCCCCAGCTGGCTAGGGAAATCCTGAATCGCGTGCGAATAAACCGTTAGCGCTTGTTAATCCCGGCGACCGCTCCTCTCCGATGAACGCAACCTGCGCCAGCGATTTCAACTATATCCGCGAATTGGTCCGACGCCATTCCGCTATTGTGTTGGAAGCGGACAAGGATTACCTGATCGAGACGCGGCTGACGCCATTAGCGCGACAGACCGGGTTTGCTTCATTGGAAGCGTTAATTGCGGCATTGCGCGCCAATTCCGCAACCAGCACCCTCCGCAACCAGGTCGTAGAAGCCATAACGACTCACGAAACCTCATTTTTTCGCGACTTTCACCCGTTTGAAGCGCTTAAAACCACTGTATTGCCCGAACTGCTTGCCAAACGTTCATCTTCAAATGTGACTATTTGGTGCGCGGCCTGCTCCAGCGGCCAGGAACCCTTCAGCATCGCCATGCTGGTGCGCGAACACTTTCCCATCCTCAGGAACCGGGTGCGCATCATTGCCACCGATCTGTCCGGCGCGATTCTGGCGCGCGCCAAAGAAGGGTTGTACAGTCAGATCGAAGTGAATCGCGGCCTGCCAGCGATGCTGTTGACAAAGTACTTCCAGAGACAGGGCCTGCAGTGGCGAATCAGGCCGGAAATTCGTCAGATGGTGGAATTTCGGCAGAACAATCTTGCCGAATCCTGGCCGCCTATTCCACCTCTGGATATTGTATTCATGCGCAATGTCCTGATTTACTTTGACCTGGGAACCAAAAAAGCGATTTTGGCCAGAATTCGCGGCGTCCTGAAATCAAGCGGCTATCTGTTTCTCGGTTCTTCGGAAACGACTCTGAATCTGGATGCCGCTTTCGAACCGATTTCCATGGGGAAGAGCGTATGCTACAAACTACGCCAAAACCAGAAGCTGTAGAGCTGTCTGCCGACATTTTACTCGAATTGGCGGAGAGTATTTGGAGTTCCCTTTTGGAATTGGATATCCAGCGCAGCAATGATCCTGTAACGGAATGGCCACGCGACCAGCCCCTGTTGACGGGTCGCGTGGCCATCGATGGCGACTGGCAGGGTTCCATCCTGCTCGTTTGTCCCAAAGCGATTGCCTGCAAAGCAGCGGCAGCCATGTTTGGCGTTTCGCCATCCGAGGTCGCCAAAACCGATTTATCGGATGCTATGGGCGAATTAACACACATGCTAAGCGGAAATTTGAAAAGCCTCCTGCCGACGCCCTGCCGGCTCTCGCGGCCTTCGGTCGGAGAAGGCTACAATATCACAACGGAAGAACGAATAATGGGACAGGTTTTCTTGCGTTCCGAAGGCCTGCCTTTACAGATCATTTTGTTTGAACGGGAGAAAAAATCATGAAAATCCTGATAGTTGATGACAGCAACGCCATGCGCATGATCGTCCGGCGCACACTGCGCGAGGCCGGCTTTGGTCACCTTGAAGTCCAGCAAGCCGGCGATGGCAACGAGGCGCTGGAGTCAATTCACAAGGATCCGCCCGATTTGATCCTCTCGGACTGGAACATGCCCAACAAATCGGGATTGGACTTGTTGCACACGCTTAACGAGGAAGGTTATAAAATCACTTTCGGCTTCATCACTACCGAGGGCACTGCAGAGATGCGAGCCAAAGCGGCGCAAGCCGGTGCCAAGTTTATCATCAATAAACCTTTCACTGTAGAGACCTTCTCCAAAACTCTTGGCGCTTTCATCAAGGATTGACGACAACCGGCCGGGAACATTGCCAGCGTCATCTTTGGCAAAGATATTGCCAAATTTCCAAATCCGAACCGTCGAACCGCTATTCAAACAGGAAGCACCATGCCCACCACCTTTATTCTGCCTAAAGCCGCTGATGTCAGTAAAACGCTGGTGATGTTGTTTGGGGGCAACGTGCCGGCGACACCGGGGAAGCCCGTGGATTCCAAAGCAGGTTCCGGCAATCTGATCGCCAGTTATATCGATGACAACGGCAAAATTGTCGCGGCTTTCATCTGTGACATTCCCCTCGCTGCTAACGCCGGTTGCGCCTTGTCAATGATGCCCGCCGCGGCCGCCAAAGACGCTATCAAGACGAAGAAGCTGGAGCAAGCCATGCTCGATAACCTCTATGAGGTGGCTAACATTCTCTCAACCCTACTGATGAACGACAAAACGCCGCATCTCAAGATCGCTTCGCTGTATCCTGACGCCGGCAAGATACCAACCGAGGTTCGAGAGATGTTGAATGCAGCCAAGGGACATGTTGATTTCACGGTCAATATCCCTCGCTATGGCAACGGACGTATGTCCCTGCTGGTTCTTTGAGAGCGACCCGCCCCCTCGCTTCCCTCTCCCCTTGAGGTAACGGGAGGGGGAACTAATTACTTGCTGTTTATATTCCTGCGTTCCCTAACGCCTAGCGCCATCCTCGCCGCGACAGAATTTTGGCGATTTTCCCACCGATCTTTCAGCGGCTCGTTCTAAATTCTTCATAAGCTGTTCATTAAAATATAAATAGCGCCATAAAAAATTCATGGTGCGCTATTTGCTTAGTGAGAACTCGTTCATTCAAAGAAGACTCAGGAACATCCATGGCTGAAAAAGACGCCGCCAAACCCGAAAAGAAAGGTTCCGGTATCCTCAAAATCCTGCTTCTCCTGATCGGCGGCCTGATTCTGGTCGGCGGATCGATCGGCGCAACCTTGTTGCTGACCGGCGCGTTGAACAAAGGCGCTGCTAGTGGGGAAGAACATGCGGCTGCCGCGCCAGCGCATGGCGCTGAGGCGCCCACGCATGGCGGCATTAATGCTGCGATGCCAATACCGCTTAGAGGACCACCAATTTATCTGCCAATCGATCCGGCGTTTGTCGTCAATTTCGAGGATCAAGGCATGTTGCGCTATTTGCAGATTGGCCTGACGGTCATGGCCCGCAACCAGCAGATTATCGATGCGGTTAACCAAAGCATGCCGCAAATTCGCAATGACCTGATTCTCCTGTTTTCCAATCAAAAGATGGAGGTTCTTAACTCTTTGAATGGAAAAGAGAAGCTAAGAATGCAGGCGCTTGCGCAAATTCAAGGTATTTTGACCCGCGAGATCGGCATACCCGGTGTCGAAGCCGTGTACTTCACTGCTTTTGTGTTGCAGTAACGCCCATGTCCACCGACCAGTTCCTTACCAAGGACGAACGCGACGCCCTGATGGAAGTCGTGTCCAAGAAATCGCGGAGCCGCAGCATCAGTTCCGGCGTCTTCAAGGATGAAGCGCAATCGTATGATCTAGCCAGCCAGGACTATGCAATCAATAACCTGCTGCCGGTACTGGAAACCATCCATGAACGCTTTGCGCATCGTCTGCGCATTAGCCTGTTTGACTTGTTGCGCAGGGACTTAATGGTCACGGTCGGCGCCATCGAGAAGCGTAGTTATACGGATTTGACCACTTCTCTCAGCGTTCCCTGTAGTGTGAACGTCATCGACATGGCGCCTCTGAGCGGTCCGGCCCTGCTGATCTTTGATCAGGAACTGATCTTCATGATAGTGGATACCTTCTTCGGCGGAACCGGGCGTTTGTACAAATCCCCCAGCGCCCGTGCGTTCACCACAACCGAGACCCGGTTCATCCAGCGCCTGATTGAACTGTCTTTCCGTTGTCTGGAGGAAGCCTGGGAACCGTTCGCAACCCTCAAATGCACTCGCGAGGGTTCCGAAAGCAAACCGCAATTTATTACCGCGCTGAATCCAACCGAAACCCTTGCGGTCAGTAGCGTCCACGTGGGCCGGGACAACATTGCCGGCATTCTGCATCTGGCGCTGCCGTACTCCATTCTGGAGCCGATTCGCAAAACATTGTTGAACAGTTTGCATAAGGAACATCCCAACCCCAATCCGCAACTGACTGAGCGCTTGCAGGAAGGCATCCAGGACAGTCAGGTTGAAACGCATTGCTGTCTGGCTGGTTTTGAACTTTCGCTCAACGAGTTGCTGGAGTTGAAGGTCGGTGATGTCATTCCCGTTGACATTCCCAATATAGCGACTTTACAGGTTGAGAACGTGCCAGTTTACCGTGGCTCTTATGGTGTCGCCCAGGGATGGCGCGCGCTCAGAATCGAACAAGCGCTCGGTCGCCCCGGTCAGTTAGCCGCACATTCAGCGCCATCAACAGATTTTTCGCCTTTCGAAGTCAAAAACTGACGATGATCACCCTTCAATCCGCAGCTTTATCTCAAGAGAATGTCGCATCATGAATGATGAAGTCGATACCCCGGAAACCGCGACGACACTGGATGAAACGCCAGTACAAAATGGCACCAAATCCGAACCCAATCTGAACATGGTGATGGATATTCCCATCACCTTGTCACTGGAGCTGGGGCATACCCGGATGAGCGTCCGCGAATTGTTGCAATTAACCCAGGGTTCAGTCGTCAAGCTGGATCGTCCGGGGGGCGATCCGTTGGATATCCTGGTCAATGGCTGTCTGGTGGCGCGCGGCGAAGTGGTCGTTATTAACGAGCGTTTTGGGGTGCGCATCACCGATATCGTTAGCCCCGAAGAGCGCATTCGCCGCCTGCGGTGATCGTCATGCGCGCCGCACTGACTGTGATGCTGACCTTGCCAAGAGAAGTGCTGGCGGCGAATTCTGAAGCAGGTCACGCCGAATCCACGCTATTCAGCAGCGGTCTACTGGCGCAAATGACGCTGGGATTATTGTTGGTGCTGGCGCTGGCGGTCGGGTTGAGCTGGCTATTGCGCCGCTATGCGCTGCCCCGCGATGGACTCATTCGCGTGATCGGCGGCCTTCCACTCGGCGCTCGGGAACGCCTGTTGCTGGTTGAAGTGGATGAAGTGCGATTGCTCATTGGAATTACCGCCCACCAAATTCAGGCGCTACATGTTTTTACCGCCTCGACTGCAAAACCGGTAGATGCTCCCATTTTTCAAGTGACGCCCCTCGCCCCTTCCCCGGAGCCGCTTCATGACCCACCGCCTTCCTGAACGCCATGGGTGGCGAGAATTCAGCGTATTGAGCGTCCCACTGCTGATTTTACTGGTCAGCGCAGGATCGGCGCTGGCAGCGCCAACCGGCTTGCCGGCTGTGACCATTACTCCCACAGAAGGCGGCGGTGAAACATGGTCCATGAGTCTGCAAATCCTGGCGTTGATGACGATGTTGACGTTGCTGCCATCGGTGCTGCTGATGATGACCGCCTTCACTCGCATCATCATCGTACTGGCCCTGCTGCGCCAGGCCATAGGCACCATGCAAACGCCAAACAACCAGATTTTGATCGGCCTGGCGCTGTTTCTCACTTTTTTCATCATGTCCCCGGTTTTCGATCGTATTAATGACCAAGCGCTCGTTCCCTATTTGAATGAGACGCTAAGCTTCCAGGATGCGTTGCGAGAAGCCCGGCAACCCTTGCAAGCCTTCATGCTGGCCCAAACCCGGGAAAGCGATCTAGCGTTGTTCACGAAGTTGTCCGGGCGGGCTTCACTGGAATCTCCTGACCAGGTGCCATTTTCGTTGCTCGTACCCGCCTATATCACCAGCGAACTTAAAACCGCTTTTCAAATTGGTTTCATGTTGTTCATGCCGTTTTTGATCATTGATCTGGTGGTCGCCAGCGTGTTGATGTCGATGGGTATGATGATGCTGTCGCCAATGATGATTTCCTTTCCTTTTAAATTGATGCTGTTTGTGCTGGTGGACGGATGGGGATTGATCATGAATACGCTGGCCTCCAGCTTCTATATTCCCTGAACCTCGTTGGAGATTGTCATGACTCCGGAAACGATTATCACCCTGGGCCAGCGTGGCCTGGAACTGGCTATCCTGGTTTCAGCGCCCATGCTGTTAACGGGACTAGTCGTCGGCGTTCTGATTAGTATGTTCATGGCCGCAACTCAGATTAATGAAATGACGCTGACTTTTGTGCCCAAGTTGCTGGCGGTGGCGACGGTGCTCTTGTTAGCCGGTTCATGGATGCTTGGACTGCTGGTTGACTTTACGGAAACTCTTTTTAGGGAAATCCCGAACCTGATTGGCTAGACCATGCAAATCAGCAGTGTTGAAGCCGCCGCTTGGGTCGGAACATTCCTGTGGCCGCTGACCCGGGTCGCTGCGCTGGTCATCACGGCGCCGGTCCTGGGTTCGCGGGTCACTCCACGCCGAATTCGTTTGATGCTGGCGCTGGCTTTGACTTGGGCGATCCTGCCGCTTATGCCGCCGATGCCGATGGTCGAGCCGCTGAGTCCGACAGGTCTGCTGGTTACGGCTCAACAGGTGCTGATTGGGCTGAGTATGGGTTTCTTGCTCCGGCTGGTATTCGGCGCCCTGGAATTGGGCGGCCAAGTGATCGCGACCCAGATCGGCCTCGGTTTCGCCAGCTTGGTTGATCCGCAAAGCGGCGTACAGGGTCCCTTGTTGAGCCAGTTCTATACTTTGCTCGGCACCTTAGTGTTTTTAGAGCTGAATGGTCATCTGATGCTGATACAACTGTTAGTGGACAGTTTTACCGTGCTGCCTGTTGCTCCAACCGGCGCCGATCGAGACTGGCTATGGATTGTGGTCAGCTGGGCCAGCCAAATGTTCGCTGGCGCTGTTTTAGTCGCATTGCCGGCGATTGCCTCACTTTTGACCGTTAATCTGGCTTTCGGGGTCATGGTGCGCGCTGCGCCACAGTTAAATATCTTCGCAGTTGGATTTCCGATTACCCTGGTGCTCGGTCTGTTGATTATTCTTTATAGCTTGCCCACTTTGTTGTATCAGTTAAATAATCTGTTTGCCGAGGCATTTCGCAGCATCAGCCAATTGGCGGGAGGAAACAGCTAATGGCCGAAGATGAAAACGGCCAGGATAAAACCGAGGAGCCTACTCCGCGACGTCGACAGGAAGCCTCCGAAAAAGGACAAGTTGCCCGCTCCCGCGAGTTGACAACCCTGATGATGCTGTTCGTTGCCACAGGGAGCCTGCTGATTCTGGGACCGAGCCTCATCGAGGGACTGGCTGCACAGATGCGCGCTGGCTTGGCGCTGGACCCGAAAAAAATTACCAATCCTGGACAAATCCCCGAAGTTCTAGGCCAACTATTCGTTGATCTACTGCTGCTGTTAGCGCCCTTTCTCAGTCTGATGATGATCATCGCCCTGCTTGCCCCGTTGGCGCTCGGTGGTTGGACCTTCAGCTTGAGTTTCAAGGGTATTCATCCTATCAAGGGACTGGCCAAGCTATTTTCCTGGAACTCGCTGATGGAGCTGCTCAAGGCGCTCATCAAGTTCCTGGTGGTCGGCGGCGCAGCGGTATTTCTGCTCTGGCATAGTGAAGCAGAATTACTGCATCTGGGCCGCGAACCACTTCAACCGGCGTTGGTCCACACTGCTCGGATTCTCGGCTGGACCTTTTTGATCCTGAGTCTGCCCATGTTGCTGATCGCCAGTGTCGATGTACCTTTTCAAATTTTCAATTACATTAAAAACTTGCGTATGACCAAGCAGGAAGTGCGCGATGAGTCGAAAGACATTGAAGGCAAACCTGAAGTCAAAGCCCGGATTCGTCGTTTACAAATGGAGTTTGCCCAGCGGCGGATGATGGAAAAAGTGCCAATCGCCGATGTGGTCGTTACCAACCCCAGCCATTATGCGGTAGCGATGGAATACAAGCAGGCCATCATGGCGGCGCCGGTCATCGTTGCGATGGGCGTTGAACAGACTGCTTTGCGTATCCGCGAACTGGCGGTCCAGCATCGGGTGCCATTGGTCCAGTCGCCCTTGTTAGCACGCGCCTTGTACTATAACGGCAAACTGGATAAACCGATTCCCAATCCCTTGTACCGCGCGGTTGCCCAAGTACTGGCTTATCTGTATCGCCTGCGTCAGGAGGAACCCTTCAACCGGGATCCGATTATCATGGAAGATGTGCCGGTGCCGCCTGAGCTACGCACCGAATAACATAGCGAAAAATATGAGACTAATTATCTTATCGCTTAGAGAAAGAGGTGTGCGGTGAACCTGGCCGCCACCTTGGGCAGCATAACCCGTTCCGGGTTGGGCGCCCCGGCTCTGATGATCATCATCCTGGCGATGGTGGTTATTCCACTACCGCCATTCGCGCTGGATGTGTTCTTCACCTTTAATATCGCCTTGGCACTGGTGGTGCTACTGGCGAGCATCTACAGCGAGCGGCCCCTGGATTTCACTGCCTTCCCTACCATATTGCTGATCGCCACTTTGCTACGACTGGCGCTCAACATCGCATCGACCCGAGTGGTGCTGCTGAACGGTCATGCAGGGGCGGATGCTGCCGGTAAAGTTATTGAAGCCTTTGGGCAATTTGTGATTGGCGGCAACTTCGCAGTGGGTATCGTCGTATTTGCCATTCTAACAATCATCAATTTCGTAGTTGTCACTAAAGGCGCCGGTCGGGTCTCGGAAGTCAGCGCCCGTTTTACCCTGGACGCCATGCCCGGCAAACAAATGTCGATCGATGCCGATCTTAATGCTGGCGTCATCGATCAGGCCGAGGCCAAGCTCCGGCGATCCGAAGTGGTGCAAGAAGCCGATTTCTATGGCTCCATGGATGGCGCCAGCAAATTCGTGCGCGGCGATGCTATCGCCGGGTTGCTCATCACATTTATCAACATGCTGGGCGGCATCGCCATCGGTACGCTGCAGCACCAGTTGTCAATGGGGGAAGCAGCGCAGTTTTATATTCTGCTGACGATCGGCGACGGCTTGGTAGCCCAAATACCATCACTGCTTCTGTCTACCGCTACCGCCATTATTGTCACCCGCGCCTCCGGTTCTCAGAATATGGGGCAGCAAGTAACCCGGCAACTGTTTGGGAGTCCGCAAGCCCTGGCGGTCACCGCAGGCATCATCGGCATGCTAGGGCTGGTTCCGGGGATGCCCAATCTGGTGTTCATGAGTCTTGCCACGGTAGCTGGCTATCTAGCCTGGCGCATTTACCGACAACAACAAATCGAAACCGTAACACAGCCCGCTGCTGGCGGCGCTCCCGCAGAACTGGGCGGCGCCATTGAGAGTGCGGAAACCCGGGAGGTCAACTGGGATGATGTACCGCCTCTGGATACGATCGGCATGGAGGTCGGCTATCGGCTGATTACTTTGGTTGATCGTAATCAGAACGGTCAACTGTTGACGCGAATTAAGGGGGTTCGCAAAAAACTGTCCCAGGAACTAGGCTTTTTGATTCCTCCCGTACATATTCGCGACAACCTGGATCTGGCGCCAACCGCCTACCGAATCGCTTTGCTAGGCGTTACCACCGCTGAAACCGAAGCCTTCCCTGATCGGCAGTTGGCGATCAATCCAGGTCAGGTGCAAAGTACTCTGCCAGGGATCGCTACTCAGGATCCAGCTTTCAAGCTGCCTGCCGTATGGATCGAGCCGAATCTGCGTGAGCAGGCGCAGACCCTTGGCTACACCGTGGTGGACGCCAGCACCGTCATCGCGACTCACCTCAATCAAATCCTGATGAGCCATGCCCATGAATTGCTTGGTCACGAGGAAACCCAGCAATTACTGGATCGATTGGCCAATACCATGCCGCGCCTTGTGCAGGACCTGGTGCCCAAGACCCTGACATTGCGCGTCGTCGTGCGGGTGCTGCAAAACCTGCTGCTGGAACAGGCGCCGATCCGCGATATGCGAACTATCGCCGAAACTTTGGCGGAGCATGGAGTCCGGAGTCAGGACCCTGACGTCTTGACCGCAGCCGTCCGCGTGGCGATCGGAAAGATGATTATTCAAAATATCAATGGCTTGGAGGATGAATTACCTGTCATTACATTGGCGGCTGATCTGGAACAGATATTGCTGCGTACTCTGCAAACAGGCAGGGACGAGCAGGCGCCCCTGGAACCGGGACTCGCTGAACGCCTCCACAAGGCGCTGCTGGAAACTGCCCAGAAACAGGAACTGGTCGGGCAACCGGCGGTACTACTGGTTCCAGACGCGATCCGTCTCATGTTGGCGCGTTTCACCCGGCATGGGATCCCCAATCTTCATGTCCTCGCTTTCAGCGAGATCTCCGAGGACAAGAAACTCAAGGTGATCGCCACAGTAGGTAAGTAAGCGAACCGATGCGGCTGGCCCGGGGTGCGGAAGCCGTGATAACAGCGGGAAGAAAGCGATGAAGATCAAGAGACTATGCGCCGCCAATATCCGCGAGGCTATGCGCAAGATTCGCGAGGAACTGGGACCGGAAGCCGTGATCCTGTCCAACCAGCGGACCGCTGCCGGTTTTGAAATCGTTGCAGCCATCGATTACGACGAGCAAACCCTGCGACAGGCAACCCTGGACGCCGCTGCCCAGCGTCGCGCGCTGGCTCGGGAAACCGAGGCGCAATTTGAGGAACATCCAGACCTTGACGCATCACCAGCGGCGTCAACGGATCGACCACCGGTTGATTCAATTCCCCAGCAGGTCACCGCCACGCCTGAACAGGATCGACTTGCAACTTATACTCCCCAAGAGCGGGCAGCGCCCGCGCGACTCGACAAGTCGCGAGTAGTCTGGGCCCAGGATCCACTACTCGTCGAGATGCGTAATGAAATCAAGGTAATGCATAACTTGCTGGAACGGCAGTTATCTGGCCTGGCCTGGGGAGAACTGGCGCGTCGGCAACCCCACCGGGCTGATTTGTTAAGTCAATTGCTGGATTTTGGCCTTAGCCCCAACCTGTGCTTACGATTAGCCGAGGCGGCCGCCAATGAGCCATATCCAGAACGAGCCTGGCGGCTGGCGCTGGAAACCCTCGGGCGCAGTCTTACCGTCACTGAGGACGATATTTTGACGCAGGGCGGCGTTGTCGCGATGATCGGTCCGACGGGCGTCGGCAAAACCACCACTATCGCCAAACTGGCGGCGCGCTATAATCTTCGACATGGTCCACATCATGTCGCGCTGATCACAACGGACAGCTATCGGATCGGCGCCTTCGAACAACTCTGTACCTTTGGGGTCATCATGGACGCACCCGTCCGGCTAGTGCGCACTGCGCAAGAACTGCGTGATGCAATCACTGGTTTTTCCGATAAATCTCTGATCCTGGTCGATACTGCCGGCATGGGCCAGCGCGATCTCCGTTTATCGCAACAATTTGCGCTGTTAAAAGACGCCCCACAGATTCGTAATTATCTGGTGCTAGCAGCTAATGCCTTGCATGCGGTGCTGCGCGAAACCGTGGCGGTATTTGGCCGTGTCCCACTGAGCGGCGCTATTCTCACCAAGGTTGACGAAACCACTCGCCTGGGTGCAGCGCTTTCGGCGGTCCACGAAAAAAGGCTGCCGCTGGCTTATATCGGCAACGGTCAGCGCGTACCCGAAGATCTCCTGGTGGCGCGCATTGACGCCTTAATTCGCATGGGTGAAGAGTTTGCCGGTTTGTACAACGAACCGACTGAACATGACACGCTTGCCTTGACCTTTGGCAAGAGGTTGGCCGCCCATGCCTCTTGCTGACTCCGAGCAAAACTCATCCATGAACATGCCGAGCCACCATCGACCAGTCCGGGTTATCTGCATTACCAGCGGCAAGGGCGGCGTAGGTAAAACCAACATCACTGTCAATCTCGCCCTGGCGCTGAGCCTGCAAAACCAGAGTGTGATGCTGCTGGATGCCGACCTAGGACTGGCGAATGTCGATGTGATTCTGGGACTGCATCCCCTGTACAACCTGTCGCATGTAATCAGTCAGGAACGCACGCTGGAAGAGATTATCATTGCCGGACCCAATGGCGTTCGGATTATTCCGGCCAGCTCTGGCATCAAGCGCATGGCGGAACTCGGACCCGAAGAAAATGCTGGGCTGGTCAATGCCTTCAGTGAGTTGAACGATTCGCTGGATATTATGCTGATCGACTCCGCGGCCGGCATCTCTGACAGCGTGGTCACCTTTTGCCGGGCTGCTCACGAAGTAGTCGTGGTCGTTTGCGACGAACCGGCGTCGATTACTGACGCTTACGCCCTGATCAAGCTGCTCAGCCAAGACTATGATGTCGACCGTTTTCATATTCTAGCTAACCGGGTAGTCACCGCACAGGAAGGCCGGGAACTGTTCACCAAACTGGTCAAGGTTTCCGACCGGTTTTTGGACGTCACCCTGAACTTCTTTGGCTCCATTCCAGAGGACCCGCAGTTGCGCAAAGCGGTTCAGGCGCAACGCGCCGTGGTTGAAGCATTCCCGGGCAGTCGCTCTGCGGAAGCCTTTCACCGGCTCGCCACTCAGGTGGTCAGTCGTTGGCCCATGCCGCGCACAGCGAGCGGTTATCTGCAATTCTTCATCGAACGGTTGATTAATCCGGATTATGCGGTTGAGGAACGCGCTGAATGAAAGGTCTGGCCCTGTACGCCAGCCTCGGCGGCGACACGGCGGATGATCTGATCTCCCGGGGCGCGCCACAGGTAAAGCGCATTGCCTATCATCTCCTGGCGCGCATGCCGGCCTCGGTCCAGGTTGATGATTTGATCCAGGCGGGTATGTTGGGTCTTTTGGAAGCGGCGCACCGTTATGACTCGGCGCAGGGCGCGAATTTCACAACATTTGCCGAGCCGCGTATTCGGGGTGCGATGCTCGATGAAATCCGCAGGGGCGACTGGACTCCACGCTCGGTGCATCGCAAGGCGCGCGAGGTGTCCGCCGCCATTCATGCCGTGGAAACAGCGACAGGGCGCGAAGCGCGCGATCGCGAGATTGCTGAACAAATGGGTCTGACGCTGGCCGAATATCACACTACACTGAATGACCTGCGCGGTCAAAAACTGCTGTCGCTGGATGAAGCAGGCGCGGATGATGAGAATGAACTTGAGCATATTCCGGCCAGTGATAATGACCCGTCAGAAAATGTGAGCCGCGAACATTTCTGCAAGCTACTCGCAACAGCCATTGACCTGTTGCCAGAACGGGAGCGGCTGGTGCTATCACTCTATTATGATGAAGAGTTGCACCTGAAGGAAATCGGCGCGGTGTTGGGCGTCAGCGAATCCCGGGTTAGCCAACTGCATAGCCAGGCGCTAGCTCGATTGCGCGCCCGAGTTGCAAGCAAGAATGGATAAGAAGATATATTTTCATTTTGTTTAGAGAGTAAAAAAGCATGGATATTTTGACTCTTGTGGGTCTAATCGTCGGGTTCGGCGGCATCATCGGCGGTATGTTATTGGAAGGTGGCCATATCGGATCGCTGATGAATGCCCCAGCGTTCCTCATCGTGGTAGGGGGTACTTTTGGCGCGGTTTTGATTCAATTGCCTATGGACGTTTTCAAACGCGCGCTGGGCCGGGCTAAGTGGGCGTTTATGCCACCCACAGTGGATCTGCAGGCTTCTATTGAAAAAATAGTTGAATGGAGCAACATCGCTCGTAAAGAGGGTTTATTACGATTGGAGGATTACATTCAGCAAGAACCTGACCCCTTCGCTTCCAAAGCACTACAGTTATTAGTTGATGGCAAGGAACCCGAGGAAATCCGCCATATTCTGGAAATGGACTTGACGATTCATGAAGAGAGCGAACTGCAATCAATTACTTTTTTTGAAGCCTTGGGTGGCTACGCGCCGACTATCGGCATTATCGGCGCAGTATTAGGCCTTATCCACGTTATGGGTAACTTGGCCGATCCGAGTAAATTAGGCGGTGGTATTGCCGCTGCATTTGTGGCCACAATTTACGGCTTGGTTCTGGCTAATGTATTTGCCTTGCCGATGGGTAATAAAATTAAAAGCTCCATTAAAAGAAAAGGGCGTCTTTGTGAACTGATTATTGAAGGAATTATCGCTATTGCCCATGGCGAGAATCCACGCAATATTGAATCTCGCCTGCAAGGCTTTATTCAGCACTAGGGATATATTATGAGCCGCAAGAAACACGAGGAAGGTCACGAAAATCACGAACGCTGGTTGGTCTCCTATGCTGATTTTATCACGCTGCTTTTTGCGTTTTTCGTAGTAATGTATGCGGTTTCCTCGGTCAACGAAGGCAAATTCCGGGTGTTAGCGCAATCAATGATGGTTGTCTTTAGAACGATGGATCCACATAGCGCTAAGCCAATCCAGGTAGCTTCAATGGTGGGCGCATCAGCTCAACAAGCGGTTGGGCAGCCAAGTGCGACAAACCATAGCGTTGCGCCTGATCTACGTCCGATGCCTTCGATGGTGTTGCAACGCGCGCCTCGCGCCCTTGTAACACTGGCTAGAGGTGATAACCCGAGCGAAAAAGTCAGCGCGACCGACCCCGAGTCGAGCACTGATCCAAATCTGACCAAGGTTGTCGCTAAATTGCAGGCTTATTTATCTGAACTTATAAAAGCGGATCTGGTTAATTTGCGGAGCAATTCACTTTGGGTGGAAGTGGAGATTAAAAACAATATTCTTTTCGACAGCGGTAGCGCGATTGTCAACCCGGAAGCCCAAGAGCCTTTGGCGAAGATCGCTGAAGTTCTCCGTGAAGTGCCCAATCGTATTCAGGTTGAAGGATTTACGGACAATCGGCCCATCAATACGCCGGTCTATCCATCAAACTGGGAACTTTCGGCAGCGCGCGCGGCGAATGTAGTCAATTTGCTGATGAAAAATAGAGTGCGGCCTGAGCGGATGTCGGCGGTAGGCTATGGCGAATTTCAACCGATCGCTGATAATGGCACCGAACAGGGTCGGATGCAGAATCGGCGGGTCGTACTGGTCATTATGGGCAATACTGAAACTCGTTATCCTGTCCAGACGAACCAGGTCAATGCTGTCCCATCCCTGGAAAATACTCGTCAACTTCTCAATTGACCAGATAGAGTTTACTGTTTTAACTGTTGTTTAAAATAACTAATAACTTAAATTTATACGTCAAGGCTAGCCAATGTACGATATCTTGTTTTATGGAATCGCAATCATTGCGCTGCTACTTAGCAATGCATTGTTTATTATGTTGGGTTTTATGATAGCCCGACTCCGCTCGCCCATAGCCGAGCAGGAATCGCCTAACGAAACCCCAAGCCTGCATCAAGAGATTAAAAGTGTGTCGCTTTCGCTGGCAGCGCTCAGTGAGCGATTGGTCAAGCTTGAAATTCAAATTGGCCAGCTCAGGGACCAGGCGGGACAACAAGCATTGCCGCTTAATCGGGGCGATGCCGAACAAAAATCCTTCAAGGTAGCGACCAAGCTGGCCCTACAAGGGGCAAGTGCGGATGAGATTGTCGAGCTTTGTGGGTTAACACGCGGCGAGGCGGATTTAATTTGTATGTTACACTCGAATAATCAAGTCAGTCCGAATGGTGTGGCTAATGGAGATTTTAGATCAAAAAAGGCTTCCAAGATAACAGAGTCTTATGATGATGCTCATCAGGAAGTCCCTGATTCTGATCAGGCATAGGAATTTTTGCGTAGCTGTTCAGACTGTCAAAATTCAATGAGTTATCACCTCAGGACTTTCGCTTGGCTACCATATAAAGTATGGTAATGATCAATAAATATCTATATATAGTAAAAAATAGCCCATAAGCGAAAGTCCTGCACCTGAAAACAAACTCCTGCATATCGGTATTTGGTGTTACTTCATGCGTAGTCGTCGACTGTTCCGGGCAGATTTGTTCGTGGTCGAGATTCAGTTTCATCAGAAGGAAGCTCCGGATCAGGTTGATGCGCAACCGCTGACCGCCCATCGCGTAAGTTATGCGGCGATTGTTCGCCCGAACCTGCTTGTTGACGAGCAAGCGATTGATCGGACACTTGCGCTTGATTTAGCGAAATACCTTGACTGTCCAGCATTTCTCGCAATCGAGGTATCGCGTTTTCAATGGCTTCCCGTACTGCCGCATCATGACAGAAAAATGTCACGTTAGTCTGATTCTGATGTAACGACATACGCACTTCTAACGGGCCTAGATGTGGTGGATTTATTCTAATCTCTGCTTCCTGCATCCGATTGTTAACTATCCAGTTCAGCTGGTGGCCCAGTGCTCGTCCCCAATTACTCTGCTGTAAATCGAGGGTTTCCGGGAGCGTTGGTAGCCATGTTGGAGATGGCGTCTCGGCGGTTCGAGTCGCTGCAACTGGTAAAGCATTATTAGCTAGCGTTGAGGTACCACCCGCAACAGGTACATTGGGTTCCACAGATTGAACATTGACTATTTTTGCCGAAATTTCATTGTGATCCAAGACCGCGGATGAAACGATGGCATCGTTATATTGCTGGTCTGTCTGAGCAGTTGCTTCGAATACAGGTAAGTCACGGTTTATTAAGGATACTTTCCATCCTGTATTTTCAAGGACAGGGTTACTCGTTGGATTTGTTGCTGCTTGCTGTGTCCGCAGCGGACCACTGAACATGGTTGTACTTGATGATGCCAGCCGACCTTTGACGGATTGTTTTTCATTATCGTTAGAAGCGCCGCCAGTAAAAGGTTCGGCAAATCGTGTGCGCCTTCGAGGACGCAGATCTCCTAGAGGCAGTGTTTGTTGGATGACAGTAACATACTCTGTGCCAGCAATATTTATGCGATCGTTTTCAATAGCAAATGCTGTTGTCGCAGGTGCTGCAGGTATTGGAGATGATACAGTCGTGACCGCGGTCATGGTTGAAGAAGAAACACCAGGCGTAGTTGGGATCGCTGGTGTTGGATTAACGTTAACTGTAACCCCTGGTATGTCAGGAATCCTTGCAGAGATTACGGACGCTGGCAAAGTCGTGGGCGTCGCGAGCATCGTTGATGCCACAGGAACCGCGACCGAGGCTGCCGAAACGGGCGAGGTCGCCGGCGGTACTGAAGCGCTCAGCGGCGCTGGGGCTACCGAAACGGGTAAGGTCGCCGGCGGTGCAGGCATTCCTGGACTCGCGAGAACCGCAGCTGGGGCTACCGAAACAGGCGGGGTCGCCGGCGGTGCAGGCATCCCTGGACTCGTAGGAACCTCAGCCGGGGCTGCCAAAATAGGCGAGGTCGCCAAAACGGGTGAGGTCGCCGGCGTTGCAAGCATCGCGGGACTCGCAGGAACCACAGCCGGAGTTGCCGAAACGGGTGAGGTCGCCGGCGGTGCAAGCATCCCTGGACTCGCGGGAACCACAGCCGGGGCTACCGAAACGGGTAAGGTCGCCGGCGGTGCAGGCATCCCTGGACTCGCGGGAACCACAGCCGGGACTGCCAAAACAGGCGGGGTCGCCAGGGGTACTGAAGCGCCGCTAAGCGGGGCCGGGGTTGCCAATACGGGCGGGGTTGCCGGCGTCGCGAGACTCGCAGGACTCGCAGGAACCACAGCCGGGGCTGCCAAAACAGGCGGGGTCGCCGGGAGTACTGAAGCGCCGCTAAGCGGGGCCGGCGTTGCCGGCGTTGCGGGACTCGCGGGACTCGCAGGAACCACAGCCGGAGTTGCCAAAACGGGCGGGGTCGCCAGCGTTGCGGGACTCGCGGGACTCGCAGGAACCACAGCCGGGGCTGCCAAAACAGGCGGGGTCGCCAGGGGTACTGAAGCGCCGCTAAGCGGGGCCGGGGTTGCCGGCGTCGTGGGACTCGCAGGACTCGCAGGAACCACAACCGGGGCTGCCAAAACGGGTGAGGTGGCCAGAGGTACTGAAGCGCTCAGCGGGGCTGGAGTTACTGAAACAGGCGGAGTCGCCGGCGTTGCGGGACTCGCGGGACTCGCAGGAACCACAGCCGGAGTTGCCGAAACGGGTGAGGTCGCCAGCGTTGCGGGACTCGCGGGACTCGCAGGAACCTCAGCCGGGGCTGCCAAAACAGGCGGGGTCGCCGGGGGTATTGAAGCGCTGAGCGGGGCCGGGGCTATCAAAACGGGTGAGATCGCTGGCGTTGCAGGCATCGCTGGACTCGCAGGAACCTCAGCCGGGACTGCCGAAACAGGTGAGGTCGCCGGCGTTGCAGGCATCGCTGGACTCGCAGGAACCTCAGCCGGGGCTGTCGAAACAGGTGAGGTCGCCGGCGGTGCAGGCATCGCTGGACTCGCAGGAACCTCAGCCGGGACTGCCGAAACAGGTGAGGTCGCCGGGGATACTGAAGCGCCAAGCGAAGCCGAGGCTGCCGAAACAGGCGGGGTCGCCGGCGGTGCAGGCATCGCTGGACTCGCAGGAACCTCAGCCGGGGCTGTCGAAACAGGTGAGGTCGCCGGCGGTGCAGGCATCGCTGGACTCGCAGGAACCTCAGCCGGGACTGCCGAAACAGGTGAGGTCGCCGGGGATACTGAAGCGCCAAGCGAAGCCGAGGCTGCCGAAACAGGCGGGGTCGCCGGCGTCGCGGGCATCGCTGGACTCGCAGGAACCTCAGCCGGGACTGCCGAAACAGGTGAGGTCGCCGGGGATACTGAAGCGCCAAGCGAAGCCGAGGCTGCCGAAACAGGCGGGGTCGCCGGCGGTGCAGGCATCGCTGGACTCGCAGGAACCTCAGCCGGGGCTGTCGAAACAGGTGAGGTCGCCGGCGGTGCAGGCATCGCTGGACTCGCAGGAACCTCAGCCGGGACTGCCGAAACAGGTGAGGTCGCCGGGGATACTGAAGCGCCAAGCGAAGCCGAGGCTGCCGAAACAGGCGGGGTCGCCGGCGTCGCGGGCATCGCTGGACTCGCAGGAACCTCAGCCGGGACTGCCGAAACAGGTGAGGTCGCCGGGGATACTGAAGCGCCAAGCGAAGCCGAGGCTGCCGAAACAGGCGGGGTCGCCGGCGGTGCAGGCATCGCTGGACTCGCAGGAACCTCAGCCGGGACTGCCGAAACAGGTGAGGTCGTCGGGGATACTGAAGCGCCAAGCGAAGCCGAGGCTGCCGAAACAGGCAAGGTCGCCGGCGGTGCAGACATCGCTGGACTCGCAGGAACCTCAGCCGGGACTGCCGAAACAGGTGAGGTCGCCGGCGGTGCAGGCATCGCTGGACTCGCAGGAACCTCAGCCGGGACTGCCGAAACAGGTGAGGTCGCCGGCGGTGCAGGCATCGCTGGACTCGCAGGAACCTCAGCCGGGACTGCCGAAACAGGTGAGGTCGCCGGCGGTGCAGGCATCGCTGGACTCGCAGGAACCTCAGCCGGGACTGCCGAAACAGGTGAGGTCGCCGGCGGTGCAGGCATCGCTGGACTCGCAGGAACCTCAGCCGGGACTGCCGAAACAGGTGAGGTCGCCGGCGGTGCAGGCATCGCTGGACTCGCAGGAACCTCAGCCGGGACTGCCAGAAACAGGTGAGGTCGCCGGCGGTGCAGGCATCGCTGGACTCGCAGGAACCTCAGCCGGGACTGCCGAAACAGGTGAGGTCGCCGGCGGTGCAGGCATCGCTGGACTCGCAGGAACCTCAGCCGGGACTGCCGAAACAGGTGAGGTCGCCGGCGGTGCAGGCATCGCTGGACTCGCAGGAACCTCAGCCGGGGCTGTCGAAACAGGTGAGGTCGCCGGCGGTGCAGGCATCGCTGGACTCGCAGGAACCTCAGCCGGGACTGCCGAAACAGGTGAGGTCGCCGGCGGTGCAGGCATCGCTGGACTCGCAGGAACCTCAGCCGGGACTGCCGAAACAGGTGAGGTCGCCGGCGGTGCAGACATCGCTGGGCTCGCAGGAACCTCAGCCGGGACTGCCGAAACGGGTGAGGTCGCCGGCGGTGCAGACATCGCTGGGCTCGCAGGAACCTCAGCCGGGACTGCCGAAACGGGTGAGGCCGCCGGCGTTGCAGGCATCGCTGGACTCGCAGGAACCTCAGCCGAGGCTGTCGAAACAGGCAAGGTCGCCGGCGTCGCGGGCATCGCTGGAACCACAGCTGGGGCTGCCGAAACAAGCGGGGTCGTCGGCGCTGTGGGCATCGCTGGACTCGCAAGAACCTCAGCTGGGGCTGCCGAAACAGGTGAGGTCGCCGGCGGTGCAGGCATCGCTGGACTCGCAGGAACCTCAGCCAGGACTGCCGAAACAGGTGAGGTCGCCGGCGGTGCAGGCATCGCTGGACTCGCAGGAACCTCAGCCGGGACTGCCGAAACAGGTGAGGTCGCCGGCGGTGCAGGCATCGCTGGACTCGCAGGAACCTCAGCCGGGACTGCCGAAACAGGTGAGGTCGCCGGCGGTGCAGGCATCGCTGGACTCGCAGGAACCTCAGCCGGGACTGCCGAAACAGGTGAGGTCGCCGGCGGTGCAGGCATCGCTGGACTCGCGGGAACCTCAGCTGGGGCTGCCGAAACAAGCGGGGTCGTCGGCGCTGTGGGCATCGCTGGACTCGCAAGAACCTCAGCTGCCGAAACAGGTGAGGTCGCCGGCGTCGCGGGCATCGCTGGACTCGCAGGAACCTCAGCCGGGGCTGTCGAAACAGGTGAGGTCGCCGGGGGTATTGAAGCGCTCAGCGGCGCTGGGGCTGCCGAAACGGGCGGGGTCGCCGGCGTTGCAGGCATCGCTGGACTCGCAGGAACCTCAGCCGGGGGAACTGTCGATGCGTCTGGCGTAGCTGGAACCGCTGACCTTATTGAATCTGCTGGTGTAGCAGCGGGAATTACTGGAACATAAGAAGGTATCGCTGGCCTTATTGAGGCTGCTGGCGTATTGGAGACGATTCGACGGATTGGCGTTACGGGTAGTTTCAAGGATGACTTTCGTTCGGGTCGCTCCAAGCTTCCGTCATCAGATAATTGTTTGGTTTTCAATCCTGGCGCATTACTTTCACCTCGCATGTTTTTGACTAAAGGAGTCATAATGCCAAGCACCGGCTTACTCTCCTTCCGCTGCGCTAATGAATCGACTGGATCGAACTCGGGCTGGCTAATCTTTGGATGATGAGTGATGCCTATGGATTTATCTTCATCGGCCTTGTCCATCATGCTTTCTGTTGTGGAATCCTTTCTGGGAAAGCTCACATCCTGCAAAGCAGCGCGTGATTCCATAAACAGCGAAAAACCGGCCCATGGCATTTCATCCAGCGGCTCCTTATCCAGAGTTTTCGGTTGATCTTTCCTGTTATTAGCAAGTATTGGTTCTTTTAGCTCGTTTCCATCAACAGGCAACCCCTCCCTGCCCAAATCCGGCGTTGATACAATCCCAGTTTCTTCTAAACCTGACATCGAAATCGGCGCATGTTGCTTCAAACCTGGCGTTGAAACGGCCACTTGTGGTTGATCAGTCCCTAAGTCACTGGACTCAAGCGGTAAAACAGTGGCTTGTTGTGGTTCATCCGTTCCTAAATCACTGGACTCAAGCGGTAAAATAGTGACTTGCAGGCCATCAGCGCCAAACTCATCGGGATTGCCTAAGTCAATCTTTTGTAGAGGTTCTTGCAGCGCTTGTGCATCCACAACTTCTTCATCTAATAAATCCAGAGACTCTTCCAGATCAATGGGACTTCCCTCTAATTCAAAGTCTGCCTTACTTTCTGCCAGATGACCCAGAATACTGGTTCGCAACCATTGACTAAAAGAAGGTGATCGAGCCATAGGCTCCTGGCCTGTTTCCACCACGCTTTCCGCTGCCACGACGCTATTGGTTTTGCCACAGGATGATGTCAATAAATGGGCGATGTCGAGATGGGCCATGGCGCGGTCCTTACTTAAAAGCGGTTTAGTAATAACAATCTAATGATTAAACATCATGATTAAACGCCATCAATAAATCGCATCCGAGCAGTCAGACCACGCAGATTGTGTTCATCACTATCGCGCTGTTCGCGACGATCCTCTTCCCATAGCTGAGTCTTCCGGTCGCGCTCGATCACTTCCTCAAGCGCCTTGGTTTTGGAGCGACTTTGGATCCAGGCCAACTGTTTTCTCTGTAGTTCCTGCTGCATCCATGCCAATTGCTGCTGCAACTGCACAATGCCATGATCCATGTTGGTCAGAAACGCCGAGTAATCCTGATACCGGCGCGCAGAAATTCCATGACTGCCCTCGTTTTGAAACTGGGTGGCGTATTCGCTCCGAAACATCAGCAATTGCTGCAAGCGATTCTGTTGTTCAGTAAGTCGCTGTTGAGACTCTCCCAACGCTTTGACTGCCGCTTGTTCCCGGGACTGCGCAACCTGAGCCGCTGCTTGCAATGGATGGGATTTATTCGCCATTGAACTTGCCCTCTATCGACCCTTCGCTTCCTTGGGCCTGGGTTGCAGAACAACCTCAAGCGCCTTGAGACTATCCGCCATGGTGACACGCTCGTCGATACCCTGCATCAGAAATTGCTTGAGCCGCGGATAATAGTCCCGCGCCTCATCCACCGCTGGATCACTGCCGGCAACATAGGCGCCGACGTTGATCAAGTCGCGGTGCTGCTCATAAGTCGAATAAACATGCTTGAAGCGTCGCGCCAATTGCTGATGGCGGGGACCGCTGATCTGCGGCATCACCCGGCTGATCGAGGCCTCAATATCGACGGCTGGATACTGGCCGGCTTCGGCCAGTCGCCGCGACAACACCACATGGCCATCAAGAATAGCGCGGGCGGCGTCGGCAATCGGATCCTGCTGATCGTCGCCTTCGGTCAATACGGTGTAGAAAGCCGTGATGGAGCCACCGATGGTATCGTTGCCGGCGCGTTCCACGAGGCGGGGAATTTTGGCGAAGACCGAGGGCGGATAACCCTTGGTGGCGGGCGGCTCGCCAATCGCCAGTGCAATCTCGCGCTGCGCCTGGGCGTAGCGCGTCAGCGAGTCCATCAGCAACAATACTTGTCGGCCCGCATCGCGGAAATATTCGGCAATCCGGGTAGCCAACGCCGCGCCGTACAAGCGCATGAGCGGCGGAGCATCCGCTGGCGCCGCCACCACTACGGCGCGGGCCATGCCTTCAGCACCCAGAATTTCCTGGATGAATTCCTGAACTTCGCGTCCGCGCTCGCCAATCAGCCCGACGACCACCACCTCGGCCTCGGTAAAGCGGGTCATCATGCCCAGCAACACGCTTTTGCCAACGCCAGAACCCGCGAATAGGCCCATGCGTTGACCGCGTCCCACCGATAGTAGCGCGTTGATGGCCCGCACCCCGACATCCAGCGGCTCACGAATCGGTTTGCGCATCAAGGGATTGATCGACTTGCCGGCTAATGAAACCAGATCAGTGTGCGCTGGCGGCGGTAGCCCGTCCAGAAAACGTCCGGAACCATCCAGTACTCGTCCAAGCAAGCCTTCACCAATGCGCGCCTGGCTAACGCCACCCGTGGGAATCACCCGGGAATTGGGCATCAGGCCATGAATATCGCCGCTGGGCATCAAAAACAACTTGCCACCAGAAAAACCGACGACCTCGGCTTCAATCTGCGCCCCATTCGGATTGGTAACCAGGCAACGGGCACCAACCGGCGCGACGCAGCCAGCGGCTTCCAGAGTCAGACCGACCATTCGGGTTAGCTGTCCCTCCACCACCAACCCCGGCGTCTCCACAACTCGTTGGCGACGCTGAGCTAGATGGGTGCGCCAGCGTGGGATATGCTCCAATTCAAGAATGGCTGACATGGCTTTCCCGCTCGTCGCCAAGGACCGCAGCAATCACGGTGCCCAGTCGTTTCTCGACCGTCGCGTCGATTCGCGATAGCTCAGCATTAATGATGCAGCCACCGCGACTGAGCGTCTGATCCTCGACAATCTTCCAAATCGGTTCATCATCCCGACCCAGTGAAAGTACTTCGCGAATCAATCGCGCATCATCCGGATGCAGACGAACCTGAATGCCAGTGCTGCTTACGGGCAACAAGCTGACCGCCTCGCGCACAACCGCCACGACTTCGCCCGGCGAGGCGCGCAGTTCCCGTCGCACCAGTTGTCGAGCAATCTCAGTGGCCAGTTTGGTCAGTTCCTCTTCAATCGTGGCATCGAGGTTTTCCAGCGGTTGCTGCATATAGCTCAGAATCTGATCCAGTTTTTGCACTCGCAGCAACACTTCGTCGCGGCCGGCGGCCAGTCCCTCAGCGTAACCACGTTGATAACCTTCGGTATGGCCTTCCTGCTGGCCTTTCTTGTAGCCCTGCTCGCGGCCTTCACGCCGGCCTTCCTGATAGCCAGCGGCAAATCCTTCCTCGTGCGCCTCGCTTTGGATGGCTTCAATTTCGTCCAGCGTGGGCGGCGCTGAGGAGGCTTTCGAGCTGCGTGACTCTTTTTGCCGGGTTTCCGCTTTGGTGGGAACCACAACGGGAGAAGGCGCAGCCGTCGGTGGCGGCTCTGATTCGGGCGGCGGTTGATCGACGCTGGGCAATTCCCAGCGCTGGTAAGCCGTCAAACGATCACCTGAGATAATTTTAGACAAGCTGATCTCCCTTACTGCTCAGAGTAATTTCACCAGCCTCCGCCAGTCGCTTGGCGGTACTCAAAATATCCTTCTGAGCCGCTTCCACATCGCTGAGTTTGACCGGCGGCATGGCCTCCAGATCGTCGCGCAACAAATCGGCGGCGCGCCGGGACATATTGCTCAGGATCTTGTTGCGAACCGCATCGTCGGCGCCGCGCAGGGCGATCAATAGCGTTTCGGAGGAAACCTCGCGCAGCAGTGTTTGCACATCGCGGTCGTTGAGGCTGAGCAGATTCTCGAAGACCACCATCAAATCTTCGATAGCCGTTCCCAGATCGGCATCGGTTTCCTTGATCTTGTCGAGAATCTCGCCTTCGATAGCGGCATCCAAACGACCAAGAATCTCGGCGGCCCGTTTGGGGCCGCCAATCTTGGAAGTAGCGGCAGCGCTGATATTACGCATGACCTGCTTTTCAATCAGTTCGTTGAGTTCTTCGAGCGCCCCCGAGGGAATTTCGTCGAGAATCGCCACACGCAACAGGGCTTCATCACGCAATGGGGACGGTAACAAGCCCACCACTTCGGCGGCCTGGTCGGTTTGTAGAGAGGATAGCACCAGCGCAACCACTTGCGGATGCTCTTCACGCAGGCCGCCGGCGATGGCGCTGGCATCCATCCATTTCAGCGAATCGACGCCAGACTGGCCCTCGGTATCGAAGATATGTTCCAGAATGCCCTTGGCTTTTTCACGACCCAGGGCGCGCGTCAGGACGCCGCGGATATAGTTCTCGCTATCGATCGTCAACGAACTCTGATTGCGCACGGCCTCATTAAACGTATGGATGATCTCGCTGATCTGGCCGCGACTGACATTAGTCATATTCGCCATGGCGACGCCGATCTTGTGCAGTTCGCGCGGGTCAAGATGGCGCAAAATTTCAGCGGCATGGCTCTCGCCAAGCGCCATAAGCACCACGGCTGCCTGTTCGACGCTCTTCAGGGAAGTGGGGGTTAATTCCGGCATCGCAGCTTAGGCCTCGCTGATTAGCCAATTCTTAATCACTTGAACCGCACGCTTCGGGTCTTCGGACACCAGGGAGCGGGCCAGGTCCATCCGTTCTTCGAGCAGTTCGGCTGGAGCGCTCAATGCGCCACCTTCACTGCGGCCATTTTCCAAAGCGCCGCCGATTTGCACCTGATCCTCCAGAAGTCCCTCCAAACCATTCTCATCCGCGCTTTGATCCGTCAGCGCTGCTTGTCCCGCCTGGCCACCTTCCAGGGCCGCTACGGGTTCCGGCGCTGGCAACCAGCGCCGCATCATGGGGCGCACTACCAACAGCAGAATGAGCAGGGATAACAGCGCCACGACCGCCCACTTGACTAGTTCCAGGAACCAGGCCTGCTGCCACATCGGCAAGGGGGGTTCGGCAATGCCTGCAGGCGCGAAAGCCGCATTCAGAACATTTACGCTATCGCCCCGCTCGGCGTTAAAACCAACCGCTTGTTTGACCAAGGTCGTGATCTGCTCGGTTTCTTCTGGTGTAAGCGGTTTACGAACCGGCTGTCCATCCTCAAGAACAACTCGGTCATCAACTACTACCGCCGCAGATACCCGAGTGATTCGCCCCGGCTGGTTGCGAATGAAGGTGACCCGTTTATCCAATTCGTAGTTACGCGTGATTTCCTTGCGGGTGGGCAAAGGAGTAGTTTCAGGCGTACTGGGCGTTGCAGGATTGGCTGTAGGTTCGACAACTTCCGGCGCTACAGCCACGCCAGGAGGTTGATTGGACAATGCGCCAGGAATTCCCACGGGATTATTCTGTCGGGGATTGTGTTCCTCTAGTAATTGCTCGCTGCGGACCGGGCGCGGTTCACTACGGGGTTCATAGCGTTCAGCTGTTTCTTCGCTCGCTGTGAAATCCACATCGAGCGAGACCTGGGCGCGGACCCGACCTGCACCCCACACAGGCAAGAGCAAGTCCTCAATACGCCGAGCGTAACGCTCCTCAATACGCCGGGTATACTCCAGCTGGTCAATATTCATTCCATCCGGGTTTTCTCGTTCCTTCCGGGTCAGTAGATTGCCGGCCTGATCAACTACCGATACCTGTTCAGGCTTGAGCCTGGGGACGCTAGAGGCAATTAAATGCACGATAGCCGCAACTTGGCCATCGGTCAGGCTGTACCCCGGATGAAGCTGCACCAACACTGAAGCTGTTGGTGGCTGTTGTTGACGGGCGAACACGGTTTCCTTGGGAAACGCCAAGTGAACTCGGGCGCTTTCTACGGCTTGGATGGTCATAACCGAGCGCGCCAGTTCGCCTTCCAACGCGTGCTGGTAGCGGGCGGTTTCCATGAACTGGCTGACGCCGAAACTATCCTGCTGTTCCAGCATCTCCAAACCATTGACTGTCCCTTTAGGTAGACCTTGGCCGGCCAGTTTCAGACGAGCCTCATGGACTTGATCGGATGGCACCATCAGCGCGCCGCTGCGCGGGTCAATCTTGAAGGGGATATTGGATTTTTGCAGGGCCTCCATAATCTGGCCAGCGTCTTCCTCGGCCAAGCCACTGTATAGTACATGATAGGTAGGCGCGCTGTACCACAGCGCCAGCGCTACTAGCAACGCCAACAGCAACGCTGCTCCCGCCATGATTCCGATCTGGGCGGGACCGGGCTGGCGAAATTTTTCAAGTTCCGCACGCCAATCGACCCTGGCCAGCGGAGTCGGTGGCGAACCGTTGTTTTCTTCAGCCACGACGCCTTCTCCTCAGCATACGATCAGTTCGGCTGATCATCGAGGAATCAAACCGGCATGTTCATGATGTCTTGATAGGCCGTGACCAGTTTATTGCGAACTTGCAAGGTGCTCTGAAAAGCCAGTTTGGCTTTCTGTTGGGCGATCATGACTCCTGCTAAATCATCATGTTGACCGATGTCAAAAGATTCGGTTAATTGCCTCGAATGCTGCTGAGACTGGTTGACGCCTACGAGCATGGATTTAAAGACGCTGGCAAAATCTTCCGATTCCAGATGCTGGATATCAACATGCGCTGAGGATAATGACTGATCGGTTCCTGGCGTCAGGTTGCGAAGCCCTTGGGTCAAGGCGCTTGTGGTGTCAACGTTGCTCATTGGTTCTTGTCCCCTGCTGGTGTCAATCATCTTCGGGTATCCACCAGGGATTGAGCAAGAACCGTGCCTTGTATTAAATTCCCTGAAATGGTTTACCTATCCGGGTTCACGGGAGAGATGGAACTGCAATGAGGAGATTAAAGTTCAATAGGTTATAGAAGAAGGGCTGTCATCAGAGCTGTCCGTTCAGCGCCAAAAATTCGGCGGATAGCCCGCTATTCGTCGTCGCGTTTAATGCTGTATTTACGCATTTTTTCCACCAGGGTCGTGCGACGCATTTTCAGCAGCGAAGCAGCATGGGCGACGACGCCGTTGGCATCCTCCAGCGCTGACTGAATCAATGAGGATTCGAGATCCATGATGTACTGGCGCAGGTCAAGCCCCTCGGGCGGCAAGCTGACCACTTCGTTGTTAGCGGGCCGCGTTACGGAATCCCCGGCTGGGGCGTTGTCGAGCGAAGCCAGCTCCGCCGCCATCAATTCCGATGGATAGTATGCGCGGAATTTAGCAGGCAAATCATCCAGATCCACCCATCCATCCGGTTTCAGGATCGCCAGTCGCTCCATCAGATTGGCCAGTTCACGCACATTACCTGACCAGGGATAATGCGCCAGGCAGCGCAATACCAGCGGACTGAGACCGATCCGCACCCCCTGATCACTGGCCATGCGTTCGATCAACTCATCGACGAGCAGCGGCAAATCCTCAATCCGCTCACGCAAGGTAGGCGTTTCGATCGGGAACACATTCAAACGATAGTACAGATCTTCGCGGAACCCGCCATTCTTGATCAACTCTTCCAGATCGCGATGAGTGGCGGCAATGATGCGGACATCGGCTTCCAGACTGCGATCGCTGCCAACGCGCTCAAAGCAGCGCTCCTGTAGAACCCGTAGTAATTTGACCTGCATGTTCAGCGGCATATCGCCGATTTCGTCCAGGAACAGGGTGCCGCCCCGCGCCAGTTCGAAGCGGCCGCGCCGGGTGGAAATAGCGCCGGTAAATGCGCCTTTTTCGTGGCCAAATAGTTCACTTTCCAGCAAATTATCAGGAATGGCACCGCAATTGACCGGCACGAACGGCCCCTGGCTGCGATTGGAATGGTAGTGAATGTTGCGCGCGATCACTTCCTTGCCGGTGCCCGATTCACCCAGAATCATCACAGTTGATTCGGAAGGAGCCACCCGCTGGATGAGTTCACGCACCCGAACAATGGTCGGACTGTTGCCAATCAGACTGCGGAAGAGTTCGGCGCTGCGCCGGAATTGGGCGTTTCGGGTGTCGCGGTTGGGGTTTTGTTGGGATTTGACGAGGATTTGGCTTAGTTGTGAATAGTGAAAGGGGCGCGGCAGGCGGATAATATGACGACCAGTTTCGAGCACAGTGGATAAAGAATGAGGTTGATCAGCGTCCTCGATTAACACCACAACCGCTCGGGGGGCAACGGCGTGGATTGCGTGAACAGCCTCGGTGGGCGTGTCACTGGTTCCGTATCGGCCCAGGAATACGCAACGCAGATCAGGACTCTGTTCTGCGCAGGTTCGCCAATGAGCGGAATCGGTTTGAACAACCTGGGTTTCTTCCAGAAATCGCAGCAACAGACCCAGCTCATTCGCTCTTGTGGAATCGTCGTCGATGATGAGCAATGACATTTTCATCAGTGGGGCCAAATCCTCAGGAGGGGATGAAACTCGCGCAACCTTGCAGGCGCTCAACTTCCCTCCTGATCGCCAAATGAGAATCCAATCTGCCCATTTTCAAAACTCCTTCTACCAGATAGGGCGCGAAACCGATCCCCCCGCTAACCCTTCGGAGTCAATCCATATATTCATTTTCGGAAGATACGCGAGGATATCTCACTATATAGTGTGAGACATTTTAGCCTTAAAGACAGGAGCGTCAAATTTTTAACGCTGGCTATTGCCTTTTTGATTGGCAATCGCCCGACGATGTTGGAGAAAAATATAGCGTTCCAGCGCTTCCTGCAACGGTTCGCCGGGTTGCTGGAGCGTAGCTTTGATTTGATATGCATTCTCAACCGAGATGATTTCGTGAGCGTGGGCGTACAAGACCAAGGGACGTGGGTAGCTGAGGTTGCAATAGAGTTCCAGCCGAAGCGGGATATTAGCGGTTGGCGCGGCATCAGCGCGCCAATGGAGTTCGCTGGCGCTCAGGATCAGGGGGCGTTCCGGGGGAATAGCCTGTTGGTAGGCAAACAAGTGGCCAATCATTTCCAGCAGCAAGCCAACTTTAAAGTCGAGACGCTTGAGTTCGGAGGCGCTGGAAACGCTGGAGGGATCTTCGCCGTAATCGCCCGCATGGATGTCCAGCGCGAATAAAATATGCAGGATATGCAGATTGGTTTTTTCCTGATGTTGGAGTTCATCAGGTTTGGGCCATACCGGCAGTTCCTGCCAAGCCAGCGGCAGGCAGCCAGCGAAAGCCAGGTTGGAGCGGGAGAATTCGGTAATGGTAGACATGGCGGGATGAAAGACCAGCGGGCCGGGGGGCAGAGAGTATTCAGGAACTCTGATAGGCATTAAGGGCGCGGCGTCCTTGTCTTATCGTGCGCAACCTATCGCTCAATTTGTCCATTTCAGCATGCGCCAGTTCCTGTACTCGCGCGTCGCTGACGAGCGTAAATTGTGCAGCGTCCTTCAGTAGCGGACCAACTTCGGCCGGAGGCGAAGTCTTATACAAATCGTCCAATAGCACACGCCGTTTTTCTTCCCATTCGGCCACAGCCGCCCACTCGCCAGCGTGCGCCAAGTCGAGCATTTCCGTGCTCAGTAGCTGAAACCGTTTAATTTGCGTTTCCCAGTCGGTTAGCGAGTTCACCCAGGCGGATCCTGTATTCTCTGCGTTAAGAAATCATGGGTAGCGGCGAGTTGCCCAACCAAATGATCCAGCATGGCAAAATGCGAACGATAGCGCGCTTCCAGCACATTAAGATGTATCCCTTTGCGCTGGCGCCGCGCATCGGTCTCCTCCTCTGGATCGTCGTCATTATCGCTACGTTCGCCGATTGGCTCGTAGTCATTGGAGAGATCGTCGGGTTCATCGAACCGTTCGGAAGCGCTATCTACGGTTTCTTCCGCATTTGTTTTATCCGCTTCGTCCGACTTGTCTGTTTCCAGATCGTGAGCAACATCACTCTTGAATCCTGCCGCTGGAGCTGTTCGCGACGCGCTCACTTCGCCAACGTGAATGAGCAACAATGACCGCGTTTGTAACCCGGTTTGCTGTGTGCGTTGTGCGCTGGACTCGGTTTGAGGAGAAACCCGTCGGGATTCGATTTTCCGAAAGTCGGGGCTGAAGAAGATAGAGTCCGACACATTCATGGCAAATTCAGGCAGGCGTATTTGAAGCCGCTGACATGGATCGCGCTTCAGGGGTGTCGCCAATCGCGTCCCAGGCTTCCTTGATGGTGTGTAACCGATCGGTTATTTCGTCGATAATGGTTTCATCGGAATGAACATTGGCTTCGATCAAGCGTCGTTGCATATAGTCGTAGAGCATATCCAGATTGACAGCGAGATCGCTGACATCCAGATTAAGTCCTTCGCGCAGACCGCCAATGATGCTAATGGCGCGGCTGAGTTGGTCGCCCTTGGCAGTGGTCTCGCCCCGTTGAAGGTGGCCTTTGGCCCGGCTGAGGCTTTCCAGAGCGCCTTCCATGAGCATTTGGATCAGCCGATGAGGACTAGCGTAGCTAGCGCCCGACTGAATATCGATTTGTTGATACTGACGTAGGGCGCTAAGGGAATTTGGGATCGCCATTGCGAATTCTCAAGTGTCGATTTTTCCAAGCGAGCTACTGACTCGTATTACTCGTGTTGAAAAATTGCTGGGTCAGATAGTTGCTCGTAGCCGTCAGCTGCCCGACCAGAGCGTCCATTGCCGTGAATTGGGCACGGTAGCGGGTTTCGAGTGCATCCATACGCTTATTAAGGGCGTCACGTTGTTCACTCACATCATCAATTTGACGATTAAGGCTGTCGGTACGATTGCTGAGCAGACCGCCGGTACTCAGAAAATTGTCGATCAACGTATCCAGCTGCTGAGCGACGCCGCCGGACAGCGAAACTGTACCACGAGAACCTGTGACGCCGCCAATAACATCGACAGCGATGCCCGCAGCAGTTCCGGCGCCGGTCAGGGTGCGTCCGGAACCTGTGCCTTCTTCCGCGCCAATGCTGCCCGCAACATCCTGGCCAGCCGTGCCCGCAGCCACGCTCACGCCGAATGTTGCTGTGAAGTTTGTGCTGATCTGGGTGAATTCGACGCTGGATGTGCTGCCGTAAGCATCCGAGGTAAATGTAAAACTGTTATTGGAGGATTGGTAATTGACGCTTAACAGGGCGCTGGCGTTAATTAGCGTGGTGTTGGCGCTGATCTGGCGCTGTAGCTCGGCGGCCATATCAACGCCGGTATTATAAGTTCCATTATTCAGAATAATGGATGCACTGGCTTGTATACCATTGACTTTAATGGAGAAATTATTGTTATTGCCATCAACGACGAAAGGCGCCGGGACGCCGCCATTGATAGATGTGCCAATGTACTGGCCCTGAGTTGCCAGTTGCGTGACGCTGACGCTATAGGAGCCTGCTATGCTGGTGCTGCTAGCCGATTTATAGGCGACCAGAGGATCGGTCGTGCTACCGGTCCGGGCAAATAAGGCGGCGACGTTCTCTGGATCTTCGGTCAGCGCGGTTTGTAACTTGGCGCTATCGAAATCGAGGGAGCCGTCTTTCTGGAAACTGATGCCGATATCGGCCAAGGAGCGCCGCGATCCGGTAACACCGGCAACCGCCCCAGTCATCACATTGCGGATCTGACTGATAATCGACCGTATGCTGGAGTCGCCCGTCAATACCCCCTGCTCACGAGTTTCCGGATCATAGAAAGTCAGGGAGTTAACATTTTCTATCAGGGAGTTGTAAGCTGCTACAAAGGAATCGACAGACTTGACTGTCTCGGCGCTATCCTGCGTCACGCTTAAAGTGGTGATCGTTCCGATCTCAGCGCTTTTCAGATTGAGGGTAACGCCGGGCACCACACCCACGACACTGTTGCTGGCGCTGGAAATATCCAGACCGTCCACTCTCAGCAGGGCGTCCTGCGCCTCAAGAGTTTGCGTCAGGTTCTTGCCCGATCCAGATGCAGCTTCAGGATCGTAGGCCAGCATGGACAGGCCAGCCAGATCAGTATCATCGCTATCACCGGTATCGCTCACGGTGATTTTCAGGCTATTGGCAGCGCCGGACTCGCTGGCGCTGATCACGAGTCGGAAGCCTTGACCATCATTAATGATGCTGGCGCGCGCGCCGACATCGGCCTTGTTGATGGCGTCGCGCAGACCGTCCAGAGTATTGTTGGAGGCGTCGATCGTGATGGTTTTGGCCGCTTTGGCAGGATCAGCGGTAAAGGTGGCGCCATCGTAACTGCCGACCTGAAAAGTGAGCGTCCCGGAGCCAACGACGTCAGTGACATTAACAAATCGCTGGGTTTCGTCCGTGACGAGTTTCTGGGCCTGTGCGCGTTGCCGGACCTCGATGTTGTAGTCGCCAGCCTGGGCGATGCTGGTAGCGCTGGCGGTGAACAGATCTTCATTGCTAACCGTGGCGCGCAGGTTTTGCAATTTTGAGGCGCTGCTGATAGCGGTTAATGAGCTATTAAAATCGGACAGCGCGCCCTTAAAAGTGCCGAGGGCCGACAATTTTGCCTGAAGCAACTCCTCTTTCTGATCCAGTCGATTAGTGGCGGGTTCTTTTTCAGCGGTAATCAGGTCGGAAACGATTTGGTTAACGTCAAGACCGGAACCAACGCCGGCTACGGTAATGCTTGCCATGGAATCCTCCTCGCGCTGCCGCGCTCAAACACCGGTCTTCTTAACTAAATGCACGACATTTATACTGTGGTTTGGAATAATTGACCTTCTACCCGCAAACGCCCGCTTTCCGTTCTGTGCTGTCCGCCCAGAGCCGCCAAGCCTTGGCTTTGCTGATTTTCCAGTAATTCTGAAAAAAACTTGGCAAGCGCCAAAGCCTCTTCACGTGGAATTTGCACGATCACTTCCTGAGTTTCACGATCTGTAATGCGAATGACCATCTCTTGAAACTCATCATCCACCTCAAATCGCAACTGGGTGTTGCGCGCATCCATGCTGCGATTCAAACGGTCTACGGTTTCATTGAGAGTTAGGTGGGTAGAATCACTATCGGCTGGCGTAGATCGTTGGCTGTTGGGATCAGAATCGCGCCGTTGCCCGGCATTGCCAGCATAGGGAGATTGATTAACAGATGACTGGGCGTTAGTGAGTGGAGCACCGCCAACTGCGTTTTGCACCGTAGCCGGGGAAGGAGGCTCAGGAAGTACGCCACCGTCTCTGGCAAAAGCGGGGTTGGCGCCGGTCAATGGAGTAATGCTGCCGATATCGCTCATGACGGTCCCTCCTTAGAGGCTTGCGGAGTTGAGACTGAAAACAAGGCCCGGCGGCATCGAACCGATCCGGACCTTGTTTCGATAACCCTCACTCCCAGTTTAGCGCATTATCGCAAGAGCGACAGCACGTTCTGCGAGGTTTGATTGGCCTGCGACAGCATGGCGATACCGGCTTGCTGCAACACCTGCGACTTGCTCAGGTTGGTGGTTTCCGCCGCGAAGTCCGCGTCCTGAATCCGCCCCCGCGCCGCCTGCAAATTCTCGGAGGTGATTTGCAAGCTGGCGATGGTCGACGTAAACCGGTTCTGCACCGCGCCGAGCGCCGAGCGGTTGGTGTCCACCGAGGTGATGGCGTTGTCAATGGACGCCAGCGCGGCAGTCGCACCTTCAAAGGTGGAGATGTCTAGTTTTTCCAACGACTCGCCGACCTTGGTCGAACCGTAGGTACCCACTGCCAAGTCGGTGTTGCCGATCGCGCTCTGGACGTCGGTAGTGCCAGCTTCGACGGTGATCGCCTTGGCCGAGCTTAGGGTGAAGGTGCCTTGGAAGCTAGCGCCCCCCGAACCGGTAACGCCCGTTTGGAGGGACGTCAAACCAGTCGCGTTAACAACAATATTGCGGCCATCCTGCGCCGTCAGCTTCACGCCATTGGTGCCATCGTCTGTGGCGACAACGCCAGTGCGGCCTGAGATCGCGTTGATGGCCGTGATTACGGATTGACGGGCTGCCGATGCGTCGGTGCCAGAGACGGCAATCGTGGCGGTGGTCACGCCATTGATTGTGAACGTACCGGCTGCCGCAGAGGCGGTCATCGTCGCACCGTTAACCACATTGGCATTGGCTACGGCAGTGACCCCGGATTGCGCCGATACCGCGTTGATCGCCGCTGCCTTGGCAATGGCGCTGGTGGCATTGCCTGAGGTCGAGGCAGTATCCGAAGAGGCTAGCGAAGCGCCGACCAGCACACCGTTAACCTTGAAATCACCCGCAGCGAAAGCATTGCCTGAGTTGGTCGTGGTCGAGATTGACGCCACCTGGGTTTTGTAGGTACCCGCTTGTAGGCCCGCGTTAGCCTCTAACCCGGTAGTGCTGCCGCGCTGGATCTCGATATCCTTGCTGGATGACAGCGAGAAGCTGCCGTAGTTGGTGCCTGCATGAACGCCGGTCGCAGCGGATGTTAAACCTGTGGCATACGAAACCATGATATTACGACCATCAGCAGCGATCAGTTCGACACCGGTCGTATCATTGCCGGTATCGCGTGCGATGACGCCGGTCTGGCTGGAAATGGCATTAATCGCTTTTACTGTCGCAGCACGGTTAGCAGTAGTGTCTGAAGCAGTGGAGATGGTTGCAGTGGCGATACCATTAATAGATATGGTGCCATTGGTCGTCCCTGCGGCCATTGCTGCACCTTCAGCGATGTTCGCGTCTACCGTAGCTGTTACGCCGGTCTCCGCCGACTTGAGGTTGATGGCCGCCGCCTTGGCGATGGCGCTAGCGGACTGGTTCGCCGTAGACGCCGTGTCATAAGCTGCCACTGATGCGCCGATGACCACGCCGTTGATAACTAAGTCTCCCTCCTTTATCGCATTAGCAGATTGCATTGAGGACACTGATGCCGCGTCGCTGACGCCGAGCTGCTTGGTGGTGGCGCCATTGACGTCAATTTCAATCGTCTCATTGGCGTTGGCGCCCACCTGGAAGGTTTGCGCCTTGAACGAGCCGTCCAGCAGCTTGCTGCCGTTGAAGGCGGTTTGAGTGGAGACACGGTCAATTTCGGCTAACAACTGAGAGGCTTCATTTTGCAGCGAAGCGCGGTCGGAAGCACTGTTGGTCGCGTTGGCCGATTGCACCGCCAGCTCGCGTAGCCGTTGCAGGTTGTTGGTGATCTCACCCAGCGCTCCTTCAGCGGTCTGCGCCAGCGAGATACCATCATTGGCGTTGCGGGCCGCTTGATTTAGGCCGCGAACTTGAGCAGTGAAGCGGTTGGCGATGGACTGACCGGCGGCATCATCCTTGGCGCTGTTGATGCGCAGGCCTGAAGACAGGCGCTGCATGGAAGTCTGCATGGAGTTCGCGGACATGCCCAGGTTGCGTTGCGCGGTGAGCGACGGCACGTTAGTGTTGATGCCAATGGCCATGATAGTTTCCTCTATTAAATTTGAGCTTGGATCGCTGGACCTGCACGATGGCTCCAGTCGTTGGCTGGGCTGAAATGGGTTTCAGACCGCCTTGAACCATATATCGGCAGCGACAGAAGGAACTTTAGGGGGACGTTTAGTTTTAATCGAAGATATCCGACGTCATTGCAGGGCTGCGCACCGGAAGAACTGCCCGAAATCGCGTCAAGCCTGTAATGTTAGCTTTGGGTAGGCGAGCACATCGACGACTGTGCTACCTTGATTTTGTAACTGCCAAGCATAGCCTGATGCCGATAATTGTTCACTGACCGCCGGTAGATTGGCGCACCCTTCAATGTGGACGAAGGGTTTAAATCGGTTGAGGGTAGCCCGCGCGCCAGCCAGCACCGCCAATACATTAGCGCCAATGCCCATGCGAATTAGATCACATCGCGGTAAGGCCAGCGCGTCAATCGACTCAGCATGCGGGCGCCGGGCGCGCAACCACGCTACCCCTGCTCCGCCGGTTTCGACCGGTAGCGTCCCGTCCAGCGCTAAGCATTCAGCATGAGCCTGCCTGGTCCCATTCAGCGCCAGATTCGCGCACAGCAGCCCGAAGGCATCGCGCTGCGGTTCGCAGGCCACGACCAGCCCTTCAGTTCCGACAGCCCTCGCCAAGGCTAGAGTAAACGCGCCAATATCAGCTCCCGCTTCCACCACCCAGTCACCTGGGCGCAGCAGCGAGGTCAGCAATGTCAGAGCCGTCGGCGCGTACTCACCGCTACGCAATAAATCCCGCGCTGCTGCACTCGTACTAGCGATCAGCATTGGCCCATGCCGGGTGTCAACTAGCTGACGTGGTGCGTCGATAGTATTGGATTTCGCATCTGCTTGCGCAACCCACTCGCTTAGCGCCGCCGCCATGGCTATTGTAACTTCCTCCCAAGGACCTTCCGGGTTGTTTCTGGGAAACAACCGAATAGTTGGAAACCAGGGGTTATAACAAGTACCGAGGCTGGTCCAGCCGATGCCATATAAAAGCGTCGGCACTCCTAACGCTCCTGCCAGACTGGCCACCGCCGTCCCCGCTGACATCACGCCATCCAACGCCGTTATCAGCGCCGCGATCCGGTCCTGATCATTGCGTAAATCGAGATCGGCAAAACTTATGATCTCAACACCAAACCGCATCTGCACTTCGGCCAGTTCTTCGGCACAATCATCATATTGCAGATTAATAAACGCCACGCCTGGGATTTTGAGAATCGGCTTCCAGTCGGTCAGTGCAGTGTAGAAGCGATGACGCCCGCCGGTTTGTAAACCACTGCGCCAACAGATGCCAACCTTTAATCCCTGCCCCAGTTCAGCTAAACGCGCCCGCCAGAACTCAACCTGTGCTGGATCGGCGCGGAGATAAGCCAGGCGATTCGGGAAATCCTCAATCCGCGTTCGCAGCAAACGCGGCAAACTGCCAATCGCAATCTGGAAATCGCAGATTGGCAAATCAGCAGGCAATCGCACCAGACCGGCGGGCTGAGCGACCACTTGAGCAGCCGGGAAAGAACGGGCGTACAACGCGCCCAAGCGTTCCTGACAAACCAGCACGACCTGCCCAGCGCGGGCAAGCACATCGGGAATACAGGAACCGAACATGATTTCGTCGCCTAATCCTTGCTCCGGCAGCAGAAGAATTTTGCATCTGGTGAGATCCTCACCCTTCCACTCTGGGTACCACTGCAACAATTGACCCTGCGTACCGCTAGGCCAGCGCCATTCATAAGCCTCCCATCCCTCTGTCAACTTCCCGGCGTACAACAGGGCGGGCGCAATGTTCCAGCGCACTATGGCGTCATCCGGCGCCAGCTCAATCGCTCGGCGATAAGCTTCAATCGCCTCTTGAGGCCTGGCGCAGTCAACCAGCAGATTGCCCAGGTTACTCCAGGCATCGGCATAGTCAGGTTGCAGGCGCAGCGCTTCGCGATAGGCGGTTTCGGCAGCGGACAACTGGCCCAATTCGCGCAACACGTTACCCAGGTTACTATGAAATTCAGGCTGATTGGGTCGCAGCATTACTGCTGTTTGATAGCAAACCAGCGCCTCTTCGAGTCGGCTTTGATCGCGGAGCAGATTACCCAGCCCGTTGTGAGCGCCGGAATAGGCCGGATCCAGCCGCACCGCTTCGCGCAGATGCTGCTCGGCCTCACGCAACTGGCGCTGAGCGAATAGCGCATGAGCGATAGCGTAATGCACTTGGGCAGCGAATTCAGCATGATCGGACGCCAGAGCCAGTGCAGGTTGCAATATGGCTAGCGCATCATCCCAGCGATCCTGCGCGTCCAGTAGCTCGCCCAGACTCAGGCGGGCTTCGAGACAGCCTGCATCCAGTTCCAGCGCGGCGCGGAATGCTGCCATCGCCGGTTCAACCTGTTGCAAATCCTGCAACACCCGTCCGCGATTGACTAAAATGGTTGGTTCTTGTGGATGAGCGGCGTGCGCCCGCTCCAGCGCTGCCAGCGCCTCTTCCTGTGCGCCGTGCTCCCGCAATACTACGCCCAGCAGATGCCAACTGTCGGCATGGTTCGGATGCCTGGCTAAAACCTGCCGACATAACTGCTCTGCCGCTTGCAGTTTCCCACTCTCGCGGGCGGCTAGGGCCTGCGCCATTAGATCGGACGGATTGCCGGTCTTTCCCGTGGGCTTGCGTTCGCTCTTTGGCTTTTCCTGTTGAGTCTTCTGAGTTAATAAAGGCTGGCTGACTGCGCTGACCGATCTTGCAAACGACTCGATCAAGGTAGTTGATGCGCTTTTTGCCAACCGTTCCTGCAATGCTGCCGCTATCGCCTCGATCACCCCATCCCACGGCGCTTCTACATCCAGCTTGGGAAAGATCCGCAGGGTCGGAAACCAGGGCATGTAATTCGTGCCGAGACTAGGCCAGCTTCGTCCGTAGTACCATACCGGCCTTCCCAAGGCTGCCGCCAGCGCCGCAACCGCCGTCGGCGCCGAAATCACCAAATCCAGTGCGCTCATCAGCGCCGCGACGCCATCCTGATCATTGCGAAGGTCGAGATCGGCGAAATTCACTACTTCGACGCCAAATTGCGTCTGAATCTGGGCCAATTCCTCGGCGCATTCGTCATACTGCAAATTAACGAAAGTAACACCCGGTTGGGTTAGGATCGGCCCCCACGTTTCTATCGGCGTGTAGTAACGATTACGAGTGCCGCTGCGCAAACCGCTGCGCCAGCAAATGCCGACTTTCAATATGTTGTTGCCCAGCGTATCGAGCCGCGCCCGCCACTCTGTCACTCGCGCCGGGTCCGCCTGCAAAAAAGCCGGACGATTCGGAAAATCCTCAATTCGCGTCCGCAACCAACGGGGCAGGCTGCCAACCGCAATCTGGTAATCGCAGTCGGTGACTTGACCGGTCCAGTCACAGCTATTGGGAGCATAGGTCGGATAGATAGTAGCGTGTGGGAAACTACGAGCGTAAATCGGGCCGAGACGTGGATCAATCACGATCATCACCCGTCTGGCCCGCGCCAGCAGATCGGGAATGCAGGACGTAAACAGAATCTGATCACCAATCCCCTGTTCGGCATAAACTAAAATCGCCCGGCCGGTTAAATCCTCGCCTTGCCATGTTGGAAAAGGCGATTGGCAGGTTTGAGAGCCACCTAACTGGTAATTGGCTAGGCGCAACTCATAGTCCGCCCAGCCCGCATCCAGATTGCCCAGCGCCAGTTCGACAAAAACCGCATTCTGGCGCGGCTTGGGATTGTCCGGGCGCAATGCGATAGCAGCGTGATAATAAGTCAGCGCCTCAACTAGTTGTCCTTGCTCTTCCAGACAGTTCGCCAGCTTGTGGATAGCTTCGAAATAGTCCGGCCGCAACGTGATCGCCTCCCGCAACAGGCGCACCGCCTCGGCCAGTCGGCACTGATGGTGCAACGTCTGAGCCACTAAATACTGCACTTCAGCGGTAAGTTGCGGATCGTGCGGCCCCAGCGTCAATGCCGGTTGTAATACTGCCAGCGCCTCGTCCCATTGCTCTTGAGTGTCCAGCAGTTCACCCAGGCTCAGGCGGGCTTCGAGACAATCTTCATCTAGTTCCAGGGCAGTGCGGAACGCAGCCAGCGCCGATTCAACCCGACCGAGATCTTGTAAAACTCGACCCCGGTTCACCAAAATTGTTGGTTCTTGCGGATTGGCGACATGTGCCCGGTTTAGCGCAGTCAGCGCCCCTTCCCACTCACCGCGTTCACGCAGCACTACCCCTAGCAGATGCCAGGCATCGGCCTGTTCAGGGCATTGATCCAACACGATCTGGCAATACTGTTGTGCCTTATCCAGTCGCCCGGCGGTGCGGGCATCCAAAGCCAGCGCGACGTAATTCGCTGCCATGATCGAGGTCATGGGAACTGTTACAGTCTCGGTTAACAGCAGTGGCTGGTGTGGAATATTAACAGCCCACTTGCGTAATTCCTCTGCCATTTGCTCGAATACCGATGTCCATGGATCATCGGGCAGCGTCTTGGGAAATAAGCGGACGCTAGGCATCCACGGAAAGCAATCCGTACCCAACGAAGTCCAGCCGATAGTGTACAAAAATACCCAAACTGGACGTCCCAGCGCTCCAGCTAGCGCCGCAACCGCAGTACCCGCGCTGATCACCAGATCAAGCGCGCTCATCAGGGCGGCCACTTCGTCCTGGTCGTTGCGCAGGTCGATATCCGTGAAATTCACGATATCAACGCCCAACCGGTCCCGCGCTTCCGCCAGTTCCGCGGCGCAATCGTCGTACTGTAAATTAATGAACTGTGCGCCGGGGATCGAAAATAACGGAACCCAGTCAGCTAGTGTCGTATAGTGTTTGTAACGCTCCCCGGTTCCCAAACCGCTGCGCCAACAGATGCCTACGTTTAAACCTTGACCAAACGTCGCCAAGCGTTCCCGCCAGTATTCAATCCGTTGGGGGTCTGCCCGCAGATAAGCAACGGTTTTCGGGAAACTGTCCAGGCTGGGACGAAATACGCGCGGCAGGCTGCCAATGCAGATCGCACGGTCGGGCTGTGGCAAGCCGCTCATCTTCAATGGACTGGTGCGGCTCATGCCCGCCACCCACACTTGGGGAAAAGAGCGCACATACAGCGGTGCCAATCGTAGCTCGCATCGCACGATGACGCGGCTTGCACGATCCAGGGTATCGGGTATGCAGGATGCGAACATAATTTCATCACCCAATCCCTGCTCATCCAGCACTAACAGTGTGCCATCTGTCAGTATCTCGCCATCCCAGGCAGGACAGGGCAGGGCTACATCACCGTACACTTTCCAGCGGGTTTCGTACTGCACCCAGCCCTCCGCCAACCGACCGGCGGACAGCAAGGCATAAGCCTGATTCCAGGCTGGCATGGGATCTTCAGGATTCAGGCTTTCTGCTCGCTGATAAGCTGCTAATGCTTCAGCAAACGCGCCACGCTCTTGCAAAATCGCGCCTAGATTGTTCCAAGCTTTGAAATGTTCAGGGTCGCGCGCCAACGCCTCACGGGCGCAATGCTCGGCTTGGGTTAATTGGCCCAGCATCTTGTACACCGTACAAAGATCATTCCATATTCGTGCCTCGCCCGGCGCCAGTTCAACAGCATGGCAAAATGCTATTTCGGCCTCGGTAAAACGATCCTGCTGCTTCAACAACAAACCCAAGTTGTTATAGGCATCGACATAGCTGGGGTTCAATTCAATAGCCCGCGTATAACCTGCTATCGCTTCTTCAATTGATCCATGCTCTTCAAAAATCAGCGACAGATTACTGTATGCGGCAGCATAATCGGATTTTTCCACGATTGCTTTTTCAAAGCAATCCTGTGCTGCGATAAAATTTTTAATTTTGTAAAAAGCCAAGCCAAGATTATTCAGTGTCTCGGCGTGTCTGGGCCGTAATTTGCGGGCTTGACTAAATAGCTTAATGGCTTCCATGTAACGTTCTTGCTGCAAACAAAGCGTACCAAGCAAGAATAAGGTTTCCGCATCTGTCGGCTGTTTCCGCAGAATACGCCGGTATTGCCGTTCTGCTTCATCAAGATTGCCAGTTTGATGCGCCTGATAAGCGAGGAGAAACCACTGATCTTGTTTGCTAACTTTGGTATTCACTAAAATCCTCGTGAGTAATATCCGCCTTTAGACATCATTAGAAATAGCGAAACTTGTGCAATTAAAATTTCAAATTTTTTGAAGCAAAGTCAGCTAGCCGAATAATTTCAGGTTGTGGAAGCACACATTGAGGCGCCCAATGGGGAATTGAAGAAACGACGCGCTTTTTTGCGCCGAGAGCAATGACCATCGCATAGGTATGGCATCCCACTACAATGTCAGACCATGCAATCAGTTCCGCCAATGTGGATGAAGTATCCACTGTAATCTTGTCATTCATCTGGGAATTAACCCACTGGTCATATTTACCAATTGGGTCTGACGGATGTGGACGAAGGCGAATCGTTAGAGGACCGCAAAGATCAAGATTATTTTTATGCTCTATAAAATAATTCAGTGCCTGAAATTCACCAAGCTCTTCCTCTGAACCCCACGATTGCCGTATAGGTTCGAGTACATACAAAATATGTTGATAAGAGTCTCTTAATTGCTTAACTTCAAGGGAATGAATTTCTGCTACGAGTGTTTCTAAGTACCTATTAGGTTGTTGCCTTATGACTAAGTCGGGAAAATACTGCTCAGCCAGTTTTTTTGCATATTCATCAGCGACCCATATCTCATCCGGCAATATCTCTTTTCTTCTTTTGGTAAAGCGCTCACGATAATTAATCCAGTGATCAAGGAATGCGACCACATGTTTCCTTCTCGCCTTCGCTAAAGCTAGCGCATTCCATTCCCAATCGGATTGCCAGCCGGTGCCACACAGGCACCAATCACAGGCAGCCATCGCTTCCTCAAGATTCGTAATTTTAATGCTACCCATTCGCCGTTCAAAAATTTTAATTGCTGGGCCTGCCAAGACAAATAAACCAATGATATCATTTCGAGCACAGATATAACTTGCTACGTTTTCTGCACCACCAGCATCGTGACTGACAATACAAATTTTCATTTTAAAATCCTATTATTTCCCGTTATTTCTATTCTAAGGTTATTTATATCTATTTCCATCGCTCTTCGATATATCTCAAAATTCTTTCATCAAATGTTTTTTTAAAAAATTCTTTATCATAAAAATATTCACCACTAATCTGTAAAATCATTCTCCCTCCAAATCCCCTTTTAAAAGCACTAATTCCCTTTATTTTTTCAGAAACGCTATAAAAAAAGGTCGGTTCAAAATGCTGCTCGCCAAGCTCATAAAAAATGACACCTATTTGTTTTAATTTAATGATAATTTTCCATTGCAGATAGTGAGAAACATTAAATTCTTTATATTCGCTTTCAGTGCAACTCATAGCATAGTAAGCATAACCTTTGTATATAATTACATAGCTATATCCTACTGCTTTATTGCCTAAACAAGCTTCAAAAAGCACTCCATTATTTGATTTAATAAAATCATAAAGAATGTCAAAAGTTTTATATGGGCGTGTCACTTTGCCAGCAATATAAAAATATCTTTCCCGAAATTGCTCCATTTTTTCAGGAGATATTGAATCGGAATCATAATAGTTGACGCTAAGAAACTTTAAGGCTTTTTTTATCGCTGCATGGTGCCCTTTTCTCATTTGCGACATTAAAAAATTTTCACATTGATCTAAAAATAAAACACTAGAATAGATAGAAGTATCTAAAAACCCGCTTTTTGCCAGATCAGTCGCATTTAGATCACAAACATCTTTTAAAGTGCTAGATAAAAGATAACATCTGTTTTGAACATTTTCCCTCATCCACAATTTGACAACACCCTGATCTTTTGCAATAGAGTTTATTTTATGCCAAATCTCGCCCTCTATTCTATTATAGAGTTTTCTACCTATTTTTGAATCAATAATATACTTTGGAGTTGGTCCGCCGCTAAATGTAAACTCTCTTATCTTAACACCATCCTTACTGGTCTCTTCAATAAGCAATGGAACAATCGCAGTAGTTTTATCGTCGTTCATAACCACAAAGGAGCAATTTTGCGATCTCACATTAAATCTACTATTTTCACAATATTTAACCCAATCAGTGGTATGCAAAAACCAAGCGCTTTCTTGATTTTGACAAAAATCATCCCAGCATTTTTCTGACACTTGACCAAGGTAAAAAATATCCACTTTCTTCTCCAATCCATGCCATGCCTTTGACAACAACACTACCAAACCAAAACTGGGTAGTCCTGCAGATTGTAGTGAACCCTCATGCAGTCACGACCGGTAGAGAATTGTTATAATGATGGATAAAATACCAAATAGCTCCAATGTGGTTTTCCAGTTTCTTCGAAAAAGAGAGCGTCTTTCTAACGAGACGAGAAATTCTTTGTCTTAAAGTACCATTGAATCTTTCAATTTTTAAGTCCGACCCCTTTCTTTGCCTACGGCTTTGTGACGTTTGGTTGGGAATATCACCTCATACGCTTCCCAAAAATCGGTATAAGCGACGGCGCATTGGCGATAAACCGGCGGTAAGGAGTCCCACAGTCCTTGAGCGCCTTTTTGGCTTCGATTACCGACAAAAACGCCGACGATCTCGCTTGTGCCTTGATCAATCGCTAACCAAACCCATTGTTTGTTATTCTTATTTCCTACAAAAGACCACAGTTCGTCACATTGAATCACGAGCCGACCTTTGGGCTTTTTTTTAACATCGACTTGCTGAGGGACTCCTTGATATTTTCGATTGACATAGCCTTGTAGCCAACGTTCTGAAGCCCCAACGACCCATGCAATACCGGCAATAGGAATTCGTTCTAATAACAGTTTGTCGATTAAATCCTTTTTATCTTGCGAAATTCTATTCTCTGGATTTTCGACAAATTGTCGACTGCAATCTTTGCAAGAAAACTTGGGCTTGCCGTTGTGAATGCTGCCGTTTTTTACAACATTGACGGAATGACAATTAGGACAAATCATCGCTCTTTACTGACTCTATTTGTTACCACTAAAATCATACCATAAATTAATCATTACTTTCTACAGGACTACCCCGGAGTTATTACAAACGGGGCACCTGGTGCTTTCCGGGTATCCAAGACTTCTTCTCCTTCATAACGATAGTTGCGAAGCCAGTCATAAATACTCGTTCGATCGATACCTAAAAAATCAGCAACAAGTTCTGGGCTATAATGCTTCTCTTCGACCACCCGAACCGCCATTCGCTGGATGTAATTCATTACTTCATTAGGGATTTTACGTGCATCAAACATCCATTCCGCGTTCATTGCAGTACCTCCTCTATAAACTTTAAACTATCTAAAGAGGTTTTCTATAATAGTTAGACAATTCGATTAACGCTCAGTTCGTTGATAATGTAGGGATGATCATTGGCAAGGCTATAAGCCTGTCCAATATCTCTACTATAAAAGGCTAAAAGTCATCGAAGAATCTTGAAAACCTTAGAGGTTCTTCGAGGATTCTTGTGGAGCCATCTGGTCCAAGGGCGGCTTGTGGCTCCAACCCGTTGATCTTGAAAGAGGCAGCGCCAACTTGGCAGGCTGGTCTTGGCCTAGAGGTCCACGTTCCACAGAAACTCTCGAAGAACCACATTAGAAGCGCCAGAGTGAAATTTTTCTGTTCTCTTCCCGGAACACAAGTTTCATTCCATTTCTTTCAAGAATCCATTTCTGCAGGTCATTTGCATATGCAACCACACAGCAATGGCTTTTTATAATGTCTAAATTATTCGAAATAAAAATACTCATTACCTTCTCATCAAATGGATTAAACATGAAAACAAAACATTGAGTCTTAGGTAAAATATATTTAGTTGCATCTGAAACAAAAAACTCTATTTTTTCTCTTTGACCTGTAAAATTTCTTTTGTTCACGATTGCTTTATCAATGAGTGTTTCGTCGAAATCAAATCCAATAATTTTTATAAAGTTAAACTTCGAGGCATAAAAACACGCTTTCCCAGTTCCACACCCAACATCAACGAATAAACAATCCCGATATCCATTTTTCTTTGCTTCTTTAATTAGTTTTCTAATATTACGACACCATACTGATTGAAACGCCGTAGCGTTTTCTCGGTATGGAGACAAGGTGTTCAAATTACTATTATCTATAATACCATTAGTTTTTATACCATTTAATAAATCAAAAATAATATCAAAAAAGTTATAGATTTTTCTTAAAATTTTTTCCCTAATACTAAAAATGTAATGGTATTTTTTAGCAAGCATATTGATCATCGTAGCGCCTCAATGTTTGCCAAAGCTTTTCTGAACGTCACCATCATCAAATCCACATCTCCATCTGATAAGTACAATGAGCATACATAACAGTGTTAACAGCACATCTACCTATCCTACCTATATGAATTTCTTAGTGAGTACCTAGCCACTGGCGATAATCATTAACTGGCGGATTTTCCCATGAAAAGTATTTGATATAAGCTGCATTAATCCCTTCATCGCATAGCATAACCTTAACTTGAATGTAAACTTCATTTCGTTTTTCGGGCATATCGAGAAGTCCATATAAATAACCTTGCAGCAACCGCGCCACAGCATGGAATTTATATTGGTTAGCGATGGAGGAAAACTTATCCAACGCCTTTTCCCAAGAAGGCTTACCTTCACGCAACAACTTACAGCCAAAAAAATTAACTTTCATATTAGCATCATACTGAATGCCTTTTAATTTTTCAGCGCTAAAATGCTCAGTGCTCATAGTTGCTCCCATGTATTTCATACCTAAAATAAATTCACTATCATTTACTAAATAGCCACGCTCAATCGCTAAATCGTAATATTTTGTACCGGGAAATGGAGTAGCGATAGAAAAGGTACAGTGGTCTACCTGCAATTCTAAAGCATAATTAATAGTCTGCTGAATTTCATCGGTAGTTTCGCCAGGATTGCCAATTACAAAATAACATTGTAGCGGTAGCCCAATTTTCCTACAGTACTCTGCCATCTTTCGGCCATGATCCAGGTTCACTTTTTTGTTCATTACTTCCTTAAGTACGCGCAGCGATCCAGACTCCACAGCCATAATTGCCTGCGAGCAAGAAGTAGCTTTGCAAAGATCTAAAAATTCCTCATTCAAACTATTTACATGGAATCCATTAGATTCTAACCAAGGAACGGTTAGACCTTTATCCAGCACAGCCTCTAAAAATGCCTTAGCATGTCTTTTGTTGACAACAAAGTTGTCATCACGAATCGCCAGCGAACTGATTTTAAAATCCTCATGTAACTGTTCTAACTCCTGTATAAGATTAGCAGTACTACGTAGCCGCAACATATGCCCTGAATAAAGATCAACCGAGCAGTAATTGCAGGAAAAAGGACAACTGCGCGAAGTCATCAAGGGTAATTCTAAATGGCCGTGAATCTTTTTATATTTATCCAGCGGCAACATGTCGAATGCTGGAAAAGGAATTTTATCCAGTTCAATTTCAAAGTTATGCCTATCATTTATGAAGATCGCCCCGCCTTCCCTAGCCGCTATACCATTAATGTTTTTTAAAGACTGACCACACTTCTCAGCTACCAATACTTCTAAAATTGTCTTTTCAGCCTCACCAATAAAAGCCACATCAAGAGCTGGAATATTTTTTATAACCATCTCAGGAAATACTGTGGGGTAACCGCCTAGATAGATTTTCACTCCAGGATGCTTGATTTTGGTACCCTCAATTAGGTTCTTAGCTAATTCATGCTGAAAATTAAATACTGCTGAAAAACCAATAATTACCGGCTTACAAGCTTCGATTTCACAGCTAATGCTACGCAAAGACAATTCCAGCAGATATTGAGGGTCTGTAGCAAATCTAGAGATATATTCTTCGTAGTGATCAGCATACAGATCTAAAATTTTAACAGCATAATCACTCTTATCTCTGATTACCGAAGCCAAATAAGTTACTCCTAACGGAACTACAAGCCCGCTAACTGTGAAGCTTCTTACATCGTTGTTCTTGATGTTATACTCTATCTCTGGTATCCGTATTAATAGTACCGTCGGCTTATAATTCCGCATATGCATCTCCAAAAAATCGTATTGTCTTGCTAATAGTTATCCCCACAAAAATCATGCTGGAGCTTTTTCAGGATTAGCGTATTGAGTATCAGGGAGCCTAAAAAATGATTTGACCCTTTCCTGAAATTCTTTTAGCTTTTCCAAAGCAGAATAAACGCGCGCTCTGAAATCAGCCCGGTTTTTAATTGGCTCCTTTTCCAGATGATCATTTTTGATCTCATTCCAAACCTGTTCATCCGGATTTAACTCTGGCGAGTGGGGGGGAAGAAAGAACAAGCGGATTTGTTTTCGATGCGTCTCAAGAAAGGCTTTGACTTCTTTCGAGGTATGATAAGACGCATTGTCCGTGATGACAATTAATGGGCGCTCTCGACCCTCTAATGCCTTCTCTAAAAAGGCAATGAAAACCCCACTCACTCATTTTTGAGTGGTCACTTCAAATATTAACTCGCCCGTCGCCGTAACCATCGATAAAATGTGAAACCCACCCCGGTCATCACTCACTTTAATTTCAGGCGGATGACCGACTAAGCCCCACGTCCGTCCAGAACGCGTATGGCCTTGAACCCATGACTCATCCTGAAACGCAATATCCGCTCCAAGTTCTTGAGCCCGCTTCTGAATCTCTTTAAATTCTTCATTAATAAACTTTTTAACTTCCTCCTGATCCTGGTTTAAGGCATGATAACAAGGTTTTTGACAACTCAGTCCTAATTGATGTAAATGCAGACGAACCGTGGCATCCGATACCCATAAACCAAAGTACTCTTTCAATAAATTAACCATGATCTCTAAAGTCCATAAAACCGTATCATAGCCATGATCCGCCGGCGTCGTATTGAGTATCGTTTCTTTTAACCATCGATCAATATCCGGAGTCATCACACACGTGGCGCCGAGCGCTTTCCGGGTATCCAGGGCTTCTTCTCCTTCATAACGATAGTTGCGAAGCCAATCATAAATACTCGTTCGGTCGATACCCAAAAAATCAGCAACAAGCTCCGGACCATAATGCTTCTCTTCGACCGCGCGAACCGCAATACGCCGGATGTAATTCATCACTTCATCCGGTATTTTACGTGCATCAAACATCCATTCCGCGTTCATTGCCGCACCTCCTCTATAAATTTAGAGTCTCTAAAGAGGTCTTCTATAGTTATTAGACAATTTGATTAACGCTCAGTTCGTTGATAATGTAGGGATAATCGTTGGCAAGCCTATAGTATTAGTTTTTGGCTCAATATGGATTCCAGTCAGTTGGCGTTGTTAGGCGACCAGCAGTTCCAAGAGAGGTCTGAGCAAGCCTTTGCCCCGAATGCGGACGTTATGCACGAACTGAAAGAAGCCCAGGTAGAGCGGCAGCTTTTCTTGCGAAATTCCTCGATGGGGTCGCAACCAGGAACGCAACAGGGACCAGAAACCCTCAGCAGTATTGACATGAATCTCATGGAAGCCATCGCCATCGTCGTCGCGGGCGTATTCACCCCGGCTGTGACACACCGTATGATGATCAAAGCCCCAATCCTTCAATGGGTTATAGATTGCATATTCATCGGTATACACCCGGGTTCCCGGGGCGATGAAAGTCTGAAGGAGCGGTTGGATGGTCGCTTGCTGGACATTATCCAGCATCCGGACGACCACCGCGCCGCCGCGCTCAATCATGCCGAGAATCGGCGGCTTTTCCTGCTCCAGGGTGCCTCGACCCCGTGCCCCCTTCAGCCGGCGACGCCGCCCGCGGCGGCCTTTTTTTTCACCGCGTCCGGATGCCCTTTATGCCCGGCCACCATATAGACCTCGTCGCATTCCACTTCCCCCGCCAAGGTGGGTTCGGGTTGGCGGGCGACGATACCTTGGCGCAGTTGCTCGGTCATCCGCTGCACGTCTCCGGATTCAACGCCAACTCTTGGGCAATCTGGGCATTAGACAAGTTCAAACCCATAAAATATAAACATAATATCCAAATTCGTAACGGCGGGTGGTGGCCGGCCAACACCGTCCCGGTTAGATCGTCAAAAGAGCGATGGCACCCAGCACACCGATATTTCTGTCGCGCCGGTTGGGTCGTGTCGTGACCCTGCTTCGTCACGTTCGCCGCCCCACAATGGGGGCAGTGAACCCCATCGGGCCAGCGCAGTTGGCGGACCGTTTCGTAACACCGGACATCGTCCAGTAGATTCTGAAGGTTGATCATCGACGGGAAACCTGGAGCGCGGCGGTTCAAAACCTCTTCAGTGTAGCTCCTGTCCCTTGGCAGGGCGAGCCATCTTCAACAGCCTGGAATCCATATTGAGCCTAGTTTTTAGGATTAGATAGTTTACTATCTATAATCCTAGTGATATTTTAAAAATGTATAAATCATCGTAATACCTCTATCCAAGTCCATACCTTTCTAAACGCCGCTACTATCAAATCTACATCCTCATCACTCAGATCGTTTAGACACATCGCATAGCCTAGATAACTCTTCTCTTGTAATTCCTCTGCAATGGGACAAATACCTCGGCTATAACTCACATCACGATGACAAATACTCGATGTCCACGGAAACCCTTTTGAACCATAAGCCATCTTCTGCTGATACATCGGTAACAGGTGCAAGTTAACGTATCCTACGGCCAGTCCATCGACCCCTTCAGCTACTAGCGCCTTATAGATATTCTCACGGCTAACGCCTAAACGATCTACGTCAAGAACAATGGGATAGACATAATAAGCATGAGTGCAATCAGGCTTGATGACGGGAGTGCGCAATTCCTCTAGTTCTCTCAATCCAGCAGTCAAACGCTCCGCAGTGCGTTGCCGGGTAGCTACGAGTCCTTGCAATTTTTTAAGCTGCTCGATTCCCATCGCACACTCAATTTCTCCCAAGCGGAAATTATAGCCAACCATATTAGCGAGATTAGCAACTCCCTTGCTGCCCACTACCGCTTCAGCATGGTTGCGAATAAGTTGCAACCGTTCAGCAATTTCATCGTCATCGGTAACTAAAATCCCGCCTTCACCCGTGTGAATGTGCTTGTGATAATTGAGGCTGTAGCCGCCCACATGCGCCAAGGCGCCCGCATATTTGCTCTTATAAAACGCACCCGGCGCTTGAGCTGTGTCAGAAATCACTTTAAGATTATGTTTATCAGCTATCGCCATCAGCGCATCCATATCTGCTGAATGGCCGAAGATGTCTACCGCCATAATCGCCTTGGTGTAAGGACTGATATTTTCCTCAACTGATTGGGGGTCAAGGTTAAAGGTTTCCGGTTCAATATCTGCAAACACCGGAATCGCATTCCAGTGCAAAATCGCCGTTGCGCTGGCGCACATGGTCCAAGGACTAACGATGACCTCATCACCCGGTTCAATGCCTATTGCTCCCACTGCTGCAATTAAACCCGACGTCCAAGAATTGACGGTGACCGCATGCTTGACGCCAAAATACGCTTCACAGGCCCGCTCAAATTCTTGCACCTTGGGGCCACCATAAAAATCATCGTGCCAAGCGCCTAGAAATTTCGATAATATCCCGCTTTCCACCACTTGCCTAGCCGCAATCACTTCTTCAATGCCGATAGGGTTGTAGCGCTTGAATGGACGCTTAATCGTTTTGGCCCCACCCAACAGGGCGAGCTTTTCTGTAATGATTGCGTTATTCATCGGCTTTGTACAATTTGATTGAGAACTTTCAAGGTATACAACGCTTCAGATCCAGAGCAGATTCGCGCTTCCTGATGGGCTAAATCAGCGACTAATTGATCAGCGACCTGCCACTGACAACGATCCAGATTAGAGATTATCGCTTCAGGTATTGAGTTAAGAATCTGATAACCTTCACAGGTTGGATTGGCGATCACCGATTGCCAAAGAATTTGCGAACCACCACACTCGTAACGCAGACGGCCATTGCCGGCGATCAATTCAATCGTGTAGTGAGAATAATATTCTTCCCGCGCAGCTAGGAAATAAATAGTTCCCCGCTCAAAATTAATACACACATCTGGCTCTGGGTCAAGCCCACTCAACAACCGTCCCTTATTCAGAATTTGGTAATCGACGACCTCGCCCAGCCAGTATTGTAATAGATTAAGAAAATGTGAACCATTATTAAATAACCCCTTTGAATACCAACATACGCCTTTAATCGATTGCGTAATGCGGCCATCATTAATTCGCGCTTTGATTTCAGCAACACCGCAATCTGATCGGCGAATATAGTTGACATAAAGTTTAACGCCTTGATCCTCGCAGGCTGTCACTATAGCTGCTGCTTCATCTAAATCATAAGCCAGTGGTTTCTCACAAAGAATTGCGCTTGGTTTAATCACTTCCAGCACTGTGCTGACCGTTTGATAATGCAGTGCGGTCGGGGTAGCAATGACGACCACATTCGGCTTTAGATCATGTAGAGCAGATGCTAGATCAACGTAGCCTGGCCGCGAGTATTCCATTTCAAATCGGCATACGCGTTCAGAATCCAGATCAACGCCGCCCACCAACTCAAAGCCTGGATGAACCTGAAAAGCCCGCGCATGGGTCAAAATAAATTGATCCGGATCATGGCGCAGGTCATAACCCATGCCTATCTGTCCTAATCCTATCACTAATGTACGAAAACTCATCCCAATAGCTCCCATACTAAAGCAGTCCCTCGCTTCACATCCTGTTTAACGCGCATTCCCAGTACCTGATCCAGATATTTCGGCGGCAATCCTAAGCCGGGACGAATAGACCGCACGCTCTCTTCGGTCAAGATATCCCCAGCTTTCATATCTTTGACAACATAGAGCGACCGCCGGAATACCAATGATTTCTTCTCAGCTTCAGTCGCGCCATAGCTGACCCGGCCCAGCGCCTGCCAGGCTCGCTCACTCTCTATCACCAGTGCCTGCATTTCTTTAGGTTCCATCGAGAACGCGCTGTCTACGCCTCCATCCGCCCGGCGCAGGGTAAAGTGTTTTTCGATTACTGCCGCACCCAGCGCCACGCTGGCCACTGCGGCGCCGATGCCCATAGTATGGTCGGACAGCCCGACTTCGCACTGAAACAACTCCCGCAGGTGGGGGATGGTCAGCAGATTGGTATTCTCCGGCGTCGCCGGATAAGTGCTGGTGCATTTGAGCAGAACCAGGTCTCGACAACCCGCCCTGCGCGCAGCGCGCACGGTCTCATCCAGCTCCGCCACTGTGGCCATACCGGTAGAGATGATCATTGGCTTGCCGGTCTGAGCAATCTTGCGGATCAGCAACAGGTCAGTATTCTCGAAAGAGGCGACTTTATAACAGGGTACGTTCAGCGTCTCCAGAAAATCCACTGCCGTTTCATCAAAGGGGGTGCTGAACGCAACCAGACCTCGTTCGCGGGCGCGGTCGAAAATAGGCTGATGCCATTCCCAAGGCGTATAGGCTTCCTGGTAGAGCTTATAGAGAGAAGCGCCTTGCCACAGACTGTTTGGGTCGGAAATGAAAAACTCGCCTTCAGCCAAATCCAGTGTCATGGTATCGGGCATATAGGTTTGCAGCTTCAGGCCATGCGCCCCAGCTTTAGCTGCTGCATCAACAATCGCCAACGCTCGATCCAGTGATTGATTATGGTTGCCGGACATCTCGGCGACGATGAAAGGCGCCTCAGCACGTCCGATTTGTCTCTCACCAATGATCATTTGAATCCTTTACTGTCCTTCTGAATTTGAGTGAATCAATCACATACCCAGCTCCCTCAAACGCACCTTTAGAAGCCTGGTTATGCACAGATAATTGGGCAATAATTTCGGATATTTGAGGGACATGTTGAGCAACATAGCGTGTTCCGGCTTCGATCAGCGCAGTACCCAAGCCACTCCCTTGGTTCCCAGGAACAAGATACACCGATATCGTCGCCTGCTTGCCCTTTAAATCGAAGCGCAATACCCCAACCGGGCGACCATCATGTTCGCCGATAACCAGCAGGCTAGCAGTATTCCCAATGGCTTTGCTGAACCATAGACAGTGAGTCTCCCAGGAAATGGGCGAACCATCCCCAGAATAGCGGCGTGTAACCTCATCATTCCGCCAAATATAAAGGTTACGGCAATCGTCAGGAACTGCACACCGTAAGACAAGCTGAGTTGCCATAAATATTTTGGCAACCCGTCCTACGCCGCGACCATCTACATATTCACTGGAACGTGAACTCATAGCTTTAGCTAAAAACCGGGCGGTACATAGCACCTGTAATACCTGGTGAATGTAGTCGGTGGTCACGGCTTCAGCATGGCCAAGGTACCAACATCCGCCGGTAGCTGCCCAATCTTCGGCGACGCGTATTTGATTTTCAGCCACGGCGATTACCAAACTTGGCATCGCTAATACCGCGCGTTCCCAAGTACTGACACCACCCGCCCCAATCGCCAAATCCGCCCTAGCCATCAATTCCGCCATATTGGTCACCTGGCGATGAAAGCTGGTATTTGGCAGCTTCGCACACAACGCCTCAATCTCCCTCCAATGGGGATTAGCCGCGCCAATCACCACATCCACTGCGATATCCGGCTGATCCAGCCTCCGAATGGCCCGCAACGCCTTGGCGGTCTCATTACTCGGATCGGAGCCGCCGAAAAACACAAGAATCCGACGCACCACACCATCCCGTTGGTGCAACTGCTTCCGCACCTCGCGAAACTCCGGACGCAACAGCGCATAGCGTGGCCCCAGCAACTGACGACAATTCGCTGGCACTAACTCCGTATAGCGGCACTCCATCTCCTCATGTAGATTTTGATCCAACAGCAGATCGCAATCATGCGGACGGTCGGCCAAATCATCGATCACCATAATCCGCTTTACCAGTGGCCGCATCCGCAACTCCCACGCCCGATCCAAGGCATAATGATCCACGATCAACCAGTCAATCTCTGATAATCCTGCCAGGCATGCCTGCGTCTGGTCGACATCCACCGTCCACGGTACCCCCAGCCAAGTTGAATGGGCAGTATGGGCCAGAATTACCGTTTCATCTTCACCAGAAGCGGGCAACCAATAAACAGGATAGCCTTTGTCGGCCAACACTCCGCCCAGATGCCCCGGCAAATCCCGGCAAATGAATTGCACATCCGCCCCACGCTCCCTCAGCGCATCCGCCAAGGTCAGACAACGCATCACATGGCCTGAACCGATCTGAATCGAGGCGTCGGCGCGAATCACGACTCGCGGTTTGTGCTTGATTTCAACCATCACTGTTAGCCCGAAAGCTCATTACACTGTTTGGCGGCTGTTGTCTATTCACTCCAATACCTTTTCATAAACATAACCGTTCATTCTTGTTCAACCCTGTTCACCGAGGCATTGCCATTACAACTGCTTTAGCGAAATCCTCGAAGTCCGTCAATCGATCGTGGGCTATTGCGAAAACGATGGTCCAATTAATTACGTCGTAGTTATGAATAGCCAGATTGCGAAACCCTACCGCCTTTTTCATACGTTTGGCCAATTCAGCAGCAATGATTCCGGCATCCATCAAGATATCGAATGTTTGTCCCATCGTGTCTGGTGGGGGAAATTCGGTTCCAGAAACGAGATGCGCTCCGATGTCAACACAAAGCTGCACGGCGCGAGTCAGATTCAGAGTGAGAATATCCTGAGCATCATAGTCTTGCACTAAGGTTTCAACATCCTTCGGGCATTTCTCTTCAACGCGGCGCAGACAACGCCGCAAGGATTCCAGTTTTTGCTCGATCAAAGGCCAATCCATGTCAGCCTCCTTTCTCGAAGAATTCTCTTTTGGTAGGGCATAAAATCGGCTTGATTAAAAAGATGCTTGCTTAAAAGCATAGCGAAGTGGGAATCGTCACCCAGCACTTTTCGTCCATTAGCGATAATCTGCCCCAGCAAGGGTTCGCCAAGCGTAGACAAATCCACCAAGTCAACCGGCCGTCCTGTGATTTCCGCCAGATCCATGATCAATTGCATTTTTTCATTGGCATCTAGCGGTCTATCGGCGCTTACAGCGAGATCGATATCACTGTCAATGCGTGCAGCATTCTTTGCTAAAGAACCGAACAGCACAACCAAACGAATCCGAGGATACTTTTTGAGAATCTGTCTGATCCGTTCATCAGTTTCCTTAACGCTTGATTGACCGTGCTGGCCCATATCATTCATCTACAGATTTATGGCAGACATGTAAGCCTGAATCTTCAGGCTTTACCATTCTTCAAAAATTAAAAGCGTCAACTGTATATCTGGCTTCCTCGAACGCCTCTATGGAAGCTCGATGATAAGCAGATATGTGGGCGCAATCTCTAATATTTCAGGCGCATACTGAGCAATATAGCGCGTTCCGGTTGAAATAAGAAAATTAGAATCAATAGGTTATGGTAAATTTCGTCAAGAAGCGTCTCTGTACAGAGGACATAAATACATCCTGACGCGCTGGGTCAAGGTAAGCGGTTGCGCTCCATCAGAAACCAGGTGCCATCGCCTTGCGGAAAGCTGGGATCGCGGTGATAACCAAATCCATAGTCGATTAATTGCAGCGCCGGATACCGGTCCAGCATCTCGCCGCAAAAGTCCCTTTTGAACAGCCGATCTGAATGACCACGGTAATTAACGCTGACCGGGGTTGGATTATAATACTCACACACCATCAGGTAGCGGCTTGTCGCTTCATACAGTTTGGCATAGACCAAATCCAAAAATTCCGGATTGATATGAATCAGCACCCCCTTGATGAGCACAAGATCCCACACCTTTCGCACTGTCGATGGATCAAAGTCAAGAATCGAGGTCGCAAATACCTGGTCAGGGGGAAGATGCCGGCGCAATTGACTGACTGCGTCTGGGTTAATCTCGACTGCATACTGGTTTTGTTCCGGGTACAGCAATTTTAAAGCGCGCAGATTCATACCCACATTCGCGCCAAATTCGATGCATGCCCTGATTTTTTGCGCTTTTGCCAAAGCCCTGCTGAACAACGCCAAATTCGAAGCGAGTAGTTGGGTTCCCTGATTACGCCCGATGTATTCGTTGCCAAATTCGCCAGCCCAGAATGCTTCCTGTTCAGTCTTAAATGTTTTATCCAACGTCATTAGATGGTTGACCTTTTTCAAATAATGCCTGATAGATGAGTTCAGCGCGCCGCCAGTCGTCTTCCGTATCAATATCCTGTACTCGCCAGCGGGGTATCAGGATTGGGCAAGAATGCCGATCAAAAACGCGCTGATGAGATAACCATGCTTCTGGCCGACCCCAATAAAACTGTCCAGCGTCGTGCAGCGCAACCGGCAGATCCTGCGAACGTGTGGTGAAATGCTCCGGGAAGAACATCTGCAACCCGCCTTCTGGGTGGGTGCGAAATGCGCGAAAGATCGGTGAGGCGTATTCAGTGACGGTAAAAGCGTAAGCCCAAGCGCCTGTTTGCAACTTTTGTAGTCCACGTCGGAGATCCTCGACCTGGACAAAAGGGGCGGTCGCGTAGAGACAACACACGGCCTCAACAGATTGCTGCTGATCGATCATCCATTGCGTGGCATGTGCGATAACCTCTGTTGTTCCCGTAAAATCGTTCGCTAATTCTGCCGGACGCATGAAGGGTGCTTCAGCGCCATACACTTTAGCAACTTCGGCAATCTCTACGTCGTCGGTCGAGACTACAATCTTATCGAAAAGCCGACTGTCGCGCGCCGCGGCAATGGAATAAGCAATCATCGGCTTGCCGCAAAAATTTTTGATGTTTTTACGCGGGATACGCTTACTGCCGCCGCGCGCTGGAATAATGGCTAGTTTCATGCCCGCCTTCCTCCATTCGCATCGTCTATCCCCATGATTTTGGCAAGTGCGCTTATTACTTGGTCTACATCATGATCGTTCATTGCCGGAAAAATCGGCAAGCTGAGAATCTGTTCATAGGCCGCTTCGGCCACCGGACAAAGTCCTGGTCCCGTCCTGAACCGTTCCCGATAAAAAGGATGCAGATGCACGGGAATATAATGCACATTCACGCCAATCCCTGCCGCCCGCAGCGCTGCAAACATGTCAGTACGCGATTTTCCCAGCTGCTCCGGGTCCAGTCGCACGACATATAGGTGATAAGCATGACTAACGCTGGCCCGCACCGCCAGCGGTTTGACGCCGGGGATTTCCGCCAGCGCTTTGTCATAAACCCGGGTGATTGCCTGACGCCGGGCCACCCAATTGGGCAACTTGCGCAACTGACTGATGCCTAACGCACACTGAAAATCAGTGAGACGGTAGTTATAACCCAGTTCCACCATCTCGTAGAACCAGGAATTCTGTTGCTCCCGCTGACGATGATCAGTGGCAATGCCATGATTGCGGAATCGCCGCATCCGCTGCGCCCATTGTGGATCATCAGTGGTGATTACACCTCCTTCGCCTGTCGTGATCGGCTTGACTGGATGCAGGCTGAAGGCGCTCAAATCCGCAAGACTGCCAACCGGACGCCCCTGGTCGTTTCCACCTAACGCATGGCAGGCATCTGCGACCAGAGCCAGATCGTGACGATCAGCGATCATCCGCAGCGCATCGTAATCACATGGCTGGCCGGCATAATCCACAGCGATCACCGCCCGGGTGCGCGAGGTGATGCGCGCATCCACCGCATCCGGATCTAGCAACAGCGTCTCCGGGTCAACATCAGCGAACACCGGCGTTCCTCCCTGAAACACCACGCTGTTCGCCGTCGCTGCAAAGGTCATGGCTGGCACGATCACCTCATCCCCAGGCCCTATGCCCAGCGCAGCCATTACCGTATGCAGCGCTGCTGTGCCACTGCTGACCGCTACGGCTTCGCGCATTCCCACGAAATCGGCAAAAGCCTGTTCAAATTCAGCTATCTTTGGTCCGGTGGTCAACCAATTAGAGCGCAATACTGCGACAACCGCTGCAATGTCGTCTTCATCCAACCATTGACGGCCATAAGGCAGCATGGCCCGAAATGTCCCATCATCCGCCAGTGGATTTGCCATCAATAAGTGGCCTCAACGATCCCACGTAGTTCATCCACCGATAACCATTGATCATTACTGTCGCTAGCATAAGCAAAACCATCCGGCAACGATTGCCCCTGCAAACTCTTCTCACAGCACCACCAGGAATGCTCTGGATGAATCACAAACAGATCTTCCAACGCTATAGCATGTCGCGCCTCATCCACTGAGATGAGTGATTCATGAAGTTTCTCGCCGGGACGAATTCCGGTCTCTTGCACTTGGCAATCGGGCGCTACTGCCTTTACCAAATCCAGGATACCCATGCTGGGAATACGCGGAACAAATACCTCACCTCCCCGCATTAACCCAATCGCCTGAATGACAAATCGCACTCCCTGTTCCAAAGTCAGCCAAAAACGGGTCATACGCGGATCAGTAATCGTTACCACGCCATTGGTGCGCTGGCTGAGAAATACTGGGACCACACTGCCTCGACTTCCCACCACGTTGCCGTAACGCACACAGCTAAAGCAAGTTGGGCGGTCGCCCGTGTAAGCATTGCCATGCACAAACAGTTTTTCCGCACACAATTTGGTGGCTCCATACAGATTCACTGGATTGACTGCCTTGTCAGTGCTTAGCGCAATGACCTTGGCTACCCCACAGTCAATAGCAGCATCGATGATGTTCTGAGCACCAAGAACATTAGTTTTGATCGCTTCAAAGGGGTTATATTCACAGGCTGGCACTTGCTTGAGCGCCGCTGCGTGGACCACGATATCCACTTTTGCCTCGAACGCCCGGGTTAAACGGTCCCGGTCGCGCACGTCACCCAAGAAAAAGCTCAGTCGTTTATCCGGAATTAGGCGACTCATCTCGTGTTGCTTGAGTTCATCGCGGCTGAACACGATGATCCGACGAGGCTCGTGTTCCCGCAGGACCAGTTCGGTGAACTTGCGGCCAAACGAACCCGTGCCACCAGTGATTAATAAAGTTTTATTTGTCAGATTCATCTTGATTCTCATTCGGGCACAATAGGAGTAGGGAAGATTTTGCCTCCCAGCAATTCCCGACCAGTTGATTAATAATTGATTTTCATCAATTTTTTTATTTATATGCAGGACTGCATTAAGAAAAACGCCTTTGGGATATTCAATATCCTGGAAAATAGAGACCGGGAATTTCTGTTCACCTCCCCTCCCCCTAAACCGTGTGAGCGGAGCGGATCCCCATAGACAAAGCCTTTTGGCGTCAGCAACCACCTTGCCGCAATCAACAGCGCCGCAGGGTCCTCCACATGTTCAGGCATCTTGTTAAAGGGGATCGCATCAAACAAGCCTACATCTCCAGTTCTAGCAAATCCTGGACCAAAGAATCAACACTTACCACGCTTTGCAGGTACTCCACCGTGCGCGCATCCCGTTCCAACGCCATCACCCACTAACCATTTTTTCATCTATTACTGCAGGGAATACACCCAACCCGGCGCTGACATCCAGTAAGCGCGGTTGTTGCCTTTCATCGATCCCACGCCACCGGGCAAAGACGCGAACGCGCGCTACCCGCTGACAGTTATCCGGCTCGTTCATACGGAAGCGCCATAATTTTGGCGAATTGCCGCCGCATTCCATCTACCCCACCATAGGTCTTCCCGCAACCGTCCCGCCACGTCGCGCAGTGAACCCCGGAAGCAGTTGACCGTTCGCGCCTGACAAAATGACTCAACCGGGTCATCGTCCGCCTGATCGGAAGTCGCCACCACCAGCGGCAGACCTGAAGTTGTCGTGCGCAAACGCCGGATCAGCAACTCCAGCAGAGTAACGGATCCCAGATCCGCCAGAATTTTGCCAGGCAGTCTGCTGGAACTCATCCTGGCCTGAATGATGATTAATTCATCCATCGTTGACCTGAACCGATAATCATGCGTCGCTCGCCCAAGATCGTTGTTAAACAACGGGGTCAATACCCAACTTTCGCAACTGCGCCGCCAACCGTTCCGCGCGTTGCTCAGCGCTCCCCGCGCGCTCGGCACTGGTCGGAATTAGCTGACCGGTTTGATCAACCCAGCGCAGCCAGCTGATGCTCACCTTCATATTTTCCTTGCCAGAGCGTCACTCCCAGACCCACATCCTTGAACTGCGAGCCGACTTTCTCCACATAGGCTTGGCCCACTAACTGGTAAATGCGCAACATTCGGTCAGACAGCTGACGCCATGGGTCAAAGATTACATAATAGCCAACAGCCGCTGCCGCATACTTGTGGAGTTTCTCCTGATCTTCGCCACCTTCCCGATTAGATACAATCTCAATCGCCACCAGTGGCGGTTTGCCCTGTTCCCAGGTAAAGTAGGAGTGGTTGGCTTTTTCGCTCAAATCCGCGCCAAGACCTACGACATCCAGCGCGAGCATGACGTCTGGAACCAGTGGCGGTTCGCGCAAGGCGTAAAACAGGCCAACATTCGCCAGGGCCAGGAAGGGTCGGTGACCGGGCGCATACTCTGCCGGCCCCGTCCAGGCGCTATAGAGCGGTTCGGTCAGCAAACGTTTCTGTTTTTCTGACAGAATATTATCCACTGGCGTTTCATCCTCAGTGATTAACCCTTCCATTTCGCGCCTTACCTCAACGCGAATCGCCACCATATCCTCTTCCCAAGGCGGCCAGTTTTGCGGAGCATTCGGTACAGCATTCATCATTTATCCCTCTTTCGTGAAAGAAAAGGCATAAGGTTACGGCTACCGCAACTGTTGCAAAGCCCGAATCCCCTGCTCCAGTCCTTCCAGGGTGAGGGGGTACATGCGGTCGCTCATCAGCTCGCGAACCATCTGAATCGAAGGAATGTAACTCCAGCGGTTGGACGACTGGGGATTCAGCCAGATCGCACGGGGCCACGCGGCAAGTAGCCGACTCATCCACACATCGCCGGCCTCGGGATTAAAATGCTCGACGCTACCTCCTGGATAGGTGATCTCGTAAGGACTCATCGTAGCGTCGCCGACCAGAATCAGCTTGTAATCCCGCGTGAAGGTATGCAGCACCGTCAGAGTGTCGATCTTCTCGGTGTAGCGGCGGCGGTTATCCTTCCACAGCCCCTCGTAGACCATGTTATGAAAGTAGAAATACTCCAGATGCTTGAACTCGCTGCGCGCCGCCGAGAACAACTCCTCGCAGGCCCGGACATGATCATCCATCGAGCCGCCCACATCCAGAAACAGAAGCACTTTCACCGCATTATGCCGCTCCGGCACCATTTTCAGATCCAGCCAGCCCGCATTGCGCGCAGTGGAACGAATTGTGTCGTCCAAGTCTAGCTCTTCAGCCGCGCCCTCACGGGCAAACCGGCGCAGACGACGCAGCGCAACCTTGATGTTGCGCGTCCCGAGTTCCACCGTGTCGTCCAGATTGCGGAACTCGCGACGGTCCCAGACCTTGACCGCCCGGCGATGACGTGACTGATCCTGTCCGATGCGGATGCCTTCCGGATTGTAACCGTAGGCTCCGTAAGGCGAAGTGCCGGCGGTGCCGATCCATTTATTGCCGCCCTGATGACGTCCCTCCTGCTCGGCCATCCGTTGCGCAAAGGTTTCCATCAATTTTTCCCAGCCCCCCATCGACTCGATCAGTTGCTGGTCCTCTTCACTCAAGGTCAACTCCGCTAACTTGCGCAGCCATTCCAGCGGTACTTTAGCGCCGACCAGTCCATCGAACAGGGTTTCCAGTCCCTTGAAGTGGCTGGCGAACACTTGATCGAAGCGGTCGTAATGGCGTTCGTCCTTGATCAGGGCCGCCCGCGCCAGATAATAGAATTCTTCAACGCTATGAGCCGTGACCCGCTGATGCAGAGCTTCCAGCAGGGTTAAAAATTCGGTCAAGGTGACAGGTATACTGGCCTTGCGCAGCTTGAAAAAAAAGTCGGTCATCATCGATCTTCTCCGCGAGAGACCTTGACGCTCACGCCGGGGGAGAGAGCGGGGCGTCGTTCCATTCAATCCTTCTTGCGGCGACTCATAAATAGCAGCCGCTCAAACAAATGCACATCCTGCTCATTCTTCAGCAACGCCCCATACAGTGGCGGAATCAGCTTCCGCTGGTCACCGCGCAAGGCTTCGGGCGGGATGTCTTCGGCGACCAATAGTTTGATCCAGTCCAGCAATTCCGAAGTAGAAGGTCGCTTTTTCAGACCCGGCGCCTCGCGAATTTCGAAGAACGCTTCCAACGCCTCGCTCAGCAACCGTTTCTTCAAATCCGGATAATGCACCCGCACGATTTGTTCCATGGTTTCCTTGTCGGGAAAGCGGATGTAATGGAAAAAGCAACGGCGCAGGAAGGCGTCCGGCAATTCCTTCTCATTGTTGCTGGTGATAATAATGATTGGACGGTGGTGGGCCTTGACGGTCTGCCGCGTCTCGTAGACATAGAACTCCATACGGTCGAGTTCCAACAGCAGGTCATTCGGAAATTCAATATCAGCTTTGTCGATCTCATCGATCAGCAACACCGGTTGCACGTCGGCGGTAAATGCTTCCCACAATTTACCCTTGACGATGTAGTTGCTAATGTCATGCACTCGCCCTTCGCCCAGTTGGGAATCGCGCAGCCGCGAGACAGCATCGTATTCATACAACCCTTGCTGGGCCTTGACGGTCGACTTGATATGCCACTGGATAAACGGACGGTTGAGGGCAAGGGCGACTTCCTCGGCCAACTGGGTCTTGCCAGTGCCCGGCTCGCCTTTCACCAACAGGGGCCGACCCAGGGTTACGGCAGCGTTCACCGCCATCATCAGATCATCAGTGGCAACATAGCGTTCGGTGCCATGAAAGCGGCCTTCGGTCATCTGGAGTCTCCTTGGAATGCGGGCGGCGACAAAAAGTCATATTGCCGCTCATTATAAAAAAATGCTTCATTATTCTTTATGTTTGGATTGCTGCTTCTGCTATGGTTAAGCATGGACAGCATTGATAGCGGGTAAGTTTAACAGGCAAACCGGATGTCGCCGCATTCCGCGAAAGCTGATCCATGCATTTTCAATATAATAAGTTTCATGGAGCCATACCAACCGCATCCGACCAAGCGCCACGCCCCTATCCCCTGACTGGAGGATTGTACCGATGAAAGCACGCAACATTCTCGAAACGATAGGCAATACCCCTCATGTCCGCGTCAACCGGTTGTTTGCCAACCGCAAGGTCGAGGTCTGGATGAAATTGGAGCGGGCTAACCCTGGTGGTAGCATCAAGGATCGCATTGGATTAGCCATGATTGAAGACGCCGAAGAACGCGGCTTACTCAAACCTGGCACGGTGATGGTCGAACCGACCTCGGGTAACACCGGCATCGGTTTAGCCATGGTCGCCGCCGCCAAGGGCTATCGACTGATCCTAACCATGCCGGAATCGATGTCGTTGGAACGGCGGCGCTATCTAGCGGCGCTCGGCGCGGAGCTGGTGCTGACACCCAAGGAGAAGGGGATGCCGGGCGCTATTGAGAAAGCGCAGGAGCTGCTGGAAAGCACGCCCAACGCCTGGATGCCGCAGCAGTTCGAAAATCCCGCCAATGTGGAAATCCACCGCCGCGCCACGGCGCAGGAAATCCTCTCCGACTTTCCAGAAGGATTCGATTTCATGATTACCGGAGTCGGCACCGGCGGCCATATCACCGGCTGCGCCGAAGTGTTGAAGGAAAAATTCCCGCATCTGAAGGTGTTGGCGGTTGAACCTTCGGCCTCGCCGGTCCTAAGCGGCGGCCAGCGCGGTCCGCACCCAATTCAGGGGATTGGCGCTGGTTTTATACCCAAGGTGCTAAATACGCAAATCCTGGACGGCGTCATTCAGGTCGCCCATGAGGATGCCTTTAAGTACGCTGTCCGTTGCGTCAAGGAGGAAGGCATTTTCATTGGCATCTCCTCGGGCGCATCGCTGGCAGCAATTGCGCAAAAGTTGCCGGAGATTCCTGATGGCAGCCGGATTTTGACGTTCTGCTATGATACCGGCGAGCGTTATCTGTCAGTGGCGGGGTTGTTTGACTAAGTCACAGTCATACCGAATACCGAGTTGCAGGAGTCGGCTTGCAGGCGATAATCCATTGGATCACCAACAAGCCAGTTCCTGCAAAAGCTCAATTTCTATTGAGCAGCGGTATAACAATCAATCATCATTTATTCTTTCGTAGGAGAATTGGAGCTAAAAGGTGACCGCTTTGTCATCTTCGCCATCCAGGTCAACTAACGATAAACTTCTAGGATAAGTACGACCAACCAAGCGGGGAAAACATGATGGATATTCAGGAACAACGCCAGGGTAATATCATTGTGCTGGGGCCAGTGGGCCGATTGGATAGCTTGAACTGTCGCGAATTCGAAAGCCGCCTGTTGAGTGCGCTCAATGAGAGCGGCAAGGTGTTGGTGGATTGCGCGGCGCTGGAATACATCAGCAGCGCCGGGTTACGGGTCCTGCTGGTCGCGGCCAAGCAGGCGCGCGCCGCCAATGGTCAACTAGCTCTGGCTGCGCTGCGCGACAACCCGCGCGAGGTGTTCGATATCAGCGGATTTTCGGCGATTTTCTCTATCCACTCGACGGTCGAGACCGCAATCGCTTCTTTCGGCTAATCGCACACTCCGCGGGTTGCTTTGCGAGGAAGACCGCCATGCTGCGAACGGGCCAACATCTGGGCGCTTATCGTATCGAAACCCTGCTCGGTCGTGGCGCTATGGGTATGGTTTATCGGGGCGTCCGTCTCAGCGATAACCAGCCAGTCGCCATTAAGACGGTGCATACCGATCTGTTGGTGGGACCGGAGCGAGAAGCGATACTGAGTCGGTTTCGCCAGGAGGCCGCAATTGGCATGCGCCTGCGTCATCCCCTGATTGTGCGGATCCATGATTACGGGGAGCAGGACGAGATTCTCTATTTGACCATGCAGCTGATCGAAGGTCAGGAACTCGGGCAGTTGCTGGAACAGCAGCCAACGCTGCCGTTGCGCATGAATCTGGCCATCGTACTCCAGATATTGAGCGCCCTGGCCTATGCTCACGGGCAAGGCGTCATTCACCGCGACATCAAACCGTCAAATATCCTGGTTCGTCGCGACTACACGATCGCCTTGACCGATTTCGGCATCGCCCATATCCATGGTTCCGAACTGACGCATACCGGCGAATTGCTCGGGTCGCCATTGTACATGCCGCCAGAGCAATTGCGTGGGGAATCGGTCGATGAGCGCGCCGACCTGTTTTCAGTGGGAGTGGTGTTTTATTACCTGTTGACGCATCGTAAGCCATTTGTCGCCGATTCATTAGCCGCGCTCATGCACAAGGTTCTACAGGAAGAGCCTGCGCCGCCCTCAGCCATCAACCGTGAATTACCCACAGTATTCGACGGCCTGCTGCAGCGAGCGCTGGCCAAGCGTTCGGCCCAGCGCTTTAAGAACGCGCGCGAATTCGCCGCGGCGCTGCGCCAGGCGCGGATCAATGCGCTGGAAGCCACGGTGGCGTTGTCCGCCAAGGGCGAAAAGGCAAAATCAGCCGTCCTGCCTGCCCAGTCTGATCAGGAACAATCCACCATCGTCATTCTGACCACCGAGACACTGGTTGAGCAGATGGCGGCCTTGATGCAACAGTGTTTGATGGAACGGGCCACTCGACCGCGACTTCAGCAGCTGGCGGAACAGTTTGACCGGTGGTTTGCCCTGAAAGCGCGCGTACCGTCGCAAATGAAAAGTAATGTTGCAGGACAACGCCTGCAGGAATGGTGCGCTGGCGAGACGTTGATGGCTCTGGTTGAACGGATTCACCACGACGCGCCCCTTCCAGGGCAAGTCCTGGTTGAAGCGCGCGGCGACTGGCTGGAGCTGATCGGGTTGTTTGCGCTACTCCGTGATGCGGCGCATCGACTCGGCCTGGCGTCAACCCTGGATGCGGCGCGCGATCAGATGATCCAGGAACTGACCAGCGCAGTTTTCCACTACTCGAATGCATTAAATCGGTTGCTATTCAGTGAAGATAACCCCCAGCTGATCCGTATTTCTGCGGATTTCACCCGGCTGGAATTATTACAGTTGGCTCTGGAGGAATTAGGCGCTGATGTTGAAATGCGCACCATGCAGCAGACGCTGTTGCTGTTCGCAAATCAGGTCATGAGCAAAATCAATGCACTGATCCGTCAGTTTCTCGACAGTCAGGATCCATTAGCGCGTTTCGAGGTAACGAGTCTGCTGATCGAAGTTGAGGAAATGATTGTATTGGCGGAGCGTCTGCTCGAATGGGGCGCGGGAACCGCCGCTGTGGAAGCGGTCGGGCCAGGCGGGACGACAATGACCGAGTTTCTCGGAAGCACCCAGGCGTTGGGCCGGTTGCTCGCCGATGAATTGATTCAGCAATTCGAACAGGAGCGAAGCCGTGTGATGGAGCCTGGGGAGTCTGCTTTCGTCTTCGGTCAAGCCATTTTTGTGGGTCGACTACGCCAACTGGGATTGCTCTACCGATTCGCCGCGCGTCTGGAACCCAGTGTGCAAATCGAGTCCCTGCACCAATTAACAGCTGAAGTCTATCGCTGTTTGGAGCAACTGACTGAAAAATTGCTGACGACCCTGGAAATGCTGGATCCTCAGCAATCGGTGGCTACCACGAATCTATTGTGGGTGCGTTTGTCGGTGGTTGCTGAACTGGCCGAGCAGTTTTCCTGGCGGGAATTGCACCAGCGCATTCTGGTGGCCATTCGCCACCGGGTCATCGCGGTTTAAGGCCCGCTGGTTTCAAGGATTCCTGAGCGGGTCCTCGATACGCCAGCGCCAACAGGGTCAAATCATCAGCGGGCGGCGCGCCGTCTGCGAAAGTCTGTACCGCTTTAGTGACGGTGGCGATGAGCGACTGGGGATTGTCCGGCGCCAGCGCTAATGTCGCCTCAAGGCGATGGGTCGTGAATTCCTCGTTGCGTGGGTTAATCGCCTCGGTCACGCCATCCGTGTAAAACAGTAGGCGCTCGCCCGGCTCCAGGACGAGACGCCCCTCAGCGAAGGGCAAGTCGCCGATGATCCCCAACGCCATGCCGCCGGTCAAGGGCAGCGCCGTCACCGTGCGATCGGCGGCGATACGGTAGGGAGGATTGTGCCCGGCGTTGGCATAGCGAAATTCCCCACTGACCGGATCAAGCGTTCCATAGCATACAGTGACGAACATCGCCGTCGCATTGTCCTCGCTCAACAAGGCGTTTGCTTGTTCCATGCAGCACCCTGGGTCTGGCACGATTTGCGCAACGGCATGAATGACGGTGCGGGCGACCGCCATGAATAGCGCGGCGGCGACGCCCTTGTCCGATACGTCGGCGATGACCAGTCCTAAACGGCCATCAGGCAGATCAAAGAAATCGTAAAAATCGCCGCCTACTTCACCAAACGGGTGCAATTCAGCAAATAAATCAAACGCTGCTCTTTTCGGAAAACTGGCCGGCAGCAACGAACGCTGAATGCTTGCCGCGATGTGTAACTCCTGGCGCAGCTTGGTCAATTGGCTGCGCGCGACCTGGGCCTGATGAAACTGCTCAACGGTATTGGCCAGACGACCAATTTCATCGTCACGGGAGGAATTGGCGGTCAGCTTCGGCATGCGGGCATCGCCGCGACCCAGAGCGTTGAGAACGCCAATGACCTGATTCAGTGGACAGAACGCCCGGCGCAATGACCAATGCAGTCCTCCCAGAAACAAGGTAAGCGCAACAATGACGCTGCCATGCGAAAGAGCGTCCAGCAGAATATCCCGCCAGTAGGCTGTGGTAATATCCTCGATAGTGAGCAAAATCACTGCCTTCTCGCCAAACAAATCCTGCAAGGGCAATCCAGCAACTGTGTAGACTCGACCCTCATAGGATTCATTACGAACCCGGCGGTCGTGGTGAGGCGTCAATTGATTGGCCAAGCGTTGCCATAATGTCGGATCGGTGCCTTGATCCAGGGCGCCGTTGTCGTACTGGAAAAACGCTGGCGCGTTGACGCTAGCGGCGAAAGCCGGCAGCAGGTGATCGACATGCAGATACAGCGTGCTGATCGCGGTGGGGCCTGTTCGATCTAACAATGGAAAGGCGACAGCCAGGCTGTAATGGCCAGCACGCAACGGAACGAGTCCCAGAAGAGGTTGACCCGCGCGGAGTGTAGCGTCGATCAACTGTGGAGACAGTACGCGCGGCTTGGCTGGATCAGATGAGCCATCCTTTATAAAATCGTCGTTTTCGGTACTGAAGAATAGATTGCCATTCAAGATGACGGTTTCAAAGGAAATCGGCGGAGCACTGGTTTGCAAGTTGGCGACGAATTCCACCAGACTCCGCGCGTAACCGGCGCGATCGCGCTGCGTCAGCGTGCGTAATGCCTCTTGATTGCGGGTAATCGTCGGAATCAGGGATGTCAGGCGTTGCAATTCAGCGCTGGCAATGCCGTTCCAGGTGTTTTGGTAGCCCGTCAGCAGCATTTCCTGGTAGCGGCGTTCGGCCTCCCATTCACGTAACCGTCCTTCCAGCATCAGGCCACCGGCCACGACGATGAAAGAAAGCGTGACGCTCAGGGTGATGCGGGTGCGCAATTTCATGGCGGGAGGGGACGCGCATAACGCAGGCGCAGAACGTTCTGTTCCATAGCAGCAGCATAACCCCAGTAACCGGCTGCCAGCAGACGCCGTTGCTCAGCCATCGCGGAAACTTCGATGGTCACGACACTGGCGGGATCGAGAGACGATGAACCGCGCAGATCGGCATGGAGCAGATAGCGAAGCTGATCGCCGCTGAGCCACTTGACGCCTTTGATCCGCAACCCAACCGCCAGCAGATTACGCCAACTGTACGGATTACCGGGCGCGGAAACCGCAGCAACCTGCCAGCGATGAACGACATGGGCCAATTCCAAGCGCCACTCGCACAAACGGCGATGCAAGCCGTTGCCGCGCCATTCGGGCCGCACCGCCACTCCGATCAACTGGGCCATCCGGTTCCATTCGCTGGCCGGCAGACCCAGATCCTCAAGGAACCGGTCATAGCGGTAATCCGGCCCTGCCGGTAAGCCCAGAATCCCATAGGCGATCAATCGATCCCCGGCGAACACGCCCAGGGTGTGTCCTTCGCCGTTGAAATGGTGGGCAAAAAAAGCCTCGGAGTCCACGCGCACCAGTCCCGGCTCCGGCACTCTGCGCAACGCTTCCTGATGGATATCCTGCACTTCAGCCAGCGCAGCTGATTCCAGCAGGCGAGCAAAAAAGGGAACCTGCACCGGTTGGCCGTCTCGCCGGGTAAGCAGTCCGATGCGGCGAAAGTCAGTCGGGACTTCAATCCGGTGATCAAGACTCATTCCAGCACCTCGGCATAATTGAGGATCGCCAGTGGCGGGTAAAGATCCAGTTGGCGAGCGACCGGCAACTTGACGAAATAGGTGAGGCGATGGAGGGTTTCAATCGGAATATCCCAGGGCTTTTGGTTCTGGAGCAAGATTTGCTCAACCTTGAAGGCGGTGAAACGACCCAGATGCCAGTAGGGTGCCACCAGCCCAAGGATGATGGGGCTATCGAAAATGGGACGCTCGGTGGCGGCGAATACCGGCAGGTGGTGACGCAATGCCTCGCGCGTCAGTGTTTGGCGATGTTCGCCAATGAAGGTATCCGGTCCTAGTGGGCTGACACAGAAGTTTTGACAGGTTCAGAGGTTTCTAGGTCCACCGGGGTTTCAGAAGATTTCAAGGGAGGATAGAGGCGCTTGAGTTTGACCCGGGCCAAGTCGGTGCCGAACTGCCAGTGGATTTTGGTCTGACGTAGGTTGCGTGGGCCTTGCCAAGCGGCGATTTCCTTCCGCAAAGTTTCGAGGTTCGCAATGCGGCGATTCAAACACTGGCCGGCGAGAACAGCGAACTCACATTCCGCCATATTGAGCCAACTGCCATGCTTGGGGGTGTAATGAAATTCGAGCTTGCGGGTGATCCGGCGGGCTTCCTCTGGAGAAAAGACACTATACAAGGCCGCAGGAGTGTGGGTATTGAGGTTATCCACGACCAACCGGATTCGCTCCGCCTTCGGAAAGTACACATCAACGAGTTGCTGCATTTGCTGGGCAAAATCGCGTTTGGTGCGCTGTTTCGTGACATTAACATGACGCCACCCGCGCAAGGGTTGTACGAATAGAAATAAATTGGCGGTGCCTTCGCGTTTGTATTCACAGTCATAGCGCGCCGGTTGACCCGGGCGGGCGGGTTGAGGACAGCGGGTTTCGCTGGTCAATTGCACCGGACTTTCATCGAAGCACACTTGGGGGTATTGAGGATCATCGGGTTCGGCGTACAGGTCCAACACATCCTCCATATGCCAAACATAATCGGGACTGACACTGGGAATACACCATTCTTGACGTTGCCAGGGTTTGAGGTCGTTTTTTTAAGGATGCGCCGCACACTCTCACGGGAAATGGCTTCGATGGGCCGGAGTTCCATGAAGCGGTCCGCTAACAATTGGAGAGTCCACTGACAACGGCCAGCGGGCGGGGTACTACAGGCCAAGGCGACCAGAAAGGCGGCCTGTTTGCCGGTCAAGGCCGGGGGCAAACCGACTCGTGGCCGCTCGCTTAACGCCGCCAGCAACCCTTCGTCGACAAACCGTTGACGGGTACGATGAACGGTCGAAATCCCCAAGTGAAGGCTTTGGGCAATGGCCTCATCCGTCGCCCCTTCCGCAGCCTGCAGCAACACATGGGCACGGGCAACCTTGCGCGCCGCTGCCTTGCCTTTATGAATGACCTTCAGCAGGTCTTCCCGCTCCTCTTCAGTTAGATCAACCAGATACTTGTGGGCCATGGTGATTCCTCCTGTTGATCTCAACCATAGGGCACCCACCGCTACCTGTCAAAACTTCTGTGTCAGCCCACTAGATAAAGGAATTGCGGTTCCCGCATGACCAGGCGGTTGACCAGATCAGGCAAAGCATCGGGGTCGGGACGTCCTTCGCGATTCAGGGGGACGGACTCGGCGAGCAATTCAAAATCCAGATACTGGGCGGCGCGCTGCAATTCGCCAATGTTAATAACGGAATTAGGTTCGGTGGGATTGTACAGTACGGCCAGCCGCTTCATGGAGCGATAGGCGCGCATGGCCTTGATTTGCGCTTCCACGGGAACGGTATGGGTAGTGCCGGTGACATTGCGTTCGGATGAGGCGAAGGCAGGGACGATGCGCGATTCCACTGGGTAAGCGACCATGGTGAAGACCACGGGGATGTCAGTTAAATAACGAGCTGGATCAACCCGGTCATAGGGACCGACCACGCCCAAGGTTAGCGGGGTGCCCCAGGTATAGACCAGGTCCGGTTTGAGTTGCCGGGCTTCGGCGACCAGTTCTGGAATCCGGGTCGGGTCCTGGCCGGCGTCACGGACGATCAGATCGAAAGGTAATTGATGTTCCGCAAGGTAGGCTCTGAAACCGGCTTCCACCTGTGTTTCGCCGCGCCAGAGCAGCATCAGGATCCGAAAGCGTTGACCCTCGGCTTCCCGGACGCTCCCTTCCGATGAGAGCGGATTGGGGTGAAGAGGCTGGCTGGCAACGACGCTGCCCGTCAATATCAACAGCATGATCGGCAACAGGAAGAGGTAGCGTCGAGGCATGATCAGGCTTCCTGAGGTTCAAGGGGCGGCAGTTCATCGTCCGCTTCGGGTTCGATCCCCAGGATCAGGAAGCTGAAGCTGAACACAGTGGCGGTGAGCACTCCTAGCATCCCGAAGAGGGTAATCGCTCCCGGATAACCGAAGGCCGTAACAAAACTAGCGGCAACCAGCGGCCCAACAGCGCCCCCCAAGCGTTCGATTAACCGATAACCACCCAGCACCGGTCCCTGGCCAAACTGTTCAATCGACGCTCGTCCAATATTGGTCACTAGCGCCAACTGCGAAGAAATACTCATGGCCTGGCCAATGCCCAAGAGCAGCACGCCGATCAGCACTCCAGTCGTGGTGGGAAAGAAAAATACTGGTATCAGACCAAGGCCGGTCAGCAAACCACCCGCGCCGACCAGCAATCCATGCAAGACAAAGCGGTCGGCCAAGCGGGCGAAGACCGGCCCCAGAAACAACGCAGCCAGTCCGTAAATCATGGCAATCCGCCCAATTTCCGAGCGACTATCGCCAAAATTACTCAGCGTCAGCGGCACGAGAAAGAACAGAAAACCATTGAGCAACAATTTGGCGGGAATGGCGGCGAACAGCATCAGCAGCATAAAACGTCCATTGCCCGCCATAGCCCGAATCATGCCGCGTATCGATTGGTGCGGCAAGAGTTTGGGCATCGGCGCAGTTCTGAGTAAACGGAAGGCCATGATTCCAGAACCCGATGCCAGGATAGCTGCGCAACCGAAGGTGGCGGTATAACCAATGTGATCGGCCAAGATGCCGCCAATCGCCGGACCGCAGATGGTGGCGGCCATCAAGCCACTTACAAACAAAGCGCTGCTTCTGGCTTGCTGTCGGGGTAAGGCGTTGGCAACGACATAGCTCTGACAGGCCACATACATGAAGGCGTAACCCATTGCGGTCAATGCTCGCCAACCCAACAAGTCATAAAAGCTGAACGCCAAACCAGTTCCAACAAGTCCAAGGGTCATCAGCAATGCGCCTTCAGCGAAAGTGCGCGAACTGCCAACCCGCTCAAATCGCCAACCGGCCAGTGGCATGGTCAGCGCGGCGGTCAAGGTGAAAATAGTTAAAGGTAGACTGATCAATAATGCGGAAGGAGGATTCGCCAAATCCGTGGCGTAGATGCGCGCATACAATGGCAGAAAGGGCTGCGAGAGCTCGGCAGCGAAAATAAACAGGAAGGTGGCGACTCGCGCGCCGAACAAATCAGCCGGCTGATAGGGCGTGAGGCGGCCCTCCGGCGCCAGAGTGAAGCCGCGCCAGAGTTGTTCCAGATTGTTGGAGAGTCGGTTCGCCGCTGCTGGCGTCACGGATTGCAGGTAAGCCGCCTGGCGCAAGATTTGTTGATAAGCGGCGTTCAGGCGCTCTACCAGCTGATTTAACAAACGGGCGAGCCAGCCGGTCGCATCACGGGGAACCGGCAGGGTATGGCTCAGATCGCCCTCCGCGATGTAGCGGAGAACGACTTCCAGCCGGTTGATGGGCGTGATGAGATAGTGATGAACAATGAGCAGCAACAGCTCAAAGGCAACTAAAATAGCGATGACGAAGACGGTGGCGATATCAAACAGCATTTCCTGAACTTTTTGTACAACGAAGTCGGCGTCAGCGCCGATATGCAAAACCCCAGCCACGGTTTCGCCTGACTTGAGCGGCAGAGCCAGATTATAGAAATCACCCAGGGGGCGGGCGGCTAATGTTTGAACCGGCCAGGATTTCCTGGCGGGATCGACGGAAGCGGCACCTTGGGAAGCAGGCGATTTTTGCAGAATTGCAGCGGTTGCCTGAGCCAGTTGTTCCGGTCGGGGAAGCGATGTTCCGTACTGGTAGAGGATCGCGCCATCCTGGCGGGTCAGTGCCAGATAGGCCAAATCGGCATCGGCGGCAAGCACCGTGCCGAAAAAATCTGCTACGCCAGGCAGACTTTTCAACGGAATTTCATAACGCAACGCACGCTCCAACTTGGCGTTGACCGCCGCACCCACTGTGAGCATTTTTCGGTCCAATTGTGGCATTAGGCTTTTTTCAAGCGCCACAGCGGCATACAGTGAAATACCCACTAGCGCAACGATGATCAAACCGAGGGTCAAGGCGAATAACTGGGTAAACCGGGAAGAGGCGGTCATTGGATCCTCTCACTCGAATGCGCTTTCCCATGACGCGCCTGACCCGCCAACCGCTGTTCAAGACGGAGAATCCGGGCGGCCTGGATCAGGCGTTGCTGGAATTCCCGGCTTTTCAGTTCAGCCGCAGTCTCAAGCGCGGCCAGCGCTGAATCACCATTACGCGACAAGGCGGAGGTACGCCGATTTTCCAGAAAATCTTCAAGCGCAACACTGATCTGCCGCAATTCGCGCCGGGTGCCCCGGAACAGCAGCCAGACGCCGAGCAGCGCAATCAGACTGGCTGCGACCAGAATCAGCAGGGCGGCGCGGATCAGGCGAAACAAGGTTTGTTGCAATTCCTGGTCATAGAAAGATCGGTCATAGCGCAGGACCAGACCGCCCACCGTACGGCCAAAGTTGTTGATCAGAGGAATCCCCACCATGAGCGTCTCGAGATCGCTGGCGTGTTGAGGCGTTTTGGAGGTCGTTTGCAACACAGTTTGCAGCCAGATTGGCGCGAGGGGCGCGACCGGATCATGGCTCAGGAGTTCGCTTTGGTACTGGTGCAGGATGTCGCCTTGTTCGTTGAAAACACTGATGGAAAGAATGTGTGGATCCTGGGCGGCTTCACGGGTCAAGATCGCGGCGGTATTGGCCATGGCGGCGGGGTCGAGGCCCAGATCGAGACCGAATTCCAGCGTGTCGCGCAGATCCTGAACCAGAAAAGCCAGCCGTGATTCTGTCAGGCTGTTGAAAGTCCGCTCGAATTTGGCGTAATTCATCAACACCGCCAAGCTCAGGACAAAGGCGATCAGGACAGTAATCGTACCGGTGATTTTGAAAGACATAATGGGCGGCGTTCATTCATGGAATTGGGGTTGGTTCGCTCTCTTCCCCAGGCCGCGGTTGCGGTCTGGCTATTTACCATGAATTTCAGTGGAGGTTGTAAATAACCGTTTTATTCTCGCTTTCGTATTATAGCTTTTCGCTAGGGTTGATATTGGCGGGCGAATCGCATTCTCTCCATAAATCATTGCAGCTTGATCGCTGCGTTGGCGCAAAAGGTTCATAATCCATAGCGTTTATCGCACATTATGACTGGAATCTCATAGAAAGAAGTCATACGATTGTGACTTCCAGTAGGGATGCCCGAATGTCAGGTGGCCCAAATCATGCGAAAAAGTTCTTGCTCTATGCGGTTCTATGAGGAACTCAACGACTTTCTGCCGCAGGAGCGGCGCAAGGTCTGCTTTAGTCATGATTTTCAACGACGAGCATCGATCAAGGATATGATCGAAGCGCAAGGCGTCCCCCATACTGAAATCGAATTGATTTTGGTCAATGGCTGTTCCGTGGATTTTTCCTACATCGTGCAGGATGGCGACCGGATCAGCGTTTATCCGATGTTCGAAGCATTTGACGTACAGTCGATGATTCGGGTGCGGCCCTACCCATTGCGGATCAGCCGGTTTGTGCTGGATGTCCATTTGGGCAAACTGGCGCGCTATCTCCGCTTGTTGGGCTTTGACACGCTGTACCGCAACGATTACGAGGATGCCGAACTGGCGTGTCTGGCCAGTGAGGAACACCGGATTTTGTTGACCCGCGATCGCGATTTGCTCAAGCGGGCGGTCGTGACACGCGGTTACTACGTTCGAGCGGTTGATCCCCGTCGGCAAATCGAGGAAGTCATCGAGCGCTTCGATCTCCAGCGGGCGATTCAGCCCTTTCAACGCTGCGTACGCTGCAATGGCCGGCTGGCGGCAACCACCAAGCAACGGGTTTGGGAGCGGTTACCGCCGGAAACTCGGCGCTGCGTCGACGAATTCTGGGTTTGCGAAGCCTGCGGGCAGGTGTATTGGGAAGGGAGTCACATGCCGCGCATTCGGCGGTTTATTCAAGATTTAACGTCAAAATCTCAATAAGGATTAATAATATGCGTTTTTTATGGTTGTTGCCGTTGCTATTGGCACCGGGCCTGAGTCAGGCTCAGGACGCCGCGGATCCCGCCGGTCTGGAGCCAATTCCTGATGGTCCGCCGGATGCGTCGGGAGAACAAAACGTGCCGGCCCCGGAGATCACGATCCGCCAATTGGGCGATCAGGGTTCGGTTGAGGAGTATCGGGCCGGCGGAGTGCTGTACATGGTGCGGGTTAATCCAGCCAAAGGCGCGTCGTACTATCTGGTGGATACCGATGGCGACGGCAATATGGAAACCCGCTATAACGAGTTGCAAAGCAGTTTAGCGATCCCGGCCTGGGTGTTGCTGCGCTGGTGAGTAACTGCCTCCGCCGGGGAGCAGCAGTGGACGGCGCATGATTTAGCGTTGCAGGCGTCTCCATTCAGCAACGTCCCGGCGGAGTTGAGTACGGGCATTCGCCCGCTCAGCGGTTTTCGATTTCTGGTGCGCGCCGCCCTTGCGCAGGATCGGCGCGGATGCAACTGGATTGTGATGAGATCGCTGAATGATTAGAACAATAATCAAGGATAAGGATCATATCCCAGTCGGTGCGCGACTCCTAGGCTGGATCGACCGCTGCCGACAGGGGGTGAATAAACTGGCGCATGTCGCTGGTGTTGAAATCGTTTTTCTCATACCAGGTCGCCGGCGGCGGCGATCCAAATGTCTTGCAGGCGAATGTACAGGCGCACTGGCGAAGGCTGGATGAAAAATTCGCCTTCATCGCTCGCTGCAATCAAGGCAACGAGTTCATGAGTCCCGAACAGATTGCCTGCGTCCGGCAGGTAACCGCTCCCAAACTTGCTGCTTGGTGGTTGCCGCCAGCCGGCCATTGCAGCGCACACAGCGTTGAAAGGGTTGAATCGCCCGCTGGAGATCGAAGCGCTCGATGTAATGAAGCGACTATTCAAAGATTGAATTTTCTATAAAATTTACATATAGTTAATAGATGAGAAGATAAAAATGTCTTTTATCCAGTTGAGGTATTTCGTGTCGCTGCCTATACTCTATTAGGCGCTGCCTAGGTCGTGCGTTTTACTGTATGACAGGTAGCGGATAATTTTTAGATATGGATAAAGTAAAATTTTGAGCAGGCGAAGTCAGATTGATGCGATGGTTGTGTATGTTTTATGCTAGGATAAGCAGTAGATGGAATCTGCCCCTATTGCTGCGGATATAAAACGCCTGCGGTAACCTTAAATAACAGAAGGAGATATAATTTCTTGATTATTAATTACTTTAGTGAGGTCATTCCTGCCCAAATTTTTGGACAATATTTGCTAGTTCAGGTTAAGAGGTAATTTTTAGGCAAGTGTGATGCGCTATGGGCTTAATGGTAGAATTTAACACTGAAATCAATTTGATAGTTATAACCTCATCGAAACTTTAACTCATGTCGCAAAGACTACAGATTTTCACTAGTCATTTATCTCATAATAATGTGTTGACTCTGAAGGTTTTTTTGGGGTTAACCAAAGCTGATGAGGTAGCAAACTGGGAGTATACTGACGACCCAGATACGGCTGCGGCTTTATTGATCGATGCTGATAGCAAGGAAGGAAATCTTCAGTTAAAAGATTGGGTTCGCAAAAATAACCGGCAAGTTTTAATCGCCTTCAGCAACAGAATGGAAGGTTTCCCGGAGAATGTTTTGGTCTTGCCGCGTCCGTTACGGTCTGCTGAGTTGATACCGGTCTTGCGGCAAGCTAGCAAGCAGTTTTTGAGTTCTTTTAATGAAAAAGAAGAGCAATGCTTTTCTAAAGCTTCTCAAATTAGTTCTTTAAGCAATGAAATTGATGTTGAAGACAAGCCAATCAGAATTTATCGAGTTTTAGAAGTTTTATATAACAATAAAAATAAGATAATAAAGGTTACCGATAGGATTGCGCGTATAGTCATTTTTAATTTAGAACGTCGGCGTTATTACACTACACACTTTTCCCAAATGGAAATAGAGGATTTAATCGCTTCCCCTGTTAGCGATATGCAAATAGAAGAACTCAATTATGAGCAACTTGCTAGAGCGATACAAAACCTTAAAGCGCAGGATCTAGATGCGCCGCTTTGGATAGCGGCTTTAGCTACATCTAACGATCAATTGTTTGATGGCTTATCCCTTACCGGATCCTATCGGTTAAATCGCTGGCCAAATCTGAAGAAATTAGGCCAAGATCCTCTACACATGAAGCTTACAGCATTAGTGAGGCGTGGTGGTACTATTAATCAATTTACCGATCTTCTTAAAGTGCCAGCCGAAGATGTCATCGGCTTTATCAATGCTTGTCATATCTTAAATTATTTAGAGCATCGAGAGGAGCCTGCTATGCTAAAAAAGATGCTTGATAGCAACAAACAATCGAATGCCAGTAAGCGAAGTTTATTCAGTAGAATTCGTAGTCGGTTAGGAATCTGATGAAACAAATCAAATTTATTTTTACTGGACCGCCTGGGGCTGGTAAAACAACCGCAATTGCAACTATCAGTGAATTCCCTCCAGTTTCTACAGATGTGTTTTCCACAGACGATTTGGCGAGGGTTAAAGAAAAAACAACTGTAGCTATGGATTTTGGTCAAATCACTTTAGACAATGGCCAGAAAATTGGTTTATACGGCACTCCTGGCCAGCAGCGCTACAGCTTTATGTGGGATATTTTAACGCAAGGTGGCTTGGGTTTGATTATTTTAATTGATAATCGACGTTCAGAACCACTTAAAGATTTGGAAATCTATTTAGATAGTTTTGCTGATTTTATCAGTAGAACTGATGCTGTCATTGGCGTTACTTGCTCAGACATTAAGGATATTCCAACGATCGATGACTACCAAGAGATCCTGCAAACGCGCGGTCAAGTTTTCCCGATTTTTTTCATTGACGCTCGTAGCAAAGAGGATGTTGTTTTTTTGCTAAATTCCCTTTTGACATGTTTAGAGCTTTCATAATTTTCACTGATATTAAATTCTACAGACTTCTTCTTCGAGAGGTTTAATCATTGCGATATTGTGTAAACAAATATGGAAAAGAGCGATTTCTATGAAGCTTACAAGAGAAAAAATAAGCGCTATACTGGGCTTTAAAAGCGACGATAAAGCTAAATCAGCAAGCAATCCGGTTGAAGTAGAAACCCAGGAATCCGGTATGGAATACGAACATTTAATTGTTAATTATACTAAAGAGCAGTTAGCGGAGAGCGAATTAAGGCTAGCTGAATTTATGAAGGTATGTATTGGCGCTTATGGCGCCCTTGTTTCAACAGTAGATGGTCATGAAGTTGTATATTCTTTAAAACGCGATATTCCACCTCATAAGATATCGACAATGAATAGTTCGTTGTTAGCGCTCGGCGAGAGCATTGCTAGGGAATCTTTACAACAGCTTTGCCAATTTGTGATTTTAGAAAATAGTGATGGGCGTGTTGTTTCTCTACGTATCAATGACATCTTGATGCTAACTTGTATTTCCACTAAAAATACTAATCTTGGGATGTTATTAAGTGCTGGTCGCAACACTGCAGATTCTTTAGCAAAAATACTGCAATCAAGAACTCTGTAGCGGTGTTTTTTTATAACTTCTTTTTAAAACTGAGGAGGATTTTTGTATGGCTTCTTTGGATGAAATTTGCGAACAATTGGTTAAGAGCGTCAATGATGCATTGGGTGCTGCTGTTGTGGACCTTTCTTCCGGCTTGTTATTAGCCGTAGCCCATAATGTGCCTTATTTCACTCAAAGCTATCTGGATGCGGTTGCAGCAGCGGCTGTTGATATGTTCCGTGGTAATACTGTCAGTACTGTTGAGGATATGCTAAGCACTCAGCGAGGCACAACTGTACATAAAATGATTAAAGAAGTGCAAATGACAACTGAAAAAACATATCATTTTATGTCGATTGTACCAGGAAAGGAAAATTCGTTGCTTGTGCTAATTACAGGAAAGAAAGCGAATTTAGGAATGGGATGGGCTGCATTGCGAGGGGCTTTGCCGAAGGTTGCTCCTATGTGTCCGTCTTGAGTCGAAATAATTATACTAAAAAGCGCTCTTTATATAGCAAGGGGAGCGCTTTTTTATCGCCCTTTACGTAAACGATCAATCAACTGTATCGGAAAACCGTAGCGATGCATATCCCTTATAGTGTGCTCTAAATCATAATCTACTTGATAAAAGTGGATTGTCTTCTGCTGTTGATCAAAAATTGCGAATTCCGCGCCCGTTTTGCCACTGCGGGGCTGCCCCACAGAGCCTGGGCATACCAAGCAATGGTTAATATCCTCCAGCAGTAATTGTTTGGCTTTCTCAAACCCATGACGTTTTTTTCGATGATAATAAGCGCCTTGAATATGTGTGTGTCCATGCAAGCAAATACGGATGGCGTGTTCTGCCAAATAGTTCAGGTTTTCTTCATAAGTTAGTTGGTAAATGTAAGCATTAAAAAAAGTTTTATCTTGCGGAGCGCCATGTACCGCAATCCAGTCATCTTGTTGATGATAAGCAGGTAAAGCAGCTAGCCAATCACATTCTGTGCTTCCCACTTCATCTGCAGTCCACTCTAGCACCCAACGCCCAACTGGTGAAAATCCACGGGAGGGAACTCCGGCAATCAAAGCATGATCATGGTTTCCTTTAATAACTAGAAAATTGCGTTTTTGAAGCTCATGGATACATTCCATTGGATGAGGACCATAACCAACGATGTCACCGAGCACGATCGCATCCTTAAGTCCCCACTTATCTAATTGGCTTAATACCGCTGTTAAAGCTGGGAAGTTAGCATGTATATCTGCCAAAATCGCAAATTTCTTTTCTTGGATTCCTTCGCGTCGTTGCTGTACCTTACTTGTGGTTGAAGGCGAAGCCTCAAATCCTTCAAGAAAATGCTGTTTGCGCTCCACTTGTTTTTCATTGGCGTAGAATAGTTTGTTAATCTGTTGGCTGATAACCACAATCCAATGAGTATCATTAAAGTTATCAAGTAATTTTTTGCGAAAGATGACGCCAAGTTTCTGAGCGTGTTCTTGAGACAACCATTCCAATTGCCGAAACCAAACACCGAGTATCTGTGTTAAGCTATTAAAGTTATCCCATTTATAAATATCATCATCTATATAATATAATTTTCCATATTGATCAATACCATAATTTGATAATCCCTCATCAAGCTTAATGTTAAAATTAGCAGCAACGTAAAAATATATGTCTGCCATATTTTCCATGTGTTTTAATAAGTCATATGGGGGAATAGTTTTATATCCGATATGCAACGGTAAAAGTTTTGGCGTTATGTTGGCAATGAGAATTTGCTCGAATTGATGAACATAAAACCATGTTTTGGAAGGATTGTGAACATAATATTGACGCTCTTTCGCTAAAACTTGCTCTATCCAACGTTTACTATCACGTTCGTTGAATTGATATTCAGAGTGGCATTTAATAACATAATTATCATTAGCGATGATTTTAGTGACAGGACGTCCTGTAAATGTGTCACCATGAATCAATGGACTTACTTCATTATTAAATACCTCTTTTATGGTTTTAAGATCAATACCTTGATTTGGTTCAATTGAATCGACAATGCTAAAATTCATAATCGTCATTTTTAGTAACCGCCATCACACACAGGAAAAATTACACGAAGGGGAAATTTCATGCTGCGTCCGAGGAACGCCATCAAGACTTTTCAGGGAGAGAATTTATGACTGACGAGTCAATAAGTCCAACGCGGCGGCGCATCTGCTCCGGCAAAGTTGATCGGCGCCAGCACTGTGTCTCGCACCGGTGCAGATTCGTTAGCTTGCGGATAATCTAGCGTGTAATGCAGGCCCCGGCTTTCCTTGCGCGCTAGGGCGCTGCGAATAATCAACTCTGCGACCTGTGCCAGATTGCGCAATTCAATCACATTTCCGCTGATGCGGAAATTACCGTAATACTCGTCAATTTCTCCTAATAGCAATTCAACCCGACGCCGGGCGCGTTGCAGGCGCTTATCAGTGCGCACAATACCGACATAGTCCCACATGAACTGACGTAATTCCGCCCAGTTATGGGTGACCACGACTTCTTCGTCGGAATCCGTGACCCGGCTTTCGTCCCAAGCGGGCAATGCAGGTGGGATCGGCGCACGATCCAGTTGCGGACCTATATCCTTGGCAGCGGCGGTGGCGAACACCAGACATTCCAGGAGTGAATTGCTGGCCATGCGGTTGGCGCCGTGCAAGCCCGTAAAAGCGACTTCCCCAGTAGCGTACAGCCCTTCCACATCGGTGCGTGCCCGCAAATCGGTCATCACTCCGCCACAAGTATAGTGCGCCGCCGGCACGACCGGAATGGGCTGCCGGGCCATGTCAAAGCCATACTCCAGGCATTTGGCGTGAATATTCGGAAAATGCGCGCGGATAAAGTCAGCAGGCTTATGGCTGATGTCCAGATAGACGCACTCCGCACCCAGGCGCTTCATTTCATGGTCAATGGCCCGGGCTACGATGTCGCGAGGGGCTAATTCCATCCGCACATCGAAATTGCGCATGAAGCGGGTTCCATCCGGTAACAGCAAATAGCCGCCTTCCCCGCGCACCGCCTCGGAAATCAGAAAGTTCTTGGCCTGTGTATGATAGAGACAGGTCGGGTGAAACTGCATGAACTCCATGTTGGCTACCCGGCAACCCGCTCGCCACGCCATAGCAATGCCATCACCGGTAGAACCGTCTGGATTGCTGGAATAGAGATAGGCCCGACTGGCCCCGCCGGTGGCCAGCACCACGAACCGCGCCGCCAGCGCTTCAACCTGGTCACGGTGCTGATCCAGTACATAAGCCCCCAGACAACGATTACCAGCCAGGCCCAGTTTACGGCGGGTAATCAGATCGACGGCGATATACTGATCCAGCAAGACGATGTTCGGATGTTCGCGCGCGCGCGCTTCCAGGGCCGTCTGAATCGCCCGGCCGGTCGCATCCGCCGCGTGAACGATGCGACGATGGCTATGACCGCCTTCGCGATGCAGATGATAATCAACGATGCCTTCCGCATTTGGTTCACGAGTGAAGGGTACGCCCTGTTGGCTGAGCCATTCAATCACTTCGCGACCGTGTTCGACGGTAAAACGAACTGCGTCGGCATGACACAGGCCGGCCCCAGCAATCAAGGTATCCTGAACGTGGGATTCAATCGAGTCGCCGACATCCAGCACCGCCGAGACGCCGCCCTGGGCATAATAGGTGCTGCCCTCATGCAGAGGGCCTTTGGCGAGCACGGCAATGCGGGTGCTGTTGGCCAACCGCAGCGCCAGGCTGAGACCGGCGGCGCCGCTGCCAATAATGAGTACATCGAAGTCGGCGAGCGAAGTCATGACTTGTGAGCCACTCCAGGAATAAGGTATTGTCCCAAGGCGCTGGGGTTACTGCATTGGACGCCAGTGCAGTGTCATGTTTTATTCTTAATCACGCCACAACTATAACCCTATCCCGGCGAGTCTGCGAACTTATACCCAACACCGATAGGCAGGAGTCCGCTTGTCCCCCCACCATCGCCGCGCCCTGACCCTGAGCATGGGTTTCGCCGCCCTGTTGTATCTGGGTTTTGTGCTGGTTGCCGACCGGGAAGCGGTGTTCGCGGCCTTGCAGCGCGCCAGTTTAACCATGCTGCTGGGCATTTTCGCCCTGTCGTTGCTGAATTACCTGTTGCGGTTCTGGCGCTGGCAACGCTATGTCGCCGCCTTTGACCATGCCTTGCCGATCCGGCGGCATTTTCTGTATTACCTAGCGGGTTTTACGTTGACGGTCACGCCGGGCAAAGCCGGCGAGGCAGTGCGGTCGTTATACCTGCATCAGCATGGCGTAACGTATGCGCAGAGCCTGGCGGCGCTGTTTGTGGAACGCCTGCTGGATGTGCTGGCGATGAGTCTGCTGGCGTTACTGATTCTGCTAGCCCGACCGGATTATGCTTGGCTGGTGGCGGTGGCCTGGATCTTGACCTTGGGATTGGGTGGGCTAGTCACGTGCCCCTGGTTGCCGGGGAAGCTGCGGGGCTGGGGACGCAATCATCGCTATGGCCATCAATTCGAGCGGTTGGCCCGCCTGCTGGATGCGGCGGCGACGCTGTTGCGACCCGGTTCTCTACTATTTGGGTTGAGTTTGGGCGTTTTGTCCTGGGGGCTGGAGGGATCGGCCTTGTATTGGATTGCGCAGGATATCGGGGCCGGGATCAATCTGGCGACGGGTCTGGGCGTCTATGCTATCGCGGTACTGGCCGGGGCGTTGTCGTTTTTGCCGGGTGGGCTGGGGGGAACCGAAGCGGTGATGGGATTGTTGCTGGTGGCCTTCGGCGCGGATGCGGCGTCAGCGGTCGCCATTACCCTGCTCTGCCGGATTGCGACGCTCTGGTTTGCCGTGGCGCTAGGTGGGGTGGCGGTGGGGGCGTTGGGTATTAACAGACTGTAATAAACGATTCTCTCTGATCTTCACTGATCCAACCACCCTGGCGCTACGCGCCACCCCTCATTGAAAAGGAGGGGAAAATAGCTTGCAGGATCAAGACCCGGATTGATCAGTTCACTGGACAGTCCGTACTCAACCACTCACAGAGTGGGAGGCGTTTATTCGATTTGCCCTGGTTCAAGCCCGAGCATCGCCTGCAACAGCGCTTCAGCCGCTGGCGGCGCGAGCGGTCGGGACAGGTAGTAACCCTGACCATAGTGGCAACCCTGCGCTTTCAGACAGTCCCATTGCTCGGCGGTTTCGATTCCTTCCGCAATCGTCTGAATCCGCATTTCCTTCGCCAGAGCAACCAGCGTCTTGATCAATCCAGGTGGTTCGTGACTGGCGGTGATCCTGGAGACAAACGATCGATCGATTTTGATCGCATCGACCTGAAAAGTATCGAGATAGCTCAATGAAGAATAACCCGTGCCAAAGTCATCCATGTGGATTTCAAAACCCAGGTTCCTCAGTTGCTTAAGCATGGCGGCGGCATCCTCCGTATCTTTAATCAGCGCGGTTTCCGTGACTTCGATGGCCAGCGCCGAGGCTGGCAAGCCGGTATCGGCCAGGATCGCCGTCGCACGCTGTACGAACAGCGCATGCTGAAATTGCCGGGCTGACAGGTTCACGCTGATTTTGAGAGATGCGGCGGACGGATAACAGCGCCGCCAATCCGCCAACTGGCGACACGCCTCTTCCAGTATCCAGAGACCCAGCGGCACAATCAATCCGGTATTTTCCAACGTCGCCATAAATTCACCCGGCGCGAGTAAGCCGCGTTCTGGATGCTGCCAGCGCAATAATGCTTCAAAACCATGAATTTCTTCAGAAATCATCGCCACAATTGGCTGATACCAAAGCCGAAATTCACTGACTTCCAGCGCCCGTTTCAGCTCGGTTTCCAACATCAATTGCCGCATAATCTGGTCACGCATGCCAATATCAAACAGTTCATAGCGCGCCTTGCCCAACGCCTTGGCGCGATACATGGCGATATCGGCGTCCCGCAGGAGTTGCTCCGGCGTCTCATAGTCCGGCGAACCCAGGGTAATCCCGATACTGGCGGAAATCGTGATCGTCTGTTGTTCCTGAAGAACTCGCGGCAAGGCTAAAACTCCGAGCAGGCGGTCGGCGGTCTGCAGAGCGTCCCGGACATCATTGAGATCCTCGAGCAGCAGCACGAATTCATCGCCCCCCAGACGGGCCAGGGTATCGATAGCGCGGATGTTGCGGCGCAGACACTGGGTGACTGCAATCAAGAGCGCATCGCCTGCGCTGTGACCCTGCGTATCGTTGATAAGTTTAAAGTGGTCCAAATCGAGAAACAGGACGGCGTACATCCGGTCGGGAAATCGCTTATGGCGCTCAATGGCCTGACGCAGGTAGTCTATGAAAGCAGTGCGATTGGGCAACCCAGTCAACGTATCGTGCAGAGCCTGGTGCCGAAGTTGCTCTTCACTCTGTTTGCGGCGGTCGATGTCGGTGCTGGACCCGGCCATGCGATAGGGCGAGTCGTTGCTATCACGCACCGCCAAGCCGCGACTGAGCACCCAGAAATAGTGTTGATCCTTGTGCAACAACCGGTGTTCGCATTCAAAGTAGGGTGCATGACGGTCCAAGTGAGCGGTGAGCGCGTCCTGCATGTGGCATCGGTCAGCAGGATGGATGCGCGATAGCCATTCGATGGGATCGTTGCCCAAATCATTTTCCGTATAGCCCAGCATTTCCTTGAAGCGTGGCGATAGATACAATTGCTGGCGTCGCAAATCCCAGTCCCATAAACCGTCGTTCGCCCCGTGCACGGCGAGACTATAGCGCTCCTCGCTTTCCCGCAGCGCTTGCTCGGCAGTGCGCTGCGCCTGCAAGTTTTCCATAAAAAGATTAAACCAGCGCGTCAATTCACCGATTTCGTCCTGGCTGTTCACCACGAGGCGGGTATTAAGGTCCAGACGTTCATCCCGCAGGCGCTTAAAACCGTCGATAACGGCTTGAACAGGCTTTACAACGTGCCGGGAATACAGAGTGGCTACCAAAGCCACCATGCCAAAGCAAACCAGCAGAATGAGCGCGGTGACCCGCTGGATCGGGGCGGCTCCGGCGGCCAGAGTGCGATCAGGGATGAAGCTCTCCAGGTACCAGCCGTTTTGCGGTACTGCTACATGGCTGATCGTAGTAAATACTCATTAGTTGCAGGTAGTTCTATGACATAGCTGTTGAATAAGCTACACTAATCACTATGCAAAACCGCTCCTTCACCCTAACGCTACCCGAGATCGCTGAAAGCGACCAGACCCCGGTCGTGCGGAGTCTGTTGCAGGTGATTGGCGAGCAGCAAGCGCATATTCAACGCTTAGAGGATGAACTGCGGCGGTTGCAGGGCGGTCCCCCCCGTCCGCAGTTAAAGCCGAACACGCTGCAAGCCGCCGTCAAGGCGGCGCTCAATCCCGGGACGGAGGAACCGCCTCGTCGAGGTCCCCAGCGGGCCAAGACCGCCGAACTCGTCATTCATGAAACCCGTCGGGTGATCCTGGAGGACCTCCCGCTCGGGGCGCGGTTCCAAGGCTACCGGCGGTATGTCGTCCAGGATGTCGTTATTGAACTCCATAATACCTGCTATGAGTTGGAGCAATGGCGGTTCCCTACCGGCGAATACGTCACGGCGTCCGTGCCGGTCGTGGTGCGGGGTGGGCACTATGGCCCCCAGTTCGTGACTTATGTTTTGCATCAATATTATCAAGCCCATGTGACCCAACCGGTCTTGCTAGCCCAAGTCCGGGAATGGGGGGTTGAGATTTCGTCGGGGCAACTGAATCGTCTGCTGACGGAAGGTTATGACGACTTTCACCAGGAAAAGGACGCAATCAAGGCAGTCGGCTTGACTGTTTCGTCCTACGTCCAAACGGACGATACCGGCGCCCGCCATCAGGGGCAAAACGGCTACTGCACGTACTTGGGTAATGAGTGGTTTGCCTGCTTTGCCAGCACCGATGCCAAGAGTCGCATCAACTTCCTGGAGGTCTTGCAGACCGAGCGCCGCTATGAAATCAATGCCGAGGCCCTAGCGTACATGGCCGACCATGGCGTGGCGGCCGGCCACCGGGAACGGCTGGCGCAACGCCCGATCGTCGCGACCGACCCCCAAGCGTGGGCCGCCTATTTGCGGCGGAACCGGGTCGATAGCCCCCGGGCGATGACCCTCGTCACGGAAGGCGCGCTCATCGGCGGGCTGGCCGCGCAGGGGTTTCCGCTGGATCTGCGCTTGCTCAGCGATGACGCCGGGCAATTTGCCCTGTTCACCCACGCCTTGTGCTGGGTGCATGCGGAACGTCCTCTGCAACAGATTCTCCCGCTGAACGAAGCGGATCGGGTCGCCATTGATGACGTGCAAGAACAGATCTGGACGATCTATCGGAACTTGGCAACCTACCGCTTATCACCCACCCAGGCAGCGAAAGCCGCCATCAATGCCCAGTTTGATACACTGTGCGCGACCGCCACCGCCTGTGAACCGCTTAACCATGTTTTGCGGAGCTTCCAACGCAACCGGGAGGAGTTGCTCCGGGTGCTCGATTACCCGGAATTACCGCTGCACAACAACCGCAGCGAGAACGATATCCGGGATATGGTGAAGAAACGCAAGATCAGCGCCGGCACCCGCAGCGAGGACGGACGACGATGTCGCGACACCTTCCTCAGTCTCAAGAAGACCTGCGTTAAACACGGTCTCTCCTTCTGGGAATACCTGTACGATCGGGTGTCCGGTCAAAACACGATCCCCCCGCTCACGGATTTGATTCGCCAAGCTGCTGCGGCTTGATTGTTCCCGCCTGCAGTTAATGAGCATTTACTGATCGTATAAGGTTCACCGTTGATCGTTGCGGTCAGGCTCCAGTCCTCATCGAGACGCGCGCGCCAGGACGATGGATCGGGGATGGTGCCAATCAGCGTCCGGTCAGGGTGATAAATCAGCCGGTTATGTTGATCGATAACCTGAAGATAAGCGTTTTCGCCTAAATCGATCCGGTGAAATTGATCATACAAATCATTGATGCTATAGCTGGCGAGCAACAGCGCTATCGGTTCCCGGTCCAGGGTTTTCCGGTTCACCCGCCACAGCACTTTGGCGGCAGTAAGGACCTGTTTCTCGCTGGAGTTGAGGTTGGCGTTACGCTCTACGCCAGTCCATAGCACCAGGCGATCGCTAGGGATAGCAGCCTGAAAAATTCTTTGCACCGTGGTGGCGTCGACCTGGCTGACATCGAGCGTATCGCCGACATGGTAGTGATTGCCGTTGACACTAAAAATGTCGATGGACACTAATCCTTTCAAATTCAGATAATTGTTCAGTATGTAGCCGATATGCGCCTGGGTAGCGAGTTGGGTATAGGTATCGCTTGCGGCGCCTGCGACGCTGATCGCCTCCAGAATGGCTTCAACACCAGAGATATTGGCGATTAATGCTTCGACCTGTTCGAGTTGTAGCGCCAAATAGTCCCGTTGATCGCGCAGCAGTTGCAAAGTATAGCGTTGGGCCTCTGCTTGCAGAGTGCTTTGAGAAATGTGGTAGGAGCTGATGCCGAGAATCAGGAGTGGGATTACACTTAAAAATATTAGGTAGACGATAAATTTGTTGGCGATTTTGCTGTAAAGCCGGAGCCAGCGCATTCCTGGGATCGCCTTATGGCAAAGTGTCAGCCGTGATCAGGCGGGTGTCGATGAGCGTTTCCATCGGCAGGGTTTCCCCCGCCAGCGCCCGCATGGCGTATTGGACACCCAGGTAACCTTGCTGTGCAGCTTGCTGGTCGACAGTCGCGGCCAATTTGCCAGCGCGAATCGCCGCCTTCGCCGGTTCCAAAGCATCGAAACTAGCGACCAGCACCTGGTTGTTGCCTTGTTCGTCCAGGTACTTCAAAGCGCCCAGCGCCATCATATCGTTGGCGCAAAACAACGCACCGATATCCGGGTGAGCGCCGAACAGTTTTTTCGCAACCTGATAAGCCTCATCGATCTTCCAGTGAGCGGTTTCGCTGGCGACCACCGTGATTGCCGGGTTCTCGGCGAATGCGCGCAAGGCTCCTTGTCGACGCGCTTCCGCATTGGCCGCGCCGCGAATGCCTTCGATAATCGCGGCTTTCGTCGGTGCGCTGATGCGGTCGCTGATCCATTTTGCCGCCGTGTAGGCGCCCTGCTCATTATCGACGCTGATAAACGGTATGGGGCGTAAATGGAGACGGGTGGAGTACTCCGGGTCCAATCGGTTGTCGATATTGATCACTTCGATGCCCGCGTCCTGCGCTTTTTTGAGCACGGGAATCAGCTCCAGAGAGTCGCCGGGTGCAATGACGAGGGCGTCGATCTTGGCGTGAATCAGTTCTTCCACGATCTGAATCTGTTGTTCGATCGAGGTCTCCTGCGCAGCGGTTTTGACTTGCAATTCAATGCCCAACTCCTGTTTCGCTTCACGAGCGCCTTTTTCCATGTCGACAAAGAAGGGGTTAGTCAGGGTTTTCATCACAAGAGCGACCGTCGGCGCAGGCGCGGGCTGCGTAACCGGCGTGGAAGATGTCGATGCTCCAGATGGGGCCGTCGGCTGGGTCTTATCGGCGGACTCACCGCACCCGCCTACCAGCAGTAGCAGGGTCACCAAGGTGAGTAGGATGGAAAGGCTTTTTCTACCCATCAGAGAGCAACCTTTGGACGAATCAGCAATTATTTGTAGGGTATACGGCGCATAACTTGCTTCCTCAAGCGGCAGCAAGTTTTCAGGGTATAAGGCGTAGGAGTTGATTTTATTGCGTTAGTATAGAAGATTCGATTTCGACTGGTTCGGCGTCTAACGAAGATCATTTTGTAAGCATACCATGATGGCCGTCAAAGGCCACCGCTTCGAGCGCGTCTCTTGGGATTTGCTCCACCGACATCAACGCTTCATATTGATAACGCCGCCGCCAAATTCCAGCTTGAAAAGTTTGGTCCTGTAAATTTTTCTGTGATGGCCAAGGTTCGCTGCGCAGGCTGGATGGCTAACCCATTGACTTACGAATATGAAAGTCGCTGCGCAGGCCTGCCTAGCTGCTTTGATCACAGGAAAATTTACAGGACCGAAGTTTTTGTACAGCTTCTGAAACCAAAACCAAGCCCTCAATACGCTCAAAATGCCATATGTTGCCGGTTGCCAGCTTTAACTGATGATGCAGCGCGGTCGCGCCAATTAACAAGTCTTCCGCTTCAATCAATACCCTTGCCAAATCACCGTAGCTCAGGCTCTAGCAAGTGGTTGATTCACACGTCCGAGCTGTGCCAGCTCAGGGAGAACGGAATCCATAGAAATGAGGGTAGGCATTTTCGGAAGGATTTTTATGATTTCGCGTGTGTATTTGTAGCCTCGAAACAGCGTCTTAAGATCATTGACACTGAACGCGGGACAGTGCTCGCGCAGCGGTCGAATCAACAGACGTTTTATCGCAACCAATTAAACAGTGGACTTGATTGGAGGCAATTTCATTTTCCGATGCAAAAACTTCCAAAAATCCGCCCCAGTAAATCATTGGAAGTAAACTCACCGGTAATTTCCCCCAGGGCATTCTGCGCATGACGCAGATCCTCCGCCGCCAGTTCCCCGGCGCGAAATACCGTCAACTGCTCATCGGCTGCCACCAGCGCCGTTGACGCCCGCTCCAGCGCCTCCAGATGCCGCCGCCGCGCCATCAACGTCCCCTCGCCGCTGTGGTAACCCATACACGCCTTCAAGTGTTCGCGCAGCAGCTCCAAACCGACACCGGTTTTCGCCGACAACTGGAGTTCATGACCCCAGTCCACCGCCTGCAAAGCAGGTTCTCGCCCAGTCAGATCAATTTTATTGTGAATGACCGTCACCCCGATTTCCGTTGGCAACCGCTCCCGCAACGCCTGATCTTCGACTGTGAATCCCTGCCGATCATCCACCAGCAGCAAAATCCGGTCGGCGGCGGCAATCTCCGCCCAGGCGCGGCGAATGCCCTCCTGCTCCACCGGATCAAGGCTGTCGCGCAGACCAGCGGTATCAATGACATGCAACGGCATTCCATCAATGGCGATTTGTTCACGCAACACATCGCGAGTGGTGCCGGGAATGTCGGTGACAATCGCCGCTTCCCGTCCCGCTAACTGGTTCAACAGGCTTGATTTGCCCGCGTTAGGTCGTCCAGCGATCACCACCGTCATGCCATCGCGCAATAACCAGCCCTGTCTGGCGGCCTCCTGCAAAGCGCATAACCGTTCCCGCAAAGCGCGCAATCGCTCCGCTATCGCTCCATCCGCCAGGAAGTCGATTTCTTCTTCAGGAAAATCGATCGCCGCCTCGATGTACATCCGCAGCTCAATCAGTCCCTCAACGAGCGCATTCACTTGCGTTGAAAATTCTCCTTCCAGCGAGCGCACGGCGGCGCGTGCGGCTTCGGCTGTCGTGCTGGCGATTAGGTCGGCAATCGCCTCCGCCTGAACCAGATCAAGCTTATCATTGAGAAAGGCGCGCTCAGAAAACTCACCGGGCCGGGCCGGGCGAACGCCCAATTCTAGAACACGCGCCAGCAATAGATCCATGACCACGGGTCCGCCGTGACCATGTAATTCCAGCACGTCTTCGCCGGTGAAGGAATGGGGAGAGGGGAAATAAAGCGCGATGCCCTCGTCAAGAATGCTGCCATCGCCGGCGCGGAACCGGCGCAGGAGAGCCTGACGGGGGGCAGGGCGCTGACCGCACACGGCCTCGGCGACGGTGGCGCTCAGTGGACCGGAGAGGCGCACGATACCGATGCCGCCCCGGCCTGGAGGCGTGGCAATGGCGGCAATGGTGTCGTTCATTGCTGGAAGACAGGATTACCCTCATTCACTTCCGACGCTTGCCCGGTGCTTGACCCGTCGAAGATTTCTTGTTCAGGTCCACCAGCTTACCACGTCCCTGCTCTATCAACTTGTCACGTCCCTGCTCCGCTAGCTTGCGGATGCGCGCCCCCCAGCCCGATCCGGATTCCGGTTTAGCCTTGGCAGCCGCCGCATCAGCGCCCGATTCCACGCGCTTGGTAATCACCCACTGCTGAGTAATGGACAACATGTTATTCACCACCCAATACAGAACCAGCCCCGCTGGAAACCACAAGAACATGAAAGTGAAGACAATCGGCAGTGACATCATTACTTTAGCCTGAATCGGATCGGGCGGCGCCGGACTCAACTTTTGCTGAGCAAACATGGTCACGCCCATGACCAATGGCAACACATAGTAAGGGTCTGGAATCGACATGTCCTTGATCCAGAACATGAACGGTGCCTGGCGCAACTGGACGCTCTCCACTAGCACCCAGTACAGGGCGATAAATACGGGAATCTGCACCAGAATCGGCAGGCAACCCCCCAGCGGATTGACCTTCTCCTTCTTGTACATATCCATCATCGCCTGATTCATCTTCTGCTTGTCGTCGCCGTACAATTCCTTGAGTCGGGTCAATTCTGGCGCCAATCGGCGCATATTGGCCATCGACCGGTAACTGGTCTCGGACAGTTTGTAAAACGCTAGCTTGATCAGGATGGTCAGGAAGATAATGGCCCAGCCCCAGTTGCCAACGACTCCGTGAATCGCCTTCAGCAACCAGAACAGCGGCTCGGCGATAATAGTCAACTTGCCGTAATCGACGGTCAGATGCAAATTGGGAGCAACTTTGTCCAACACTTTGGGCAGTTTCGGCCCCACATACAACCGCGTGTGGAAATCGCCAGTCGCGCCCGCTGGGATGCTTTGCACCGCGCTGGTCATGCCGACAACATAGCGATGACCGTCAATCGCCTTGGTGTAAAACGTATCGGTCTCGCCGGCGTTGGGAATCCACGCTCCAAGGAAATAATGCTGAATCATAGCGATCCAGCCATCCTTAACAGTCTGGTTCAACGGCTCTTTGGCGATCTGATCGAAGGAAACCTTCTCATAACGCTGTTCGGGCGTCGAAATCACCGCCCCGGTATAAGTAGTCACGCCGCCGCCAAAAAAACCGCGCTTGGTCTTCGGCGGCGTGCGCTGGAATTGCCGGTACTGACTGCCCTGCCAATCGTTAGCGCTGCCGTTCTCGACGCGCTGGTTCAATTCCACCAGGAAACTGCCGTGCCGAAAGGTATAGGTCTTGACCACCTTCACTCCAGAAGGGTCCGACCAGTTCAACCGGACTTCCAGCGTATCCTGTCCATCCGCCAACTGGTATTCGCTCTGCTCAGCCGTAAACGGAGCGTAATGGTTCGGCGCGGGACCGTCATGCAACGCTACCAGTCCCGATTGAGCGATGAACAGATCCGGGCCGCTGTCCTTCAGCAACTGAAACGGCTGATCAGGCTGTTGCACCGATTCCGGGTAGGTGCGCAGACCCACCCGGCGCAGGTCGCCGCCGATTGTGTCGATTTCCGCCTCGAACATGTCTGTCGTCACGCGCACCCGTGAGCCGCTGCCCAGCGCCTGGGAAACGATGCCTGGCGCTGGGGCCGCTGCGGGCACATCCTGTCCGGGAGTGATCGAAGGACCGGCAGGGACCGCCGGACTGGCGGGACTCGCCGGCGCGGTAGCGACCGGTGTCGGTGGAGGGTATTTTCTAGCCTGGAATTCCAGCCAGTTCTGCCAGAGCAGAAACAGCACAAACCCCAGAGCAGCAAACAGCAACAAACGTTGGTTTTCCATTAACGGTCCTTCGGAAAGGGTTCAGGAACAGGATCGACGCCGCCGGGCTGCCAGGGGTGGCAGCGTAGCAGGCGCCGGATCGCCAACCAGCCCCCACGCAACACACCATACTGTTCAATGGCTTCGCGGGCATATTGGGAGCAGCTTGGATAAAAACGACAATGATTGCCCAGCAGGGGGCTGATGAACAATTGATAGATGCGAAGCAGCGCGATCAGGATGGCGCGCATGGCGGGGCAAGTCTCTGCCAATGCCGTTGCAAGGAAGCAAACAGGAGCGCATTTTCCTGTTGCGCCGCACTATTACGGCCCATCACCACCCAGTCCATGCCGCCAAGCTGGGATTGATGATGACGAAAGCTTTCGCGCACGATTCGCTTAATGCGGTTACGCGCCACAGCTGACCGAGCGATCTTGCGGGAAATCGCCATCCCCAGTCGGGAATGGCCCAAACCGTTGGGATGGGCTAACACGGTAAAATAACGATCACTGGACTTGACCGGGCGGGCAAAGACCTCAGCAAAAACCGCTGGACCGCTCAGCCGGACGCGGCGAGGAAAACCCGCGCCGCCGCCGTCCGTGCAATCAGGGCGCGAGGCGGGCACGGCCCTTGGCGCGGCGCGCCTTCAGAACTCGACGTCCCCCGGTCGTGGCCATTCGGGCGCGAAAACCGTGGGTGCGCTTGCGATGAATGATGCTGGGCTGGAAAGTCCGCTTCATAATGATTCCTTAAAGATGCAGGTCAAGACAGAATTTGCGCTTTTTGGCGAAAAGCGAGAAATTATTGATGTGGAGCTAAATTTGTCAAGTTAAATGGTTTGCGTTTTGAAGTCAGGGATACTCACCTTTATCCGTCAACCCATTGATATCTCACCAACAACCTTGCCTGGTTTTTAGGGAACGCTACTCGTGGACCATAACTTGTGGAAAACCTGCCAGGATTGCCTGGAACGTGAATTGTCCGAACAACAGCTAAGCACCTGGATCCGGCCACTGCACGCGCAGGAAGAAGCTGGCGTTCTGCTCTTGCTGGCGCCAAATCGTTTCGTCCTCGACTGGGTCAAGAAGCATCATTTGAAGCAGATTCAGGCAGTGCTCGCCCGATTGCAGCCCGAACAGCCTCCAGAGGTGCGCCTGGAAATCGGCGGCAGCGACGTCTCGCTCGCGCCAATCACCTCCATCGAGGAGTCGCCAAAGAAGGAATTCATTAGTGAATCCAAAACGGAAACGACTGAATTGCTAAAAAGCGGTGTCCTCAACGCCGATTTCACATTCACCACCTTTGTCGAGGGCAACTCCAACCAGATTGCCCGGGCCGCCTGCCTGCAAGTGACCGAGAACCCAGGTAAAGCCTACAATCCGCTGTTCATTTATGGGGGTACCGGGCTCGGAAAAACTCATCTTATTCATGCGGTTGGAAATATGTTACGCGAACGTAATCCCGAATCCAGGGTGGTCTACCAGAATTGCGAATACTTTGTGGCCGACATGGTACGTTCCCTGCAACATAACGCCATCAACGAATTCAAGCGCCGCTACCGCTCGCTAGACGCCCTGTTAATCGACGATGTGCAATTCCTGGCCGGCAAGGAGCGCTCCCAGGAAGAATTCTTCTACACTTTCAATAGCTTGCTGGAAAGCCGCCAACAAGTCATCCTCACCTGCGACCGCTACCCTAAGGAAGTCGACGGGTTGGAAGACCGGCTTAAATCCCGGTTTGGCTCCGGCCTGACCGTGGCCATTGAACCGCCGGAACTGGAAACCCGGGTCGCGATTCTCAAGAGCAAGGCTGAACAGACGCAGCTTGAATTACCGGATGAGGTTGCGTTTTTCATCGCCCAGCGCATCCGCTCCAATGTTCGTGAACTGGAAGGCGCATTACGGCGCGTTTACGCCAACGCTCAGTTCACCGGACGGGCTATTACCATCAGCTTCGTCAAGGAAGTGCTTAGCGATCTGCTGACCTTGCAGGACAAATTGGTCACCATTGAAAACATTCAGAAAACAGTAGCGGACTACTACAAAATCCCAGTCAGCGAACTGCTATCAAATAGCCGCTTGCGCACTTTGTCCCGTCCCCGCCAGATGGCGATGGCCCTGACCAAGGAACTCACCACGCTCAGCTTGCCCGACATCGGCGAAGCGTTCGGCGGGCGCGACCATACCACCGTGCTGCACGCCTGCAGAAAGATTCGGGAACTCCAAAAGCGCGAACTGCAAATCCGAGATGATTACACAAATTTGCTCACAACCCTCACTAACTAGGAAAATACCTGTGGATAACTGCTGTGGATAAGTGGATAACTTTTTGAATAGTGTTTATATAGCCTTTTTATAGTTTGTAATTTATTTCATAAAAATAAGTAAAATCAATATTATAAATCATAATAATCCGGTTTTTGTCCTATAATTAATAAAATTGACTGTAATTTATTTCATAAAAATAAGTAAAATCAGTATAATATTATGTAAAATATGTATTTTTTCAGGTTTTTATCCGAAATTGAATGCTAACCATGAAAAATTGGCGAAATAGCCTGTGGATAACTCTGTGGATAACTTTGCCATTTCTGTGGATAACTCGGCCTAACCTGTGGATAACTTTTTCGGTCAAAAAAAGTTATCCACAGGAAAATCGACTTATCCACATTTTATCCACAGGGTTATCCACAGGCAAAACTCGTGTAGCTTATTGATGATAAAAGATAAAAAAAAGTTATCCACAAAAATTGCCCTCCCTAATAATAATAATCTTTTAAATATAAAAAATAATTATTGATTGACCCCGTTTGGAGCGCGTCAACAAAAGCTAAATTTTTAAAACCCCTGACCTTGGTCGGGAATTAGCCCCCACCCGCTGGACCGTTGCCACGGGTTTTGAAAACACCTTCGGGAGAAACGCATGAAACTGGAAGCCAAGCGCGAGCAATTGCTCAAACCGCTTCAACACGTCATCGGCGCAGTCGAGCGTCGGCAAACACTGCCGATCCTGACCAACGTGCTTCTAGCGGCGCGAGAGCACGATTTGACGATGACGGCTACTGATTTGGAAGTCGAATTATCCGCGCGAACAGAACTGGCTGTGGAAACGCCTGGCGAGATTACCTTGCCCGCTCGACGTCTGCATGACATCCTGCGGGCCTTGCCGGAAGACGCGACGGTAGTGCTCAGCGGCGAGGGGGATAAGGCAACCGTGCGTTGCGGACGCAGCCGCTTTACCCTGGTCACGCTGCCCGCCGCCGATTTTCCCACGCTGGAGGATTTGCCTTTCGAGGGCGATATCCGCCTGCGCCAGGGCGACCTGCGCGGCATGATCGAGCGCACCCACTTCGCCATGGCTCAGCAGGACGTGCGCTACTACCTGAACGGCCTGCTGCTGGAGACCGCGCCCGGCGTGATCCGGCTGGTGGCGACGGATGGCCACCGGCTGGCGTTCCAGGAGTTGAAAGCCGAAGTTGATGTCGCAGAAACCCGCCAGATCATCGTGCCTCGCAAGGGAATTCTGGAGCTGTTGCGGCTACTGGCCGACAGCGACGCCGAAGTCGTGCTTAATCTCAGCGTCAACCACATTCGGTTGGTGCTTGGCGAAATTCGCTTTACCTCCAAGCTGATCGACGGCAGGTTCCCGGATTATCAACGCGTCATTCCTCGCGAGAGCGGTCGGGTCGTCATCGCCGACCGGATGGCGTTGCGCAGCGCACTGGCCCGGACCGGCATCGTACTCAACGACAAAACTCAGGGGATCAACTTGCAACTGGAGGACTGGATTTTGCGGGCAAAGGCGCGCAATCCCGACCAGGAAGAGGCCGAGGAGGAAGTTGAGATCAACTACAACGGCGGTGCTCTGGAGATCGGCTTCAACGTGATTTATCTGCTCGACGCCTTGGGTGCCTTGAATGGCGAGTTAGCCAAACTATCATTTTCCGATGCCGCCAGCAGTTGCCTGATTGAGGAGGCCGAGGGCGAAGGTGGACGCCATGTCATCATGCCCATGCGGCTTTGAGAAACTTCAGGCGCTGGGAGTGAGTGCGGATGCGCATCGAGACTCTCGACATCTCCGGTTTTCGCAACTTGTGCAGCATTCGTCTGGAGTGTTCGCCCGGTTTGAATCTGGTCATTGGCCCGAACGCCTCCGGCAAGACCAGTTTGCTGGAGGCGCTTTATTTTCTGGGACGGGGACGTTCGTTTCGCACCCGCCAGCCCCAGGAGCTGATCCAGACCGGTGAGCCAGTTTTCCGGGTCGTTGCGATTTTGCAAACCGCCGAGGGTCGGCGAGTGCCGGTGGGCCTGGAGCGCGATGCACGCGAACTGACAGCGCGCATTGGCGGCGTTCCGACCCGGTCGCTGGCGGACCTGGCCCGGCAGACGCCGGTGTTGCTGCTGAATCCCGACAGCCATCGTTTGCTGGAAGACGGGCCGCAACAGCGGCGGCGCTTCATGGACTGGGGATTGTTTCACGCCGAGCCAGGGTTCTTCGACGCCTGGCGTCGCTACAACAGCGCGTTGCGCCATCGCAATGCGGCGCTGCGGTCCGGCGCTGCGAATCGGGTGGTGGATGCCTGGGATGGCGAGTTGACGGCGGCGGCTATTCTCGATCGGATGCGCGAAACCTTCTGTAAGGCCCTGGAAGGCGTTTTAAGGCGATTTATTGGGGAGACCCTGGTTGGGCTAGAGGTCGGAGTTGATTATCGCCGTGGTTGGCCTCTGGAGCCGTCTGAACGCGATTTCCCTGAGTGGCTTCATGTGGGGCGTGATCAGGATCGTCAGCAGGGTTATACCCGGCTCGGCCCACATCGCGCTGACTTTGCCATTCGCATCGATGGCCGCCCACCTTCCGAAGCGCTGTCGCGTGGTCAGCAAAAGCTGCTGGTGATTGCCCTGGTGCTGGCGCAGGCGGAACTGTACCATCGTCACGTTGGCGATTCCTGTATCCTACTGATCGATGATTTGCCAGCGGAACTGGATGCCGATAATCGGGTGCGGGTCATGCGCGTCCTGGCGACGCTTGACGTGCAGTTGTTCATTACCGCCATTGAGCCGGGATTGCTGGACACTGCTCTTTGGCGGGAAAATCGGACTTTCCAGCTTTCCCAAGGCGAATGGGCGACGGGTTAGCGGTAGATTAGCGTGAGTGTGGAAGCCGGACAAATTCATGAGCAACTTCCTGTTTCCGCTCGTGGAACCTGATACCTGATACCTGGAATTCTGAACCATGCATAACCATCAACGCAACTTTCTCGACCTAGCCATTGACCGGGGCGTATTGCGCTTTGGCGAATTTACTCTCAAATCCGGGCGAATCAGCCCCTATTTTTTCAATGCGGGCCTGTTCAACAGTGGCGCAGCCTTGGCGCGGCTGGGCCGTTGTTACGCGGCGGCGATCAACGAAGCTGGATTGGAATTCGATGTCTTGTTCGGACCCGCCTACAAAGGAATTCCGCTCGTCGCCGCCGTTGCCGTTGCGTTGGCCGAACAGCAGGGGCGCGACCTGCTTTGGTGCTTTAACCGCAAAGAAGCCAAGGATCATGGCGAAGGGGGGCTGATCGTCGGCGCTCCGCTCCAGGGCCGCGTTTTAATCGTGGACGATGTCATCACCGCCGGCACCGCCATTCGCGAGACGATGCATATTCTGGCCGCGCATGGGGCAACGCCTGCCGGGGTCATCATCGCCCTGGATCGTCAGGAACGGGGTCAAGGGGCATTATCGGCTGTGCAGGAAGTCGAACGCGATCAGGGTATTTCCGTGACATGCATCATCACTCTGAACGATTTGATCGCCTATCTGGCTGACCGACCAGAATATGCGCAATATCTGGAACAGATGCGTGATTATCGGAAACGGTATGGAATTGCTGATTAAGCGAGGCTAAAAATCTATGACTCAAGCGTTAAATCCCTCTTTGAAAAACCAGGTCGCGCTAATCACTGGCGGAGGGCGGGGCATCGGCGCGGCGACCGCTGAGGCGTTAGCGAATAAAGGCGCTCAGGTAATTGTCGCCAGCCGCACTCAGGAAGAACTCAGCGCTACGGTTGACCGGATACGCGCCAGTGGACTGAGCGCTTCCCTAATAACGCTTGATGTCGCCGATGAGGCTACTGTAGAAGCGGCGTTTGCGAAAATCGCCACGGACTTTGGTCGATTGGACCTCCTGGTCAACAACGCCGCCATGATGTTAAGTGGGCCGTTCGCCGAACTGGCAATGAACGACTGGGATCATTTGATGGCGGTCAACCTGCGCGGCGCGGTGTTATGTGCGCAACAGGCGTTTCGACTGATGCGCGAGCGCGGCGGCGCCATCGTTAACGTGTCTTCATTGGGCGGCGTGTCGGGGACGGAGAAGTTCCCCGGCTACGCAGCTTACACCGTCAGCAAGTTTGCCCTGACCGGCTTAACTGAGGCGTTGGCCGCCGAAGGGCGGGATTGTGGAATTCGCGTCAATGGCGTAGCGCCGGGGGCGGTGGATACCGCGATGTTGCGGCAAGCCGCGCCGCATTTGCGCACCCGCACCGGTCCAGCGGATGTCGCCAAGGTGATTGCTTTCCTGTGTGACCCAGCCGAATCCGGATGCATGACCGGGGCAACGCTGGTCATTAACAGTAATCTGTAGCTGGCAGCGTTAATTTCGCAACCACGCCGGTCGCTTTTCCACTCTGATCCAAAAGGTTATCTACTGCAATGTTTCCGCCGTGCAGGTGCGCCACTTCCCGAACAAACGCTAATCCCAGTCCCGTGCTTTTGCGCCCGGTGTCCGGGCGGGGCAGCGAGTAAAACCGTTCAAATAGCCGTTCGTGGGCATAGTCGGGGATAGCGCCGCCGCTGTTGGCGACCGTCAATCGCCAGGCGTCGTCGAGCCTTTCGGCGTCCAGGGTAACGATGCCCTGATCCGGCGTGAAATCGAGCGCATTGTCCAGCAAATTGCCCATCGCCTGGGCGATTAGAAACGATTCGCCAAGCACCATAGCGTTTTCCGGGATTCGTTGGTCAATGCGCAACTGCTTGCGGGCTATGGTCGGTGCGCGGGAGATCAGCAAATCCTCCACAATTCGCCACAGCCATACCGGGCGTTGTTCCTGAAGTTCGCGCCGTTGCTCAACGGTCGCCAGCGCCAGCAGGCGCTCGACCAGTTGTTGCAGCCGCTCCGCTTCAGTGGCCACCAGACTGACGAACCGTTCGCGTTGGGTTGTCGGCAGTTCGTCCTGCAACAATTCCGCAGCGCCGGTAATTGCCGCCAAAGGACTTTTCATCTCATGCGTCAAGGTATGGACATAGCGCTCCACATAATCCCGACCTTCCAACCGGTCGCGCATCGTTGCCACCGCTTCCGCCAGCGCCTGCATTTCCGGGCCGCCGCCCTGGGGAACCGTGACTCGTTGGCCCTCAGCCGCCGCACGGGCGTAAGCCGCGAGACGATGGATCGAACGCGCCAGCGCCCAGGAAAATCCCAGTCCCACCGTCAGCGATACGGCCACCAGCACAGCGGCGGCGCGGCGCAGCTTGGCCTCCGCCCGGTCCACATAGGGTTGGATGCTGGAGCCGGGCTTGGCTACACTCAACACACCGATAATCCGTTCTTCATCCCGAATCGGCGCCGCCACGTACATGACCGAGGTTCGCTCATCATCAGGATTTTCCCGGGTCGTGCGCGCGCCATATTCACCGCGCAAGGTCAGATAAACATCGTTCCAGCGCGAATAATCCTGGCCAACCGCCTGATCGGTAGAATCAAACTGGACGATACCGCGCTCATCGGTAATGTACACCCGATGGTCCAGAGTGTTTTTCACAATATCCCACACCTCGGCGTTGGGGGTCCGCTGTGCATACTCTGCTAATCGGGCTTGAAAACGGCCATTGCTCAGGTTGCCATTCAACACCTCATCCCGAGCCAGCACCGCCAGCAGATTGGCTGTATCGATTAATGTCTCTTCGGTGGCCTGACGGAACGCGGGTTTGATTTCCACGCCCAGAATGTTGAGGGAAAAGTACACGCCGAGGCCGACAATCAGAAAGTAGCCGAGAAACAGTTTAAGACCCAGATGCATGATTGGACTCAGGAATCGTCGCAAACATGGATCGAGTAACCCAGGCCGCGATGGGTGCGAATCGGGTCCAGCGTGGTGTCGATTTCCCGCAGTTTGGCCCGCAGAGTTTTAATGTGCGTATCCACGCTGCGCTCGAAACTGGCGGCTGGATCGGACCAAACATGGTCCATCAATTGCGCGCGGGAAAATACCCGTTCGGGTTGAGCGAGCAGCGTCTTGAGCAGTAAATATTCATAGCGAGTCAAGTCCAGAGGATGGTTGTGAAACCGAATGGTGGCGCGGACTTCATCGACCTCAAACCAGGTCTTGCCGGCATTTGGAGCAATATTAACCTTATCGATGACGGGAGGATTGCGAACGGTGCGTTTCAGAATGGCCTTGACCCGGGCCGCCAGTTCGCGGGGGCTGAACGGCTTGGTCACGTAGTCGTCAGCTCCCAGTTCCAGGCCAAGCACCCGATCCAGCTCGGCATTTCGGGCAGACAGGATGAGCACCGGGATTTCCGAATCGCGCCGCAACCGTTTCAGTAACTCCAGTCCTGAACCGTCGGGCAGTCCCAAATCGAGGATCAGGAGATCACAGGGCGCTGCCGTCAATTCGGCTTCAGCCTCGCAGACCAGGGTCCGCCAGGTCACCTGAAAACCCTCGCTGGTCAGAGCAAATTCAACCACTTCCGCGATGGACGGTTCGTCCTCGATTAACAGGATGCGGGCAGTCATGTTTGCCTCGATTGGGCCAAACCAATAGATTTCTACTCCGGCGCGCAAATTTCCCGACGCTGGATGGCAACGATTGTGCGAAACACTAGAACGGCAACGACCAGTGAGAGAATCGCTAGCAGTCCGATCCCAAGGAGATCAAATATTAAACTAGGCAGGCGGGCGCCCATGATCAATGTGGCCAGGGTCAGCGCCGCTAGTGGGAAAGAGTAAGCCCAGGCGGAGATGAAGAAGGGCAGGCGTAAAAAACGCACGGCGTTGCTCGCCAGGAGCAGGCCCAGGAACAATGCGCTGTAATACAAGATGCGGGCAAAAGCGTCTAGTTCGCCAGTCAACGCGAGATAGGCGATGAAGCCCACCGAGGGCGGCGCCAACAAAATGAACAGGGTCGGCGCTAACCGCACGGGCAGCGGCTCGTGAAAAAACAGTCGATACAGCACGATGGTCATTAACACGATCCAGAACACCAGGCCAATGCTGAAAAAGAACCAGGACAATTCCGGCGAGGCCAGCCGCACCCCGGCAATCGGGATAACAATGTTGCCAACCACCGGAATAAACCAGGCCGGGTTAGCGTGTTTGATATCGTAGTGAGTATGGTGAATCCAACTGCCGAAAATGGCCAGGGTGAATCCCAGATGCAGGAGAGCGCCGGCGATCCACAGCCAGAATGCGGCTTCAGGCGCTCTCTCCAGATACACAATAGCGAGCAGCAACAAGGAAATCGATACAGTAGGGAAAAAGTTAATGCGGATGGGGTGACGCATTTCCATAACGACAGCTTGTGGATAACGCAAGGCTTTCAAGCCATAAAAAATCAGCAAAATAATGAACAAGGCGGTGACTGCGCCACGCAAACCCGCGCTGATGATCGGCGGCGCTCCCAGGACTGCGTGAGCTTTCTGCCAGGCCAGAGTGAGACCGGCTAGACCCATGACAGTTGAGAAAAATGCAATGGGAAAATGTTCGAGACACAAATGCGTGGTTGCCGGGCTGGGTGCGGCAGTCGGCACGGGGGATGTTGGGGAGGCGGTGTTCATGTTATCAATCCTGTGCTACCAAAGATGGAATGCAGTTCGATAGTTATATTAGCATAATCTAATATTATGATGGTCAAGCAGGATGACATGTCCAAGATAATAGGCTTGATCACTTAATTAAAGTCGAACATCGCGTGATCATAGGTAGTTACCTTTAAGCTATGTGAACCCATCCCCATCATCGCGCTATACTTCACCTCCGATCATGACGAGAAAACCTGGGGACAGCTCATGCTCCCCTTTGGCTTTTGGAGGCGCCCGTGCGCGACGTTTCGACTTTCCAGGGACTGATCCTGGCCTTGCAAGATTACTGGGCACGCCAAGGTTGCGTGTTGTTGCAACCCTACGATATGGAAGTAGGTGCGGGAACCTTTCACCCGGCGACCTTCCTGCGCGCCATTGGCCCTGAACCATGGAGCGCCGCTTACGTGCAACCTTCCCGCCGTCCCACCGATGGCCGTTACGGCGAAAATCCCAATCGTCTGCAGCACTACTACCAATACCAGGTCGTTATTAAACCTTCCCCACTGGACTTGCAAGACCTCTACCTCGGCTCGCTCCAGGAACTGGGCCTCGATCCCCTGATCCACGACATCCGCTTTGTCGAGGACAACTGGGAATCCCCGACCCTAGGTGCCTGGGGCTTGGGCTGGGAAGTCTGGCTGAACGGCATGGAGATCACCCAGTTCACCTACTTTCAACAGGTCGGCGGCCTGGACTGCAAACCGGTCACCGGCGAAATCACTTACGGCATCGAACGCATCGCCATGTATCTGCAAGGCGTGGAAAGCGTCTTTGACTTGGTCTGGACCGCTGGCCCGCTGGGTCGGGTCACCTACGGCGATGTGTTTCACCAGAACGAAGTGGAAATGTCCACCTACAACTTTGAACATGCCGACACCACCGCGCTCTTCGTCGCCTTCGACACCTGCGAAGCCGAAAGCAAACGCCTGATTGAACTCGGCCTGCCCCTGCCCGCTTACGAAATGACGCTCAAAGCCTCTCATACCTTTAACCTGCTGGACGCCCGCAAGGCCATCTCGGTCACCGAGCGGCAACGTTTCATCCTGCGCGTCCGCACCTTAGCGCGCGCCGTTGCTCAAGCCTACTACGATGCCCGCGCCGTCCGGGGTTTTCCCATGTGTCAGTCCGTCGCTGCTGCGCGTCTGGAGGCCGCCCATGCCTGACATCCGCGATCTGCTGATTGAAATCGGCACCGAGGAATTGCCGCCCAAAGCCTTGTCGACGCTGTCCGAAGCGTTTGAACAAGGCATTCGCGAAGGGCTGGAAAAAGCGGACTTAACCGGCGGCGAGATCCATCGTTTCGCCACCCCGCGCCGGCTGGCTGTCCTTGTCGACCATCTGCCGGTGCGCCAGCCCGACCAGCAACTGGAACGGCGGGGACCGGCCCTGAGCGCCGCCTTTGGTCCAGATGGTCAACCGACCAAAGCCGCCGAGGGCTTCGCCCGCTCCTGCGGCGTCACTGTGGCGCAATTGCAAAAGCAGCAAACCGACAAGGGCGTCTGGCTCGTACACGTCAACCATGAACCCGGCGCTGCTACGACGGAGCTGATTCCGGGTATTGTCGAAGCAGCGCTAGCCAATCTACCCATTCCCAAACGGATGCGCTGGGGTGATCGCGACGACGAGTTCGTGCGCCCGGTGCATTGGGTGGTATTGTTGTTCGGCGATGAAGTGATCCCGGCGACGATCATGGGTGTCCAAACCGGTCGGGAAACGCGCGGCCATCGCTTTCATCATCCACGCCCGATTCGCCTGACCGTTCCCATCCGCTATGCTCGGACTCTGGCGACCGAAGGCAAAGTGATTGCCGATTTCAACGAACGCCGTGCGGCCATCCGGACGCAAGCCGAAGCAGTCGCTGCCGAGTTGGGCGGCGTGGCGGTCATCAAACTGGAACTACTGGATGAGGTCACAGCGCTGGTCGAATGGCCGGTGGCGCTGGCCGGCAATTTTGAACGACGCTTCCTGGACGTGCCCGCCGAAGCGCTAATCAGCACCATGCAGGATAACCAGCGCTACTTCCCGGTAGTGGATGTCCACGGTCGATTATTGCCCCATTTCATCACCATCGCCAACCTGGAAAGCCAGGATCCAGATCAGGTGCGCGCTGGTAATGAGCGCGTCATCCGTCCGCGCTTCAGCGATGCCGAGTTTTTCTGGAATCAGGATCGCAAGCAGCCACTGGCTACGCATATTGAGACGCTCAAACATGTGGTGTTCCAGCATCAACTCGGCAGTCTGGCTGATAAAAGCGACCGAGTGGCTCGCTTGGCGCGCTTCATCGCCGAACAACGCCATAACAACACCGACTGGGCGGAACGGGCCGGACGGCTGGCCAAATGCGATCTGATGACGCAAATGGTGCAGGAATTTCCCGAACTGCAAGGCATCATGGGCCGTTACTACGCCCTGCACGATCAGGAAGCGTCCGAAGTCGCTCAAGCCATCGAGGAACACTACCTGCCGCGTTTCGCGGGCGACCGGTTGCCGGCAACCGACACGGGACGCAGCATCGCCCTGGCTGACCGGCTGGATACGCTGATCGGTATCTTTGCCATTGGCCAAGCACCGTCCGGCGCAAAGGACCCTTTCGCGCTGCGCCGTGCTGCGCTTGGCGTCTTGCGTATCTTGATCGAAGGCAAGCTGGATCTGGATTTGCGCGCGCTACTGGAACACGCTGCCGCGAACTTCGATATCTCCCTCCACGCCAAACCCGCGATTGAGACTGTCCTTGCATTCATGATGGACCGGTTGCGCGGTTACTATCTGGATCAGGGCATTCATCCAGATACGTTTGAAGCCGTGCTGGAATGCCAGCCGACTCGTCCCCTGGATTTCGATCATCGCGTGCGAGCGGTCAGCGCTTTTCGCCAATTACCGGAAGCCGCCAGCCTATCGGCTGCTAACAAACGCATCCGCAATATCCTGCGCAAAATCGAAACCGCGTTGCCCTTTGAGGTTCGCCCTGATTTGCTGAAAGAAGAAGCGGAACAGGCGTTGGCTGGCCAGCTCGTGGAACTCTCCTCGGAGGTGATACCGCTGATGGAAGCCGGTCTGTACGGGGAGGCTCTAAACCGACTAGCTACTCTGCGTGAGCCGGTCGATCAATTCTTCGATCAGGTGCTGGTGATGGCGGAGGATCCTGTAGTACGCGATAACCGGATTGCATTGCTGAACGAACTCGGTAGCCTGTTTTTACGCGTAGCGGATTTCTCACGCTTACAGGATTGAAGAAGGCATCAGGGGGCAGGCATCAGGTATCTGCCAAAACTTGGAATCTGCTCATCGTTTCACGTGGAACAAGAGAACCTGCAACCTGCAACCTGCAACCTGGAGCCTGCAACCTGAAACCGGAACCTTCCCTGGTTCCACGTGAAACACTTTAGCCTTTAGCCTTGAATGAACATGAAATTGATTATTTTGGACCGTGATGGCGTGATCAACGAAGATTCCGACGCCTTCATTAAATCTCCGGATGAATGGGTACCGATTCCTGGCAGTTTGGAAGCCGTGACCCGGCTCAGTCATGCCGGTTATCGAGTCGTGGTTGCGACCAATCAATCTGGCGTGAGTCGGGGATTATTTGATCTGGAAACACTCAATCTCATCCACAAAAAAATGCATCGATTAGCGCAGGAAACCGGTGGTTTAATTGATGCGATATTTTTCTGCCCGGACATCGATGAGGCCAATCCCTATCGCAAGCCTAATCCAGGTATGTTCCTGGAAATCAGCCGGCGCTTAAAATGCGAACTGCAAGGTGTGCCAATTGTCGGGGATAGCTTGCGCGACATCCGGGCTGCTCGTGCGGCGAATGCATGGCCCCTGCTGGTGCGCACCGGCAAAGGCGCGACAACTCTGGAACAGGAGGCCGAAAGTTGCGCGAATGTTCAAGTCTTCGATGATCTAGCTGCGGTAGCCGATTATCTCATCGCTATGCAATGAAGGGGCGCCGATCCTGCAAACCATGTCTACTCACGCCTCTGCTCAACCCGTGACTTTGAACCTGTTCCTGCGTTCGCTACTGTTTTCATGCGGTATGGTGACGTCGACAGTGATCGTGGCTTCGTTGGTAATCTTGAGTTTTCCCATGCCCTTCCGTTGGCGTTATCGCTTGTCCCAACTTTGGTCCCGTTTCAATATTGGGTGGTTGCATCTTACCTGTCAGATTGATTACCAACTTGTCGGCATCGAACATATTCCTGACCGTCCGGTCGTCGTCATGGCCAAGCATCAATCCACCTGGGAAACACTATTTTTCCACCAATGTCTGCCGCCAATCGCGTGGGTTCTCAAACGTGAGTTGTTTTGGATACCTTTCTTTGGCTGGGCGTTGTGGCTGCTACGACCAATCGCCATTGACCGTCAGGCAGGTGCCTCGGCGGTCAAGCAAGTCATCCGGCAGGGTGTGGAATATCTTCATCAGGGACAATGGGTGTTGATCTTTCCCGAAGGCACCCGGGTTGCGCCGGGAGTTCGTAAGCGCTATGGCATGGGAGGCGCCGTGCTGGCGGTGCGCAGCGGCTGTCCCATCTTGCCGGTCGCGCTCAACACAGGGAAGTTTTGGCCACGCGGGGGATTTATCAAACGCCCTGGAACCATTCAAGTGGTCTTTGGCCCTTTGCTCGCTAGCACTGGTCATTCACCCCAGGATTTGACCCAACAGGTGGAAGACTGGATTGAAAAGACGATGGAACGTATTGAGGAAGAGAGCGCCTTCTCTCACAACCCCTCTCCCAGCAGCAGCGAGCGAGGGGAGTGAATGATTGCCCATCGACTATTCGCTACTCGCTACTTGCTGTTTGGAAGCACTCAACGCCATATTCAATTCCGCCAGTCGTTCCGGCGAGCCGATATCGCGCCAGCCGCCTCGGTAATGCTCGCCGCTGACCTGGCCCATCGTTATCGCTCTGCGTAACAGAGGGCCTAATGGGAACCGGCCCGGTTGGCAATCCTTAAACAACCCAGGGCGCAGAACGCTGATGCCACTAAAGGTCAGGCGTGGCGATGGCTGTTCCATGACCCGTCTATTCTCCAGTAGGGCAAAATCGCCCCCAATGTGATGCTGTGGATTGTCTACCAGCACCAGATGCGCCAGACCGTTGGGCGTATCCAGTAATTGGGTGAAAGGATAATCCGTCCAGATATCGCCGTTGATGACTATAAAGGATTCCTGACCGAGCAGAGGCAAAGCCTGAAAGATGCCGCCGCCGGTTTCCAGCGCGCCGGGCGGTTCCGGCGACCAGGCGATGTTCAAACCCCATGCGCTGCCGCTCCCCAGCGCCGCCGGCAACTGTTCACCCAGATGACCCGTATTGATCACGACCTCGACAATGCCGGCTACCTGCAGTCTTTCCAGGTGATGGACAATTAACGGTCGTCCAGCCACCGGTAGTAACGGTTTAGGCGTATGGTCAGTTAAGGGACGCATCCGCTCTCCGCGTCCGGCAGCCAGGATCATTGCTTTCATCGCAGAAAATCCGCCGGTCTCCAGCGATCCACGCCCCGTACCCGTAACAGGCGGCATAAATCAGCCATTATGGGATAACGGTTCGCCACTTCCAAAACGTAGCCCAGGGTGCGCGGAATATCGGGTAAATAACCTGCTTTGCCGTCGCGTAAATTGAGACGGGCGAAGATACCGGTTGCTTTGAGGTGACGTTGGATGCCCATCAGATCGAACCAGCACAGAAATTGATCGGCATCCTCCAGCCCGGTCATGCCGAGCGCCCGCAACCGCGCCCGGTGATCCAGCACCCAAATCTCTACCTGCTCGCGCGGCCAAGCGATATAGCAATCGCGCAGCAGCGAGACCAGATCGTAAGTGACAGCGCCGACAACTGCATCCTGGAAATCCAGCACGCCTGGGTTATCCAGATCCGTGATCATCAGATTACGGGAGTGATAGTCCCGGTGAACCCAGACACGCGGTTGCGCCAAGGCGTTATCCGTCAACACAGCAAAGGCTTGGTCGAGAATATGGTGTTCATCCGCACTGAGTTCCAGACCCAGCAATTTCCCCAGGAACCACTCGCGGAACAATTCCATCTCCCGATGCAACAACGCAGAATCGTAGGGGGGTAGCAATGACGAAGCCGGATCACCGCCGACTTGCAACCGCGCCAGCGCTTCAAGCGCATCCGCATACAGGTTGGGAACGCTCTGCTGATCCAGTTCAGCCAAATACTGGCGGGAACCCAAGTCGGTCAATAATAACAATCCCAGATCGAGATCACTGGCTAACACTTCTGGCGTATTCAATCCTAATGTGCGCATAGCTTGGGCAATCGCGACAAAGGGCCGGCAATCTTCCTTATCCGGAGGCGCGTCCATAACGATGTGCGTCTGGTCATCACACCAAACCCGGAAGTAGCTGCGGAAACTGGCGTCGCTGGAGGCAGGGGCAATCCGGCGGGGACTCATTGCTAAAACTTCATTTAGCCACTCACGCAGCACTTGCTCACGATCACTCACAAAATTGACTCCATCCTTTAAGATATCGGGTATCAGGTATCGGGTATCGGGCGTCATATTTCCGCCAAAATCTGGAATCTATCCATGGTTTCACGTGAAACATGAATTCGTGAAACCTGGAGCCTGAAACCTGATACCTCATACTTGATTGCAGCAAAGCTCAATCTATGCGATGTTAAGGCACTTCCATCAACACGTAAAATTCTGCTCCGTGACGCCGTATTATCCAACATTTATTATCGGCGCCATGCTGGTCTTGTCATCATTGACCAGCGTACAGGCGCAATCTACTAACCCGTTCAATCCCTGGGCGCGTTGCGAACCCGACGCACTTGCGTTGGACATCGTTCCTGCATTGCCGAATGCGCCTCCGTCAGATGAGTCGCCACTCCAGGCGGATGCTGATCGGGTCGAATCCTCTCCTAATCAATCGGTGCTGGAAGGCAAGGTCAACCTGTTCCGTGGGAGCCAACAGTTGCGCGCTAATCAGATTATCCTGGAGCGTCCTGATAATCGGGCTCGGATTGAGCAGGGGTTTATCTATGGCGATCCAGATCAAGCCATCCGTGGCCAGCAGGCCGAGGTCGATTTAAATAACGAAACCGGCTGGTTTAAGGATGCGGATTATTATCTGCCGAGCCGTAATGCCCAGGGTCATGCAGATGAAGTACGCATGGATCGGCGTCAGCAACGCAGCCAGCTTGAGGATGCGACCTATTCCACCTGTCCGCGCGACCAGGAATTCTGGAAGTTGCGCGCGCGCGATCTGGAACTGGATCAGGCCAGCGGCCGTGGTTCAGCCACCCACATCAGCATCGCTTTCCATGATACCCCATTGCTCTATTTTCCCTATTTGTCCTTCCCTATCACCGATGAACGGCAGTCAGGGTTCCTGTTTCCGCGTCAGGGTTACAGCAGCGAGACCGGTTTCGATCTGCAGGTCCCCTATTACTGGAATATCGCGCCTAACCGTGACATGACGATTACGCCACGCCTGATGACGGCGCGTGGGCTGTTGCTGGGCGCGGAATACCGCTATCTGTATCCCGGTCGCCAGGGAGAAATCGACGCTGAGTATATTCCGCACGACCGTCGCTACGATGGCGATCGTGGCTCGTTCAAGATCAGCGACCGCGCCGCGCCATTGCCGAACTTTTATACAGACCTGGGTTATGAATACGTTTCCGACGACGATTATCTGCGGGACCTGAACAATAATCTGGAGTTTCTAACCGTCAATTATCTGGAGCGCCATCTGGACGCTCGTTATGAAGGAAATAACTGGCGTGCGTTGGCGCGCGTCCAGGGTTACCAGATTCTAACGCCGGAATTATTCGCCACCACGGGCAAGCCCTATCAGCGTCTGCCACAACTGCTGTTCGATGGCGCATGGCCAACCGGCGCGGGTGGCTTCGACTATGGACTCTACGGCGAATTCGTGCATTTCGAGCAATCCGATGTGGTCACCGGGGGACGCCTGGATTTGTGGCCGACCATCGGCTGGACCCTGCAAAAGCCCTGGGGTCATCTTAAGCCCGAGGCCGCTTTTCGTTATACCGGCTACCAACTCGACAATACCGAACCGAATGCCGATGATGCGCCCTCGCGCAGTGTGCCCATACTCAGCCTGGACAGCGGCCTGACTTTTGACCGGCCCCTGCAAGCTCACTGGCTGGGCGTTGCTTCGGGAACGCAGACCCTCGAACCTCGGCTGTTCTATCTTTATGTCCCCTATCGCAGTCAGGATAACATCCCACTGTTCGACAGCAGCCGGATGGATCGTGACCACGACTGGCTGTTCCGCAAGAACCGCTTTATCGGTGCTGACCGCATGGGCGACGCCAATCAGTTGACTGCGGCATTGACCACGCGGATTCTCGATGACGCCAGTGGACGCGAACGGTTGCGCGCCAGTATTGGCCAAATTCAGTACTTTGAGGATCGTCGAGTGACCCTATATCCCGACACACCGCCGGCGACTGAAGACAGTTCAGGATTGATTGCCCAGGGGCAACTGAATCTATCATCTCGCTGGTCGGTGCAGGGCAGCGTGCAACTGGAACCGGATAATCAGGATTTATTACGTGGCGCATTCGATCTGCGCTATTACGCCAATCCTCGACAATTGGTGAATTTATCTTACCTGCTGGACCGCGATCCGTCGGAACAGTCTCCGGATGCCAACGATCAAATTCACTCGCTAGACATATCGCTACTTTGGCCGTTGACTTCGCAATGGCGGGTCATGGCCCGCTGGAATCAAGCCATGAATGTCAGCCGGAATCTTGAAACTCTAGCTGGACTCGAATACGAGGATTGTTGCTGGGCTGTGCGAACGGCCGCCCGTCAGTATCGCGACAGCCCAGTGGATCCCGATGCAAAGACCGGGTTTTACCTGGAATTGGAATTGAAAGGTCTGTCCCGATTAGGTGGAGGTCTTGAAACAGTGTTGCAGAGTTCCATTCTTGGCTATCAACCGATCCGCTATTAGGCCCTACTGCTGATGACCCGCATGAACAAACTGCTTTTTTTCCTGTTGCTTAGTCTGTGCGTCCTGCCTGTTCCCGGTCAGGCGCAACTAGTGTTTGGTCCCGGTCCTGAAGGAACGGCCAGTACTTTGGATGTCATTGTCGCAGTAGTCAACGACGACGTGATTACTCGCAAGGAGCTGGACGCCGCTATGTCGCTGGTCGAACGCCAGATGCGTCAGAACAAGGCGTCGATTCCTCTCAGAGCCGATCTGGAACATCAGGTGCTGGAGCGCCTGATTCTGTCCCAACTGGAATTGCGCACTGCCGAGCGCAACGGAATCACGGTCGATGACGCCACCCTGAATGCCGCGATTGATAATCTGGCCCGGCGCAATAACATGAGTCTGACTCAATTACAGCAAGCGGTCGAAAAGGATGGCATTAGCTTCGCCAAATTCCGCGATGACGTACGTCGGGAATTGATGACTGCTCGATTGCGACAGAAAGCGGTGGACAGCCAGATTCAGATTTCCGATCAGGACGTAGAGAGTGTGCAAACCCAATTAACTGGGCAAATTAATCCAATGAGTGGCGGTCGCGGTCGTGGCGCTGAATATCGTATTGCCCAGATTCTGATCGCTGTGCCGGAAGAGGCTTTCCCAGAGCAAATTGCCACTGCCAAGCGCAAAGCAGAAGATGTACTGGCGCGATTGGGTCAGGGTGAGGATTTTGGGCGGCTGGCCACTAGTGTTTCCGCCGGTCAGCAGGCCCTGGAAGGCGGTGACCTGGGTTGGCGACGCGCAGATCAATTACCGACCTTGTTCACCGATGTCGTACTTAAATTGCAGCCGGGGCAGTTCAGTGAGCTGATTCGCAGTCCAAGCGGATTTCACATCGTTAAACTGCTGGATATGCGAGGCGGCAACGCCTCAAGTCCAGATACCCCGGTCTCGACGGGCGGCAGCATGGATCGTGACCGGGTGCGTGAAGCGCTATTCCGGCGGCGTTCCGACGAAGAGTGGGAGCAATGGCTGCGCCGGTTGCGTGATGAAGCCTACGTCGAGGTTCGCCTGCGCACCGCTCAGTCTGCTACTGCGACGCCATGAGCGTTGCTATTCGGCATTCGCCACGCAAACGCTTTGGTCAACACTTTCTGCACGATCCCGACATTATCGCGCGCATTATTGCAGCGATTCATCCTAAGCCTGGCGAATGTTTGGTGGAAATCGGTCCTGGCCTGGGCGCGCTGACTCGACCGTTATTGCAGGCGGTTGGCGAACTGGATGTCGTGGAACTGGATCGCGATCTGCTGGACCCCCTGCGATCGCGCTGCGCTGGCTTGGGAATGCTGCGCATCCATCAGGCGGATGCATTGAAATTCGATTTCGCTGCGCTGCGTGGTCATAGTCCCCGATTGCGCGTTGCCGGTAATCTGCCCTACAACATCTCCACGCCGCTGTTGTTCCATTTACTGACGCAAGCTGAATATCTCCATGACTTGCACCTTATGTTGCAGCAGGAAGTGGTGGAGCGTATGGCGGCGAATCCAGGCGATCCGGCTTATGGCCGACTGTCGGTGATGTTGCAATACCGTTGTCGAGTGGAGTGCCTGTTCACGGTCGGACAGCAGGCATTTCGCCCCCCTCCCAAGGTTCGTTCAGCCGTCGTGCGCCTGGTTCCACGTGAAACACTACCGGTTGTCGTGCAGGACGAACGGCGTTTTGCTGAAATCGTGCGTCAAGCCTTTTCCCAGCGGCGCAAAACCCTGCGCAACAGTCTTGGCGGTTTGCTGGACGCTGCGCATATTGAAGCCGCTGGCGTCGATTCAAGCATCCGCCCTGAAACCCTCGATTTGGCGGCGTTCGCGGCGTTAAGTAACGTCTTATAGTCAAACAGTTTTTTGTTAGTTATTATATAATAGAGAAACTAGTGGGCTGACACAGAAGTTTTGACAGGTAGCGGTGGGTGCCCTATGGTTGAGATCAACAGGAGGAATCACCATGGCCCACAAGTATCTGGTTGATCTAACTGAAGAGGAGCGGGAAGACCTGCTGAAGGTCATTCATAAAGGCAAGGCAGCGGCGCGCAAGGTTGCCCGTGCCCATGTGTTGCTGCAGGCTGCGGAAGGGGCGACGGATGAGGCCATTGCCCAAAGCCTTCACTTGGGGATTTCGACCGTTCATCGTACCCGTCAACGGTTTGTCGACGAAGGGTTGCTGGCGGCGTTAAGCGAGCGGCCACGAGTCGGTTTGCCCCCGGCCTTGACCGGCAAACAGGCCGCCTTTCTGGTCGCCTTGGCCTGTAGTACCCCGCCCGCTGGCCGTTGTCAGTGGACTCTCCAATTGTTAGCGGACCGCTTCATGGAACTCCGGCCCATCGAAGCCATTTCCCGTGAGAGTGTGCGGCGCATCCTTAAAAAAACGACCTCAAACCCTGGCAACGTCAAGAATGGTGTATTCCCAGTGTCAGTCCCGATTATGTTTGGCATATGGAGGATGTGTTGGACCTGTACGCCGAACCCGATGATCCTCAATACCCCCAAGTGTGCTTCGATGAAAGTCCGGTGCAATTGACCAGCGAAACCCGCTGTCCTCAACCCGCCCGCCCGGGTCAACCGGCGCGCTATGACTGTGAATACAAACGCGAAGGCACCGCCAATTTATTTCTATTCGTACAACCCTTGCGCGGGTGGCGTCATGTTAATGTCACGAAACAGCGCACCAAACGCGATTTTGCCCAGCAAATGCAGCAACTCGTTGATGTGTACTTTCCGAAGGCGGAGCGAATCCGGTTGGTCGTGGATAACCTCAATACCCACACTCCTGCGGCCTTGTATAGTGTCTTTTCTCCAGAGGAAGCCCGCCGGATCACCCGCAAGCTCGAATTTCATTACACCCCCAAGCATGGCAGTTGGCTCAATATGGCGGAATGTGAGTTCGCTGTTCTCGCCGGCCAGTGTTTGAATCGCCGCATTGCGAACCTCGAAACTTTGCGGAAGGAAATCGCCGCTTGGCAAGGCCCACGCAACCTACGTCAGACCAAAATCCACTGGCAGTTCGGCACCGACTTGGCCCGGGTCAAACTCAAGCGCCTCTATCCTCCCTTGAAATCTTCTGAAACCCCGGTGGACCTAGAAACCTCTGAACCTGTCAAAACTTCTGTGTCAGCCCACTAGACAAACTAAGGAGTATCTCAATGTCCAAGCCATATAGTGAAGATTTAAGAACAAGAGTGATACAGAATTATTTGAATGGTACGTCGAAAATTGACATAATTACCTTATTCAAAATCGGGATGGACACCCTGAATCGTTGGATTCGTCAGTATTTGCAAACAGGTGATGTTAAACCAAAGAAAAGAGCGAAATTTCGTGCAAGAAAGTTTCGGGTGGTGTCCCTCAGTTTACGTGATGAGCATCGTCGAGTGCGGGGAACAAGTGTTTGATGGTTTCCAAGGTATTCAGAAACGGTGCGGGTACCCGAAAGCCCAGCAACTCCGCCGTGGTCCAGATATGATCGGTCATCCCCGCCGCCATGGCCGGCGTGACAGGCCGCCATTTACGGGGCGATCCGTTGCCTCGGGTCGGTTCCGGGGTGGGCAATTCCTCACGCAGGCTCAGGTGGGGCAAGCAGAAATGGTAGTAAGCCAACGACAGCCACACCTGCTTTTCCATCCACGACCGTTGCTTGGAAAACGCGGTCGTCTTGCGAGCCAACCGCCGATTGTGTTCGCGCCAGGCCAGGTTATCCCGCTCCACAAAGCTCGTGTTGATCGTCGTGCTGGTGGCGGATGCGGCCAATCGCGCCTGAAGCTCGTCCGCGCTTCCCCAGACCCTCTTACGGGTCACCTCGACCACCCGTCCTTTTTCACGTCGCTTAACCACTTGAGCATACAGCAAATTCGGCGGTGGGCGGCACCGTGGGGCCGGATATCGTCCTCGCGTCCCTTGGCGCTCGGGCTGATACCATTCCCCATAGGCATGGAGCAAGGCGCTGGGATAGCCCGGCCATTGGTCGCTAGTAAAGAAGGGGACGTGATCGTCGGTCACATACACCACGCGCTCCAGGAGCAGGTTCGCCTGAGCCTGCGTGCGCTGGCCCACGACAAACCCTACCACCAGGCGCCATTCGGGCGCAAAGGCGACCCACACCCAAGCATCGCCATCCGTCTCGCACCATTGCTGCGCCATCGGCAGATTCTGGTCCTTGGTATGGACAAAGCTCCACAATTCATCCAGTTGACACTCGGTCACCGTCAGCTCGCGCCAATGGGACAAAACCACCAAACGACATTGCTGGGCGGCCCGAGTCAACCACGCACAAACCGTATCCTTGTCGATCTGGACGATTCGTGCCGTACCCTGGATGGAATTTCCCTCCGCCAACGCCCGCATCGCCAGTTCGAAAACGGCGGGGTCGGCCTCGAGGTCAAAATACGCAGTTCCGTACGTCAAGGACACTCTCCTCCCGCACGAACGACACAACGCCTGCTTTTTCCCGTGACTGGAACCATTTTTGACCAACAACCCTTGACCAAAGGGCCGACCGTAGTGGTGACAGGAACGATTGGGGCAGTAGAGCGTTTCCCACTTCATAAGATCCCCGGTCAGTGATTAACACCACAATCACAATGAGGATACATGTTGTCGTCGTCACTGGCTTAGCTCATCACGTAAACTGAGGGACACCACCAAGTTTCGTGACTCTGATTTAATTGAGGCTCAATATGGATTCCAGGCTGTTGAAGATGGCTCGCCCTGCCAAGGGACAGGAGCTACACTGAAGAGGTTTTGAACCGCCGCGCTCCAGGTTTCCCGTCGATGATCAACCTTCAGAATCTACTGGACGATGTCCGGTGTTACGAAACGGTCCGCCAACTGCGCTGGCCCGATGGGGTTCACTGCCCCCATTGTGGGGCGGCGAACGTGACGAAGCAGGGTCACGACACGACCCAACCGGCGCGACAGAAATATCGGTGTGCCGGGTGCCATCGCTCTTTTGACGATCTAACCGGGACGGTGTTGGCCGGCCACCACCCGCCGTTACGAATTTGGATATTATGTTTATATTTTATGGGTTTGAACTTGTCTAATGCCCAGATTGCCCAAGAGTTGGCGTTGAATCCGGAGACGTGCAGCGGATGACCGAGCAACTGCGCCAAGGTATCGTCGCCCGCCAACCCGAACCCACCTTGGCGGGGGAAGTGGAATGCGACGAGGTCTATATGGTGGCCGGGCATAAAGGGCATCCGGACGCGGTGAAAAAAAAGGCCGCCGCGGGCGGCGTCGCCGGCTGAAGGGGGCACGGGGTCGAGGCACCCTGGAGCAGGAAAAGCCGCCGATTCTCGGCATGATTGAGCGCGGCGGCGCGGTGGTCGTCCGGATGCTGGATAATGTCCAGCAAGCGACCATCCAACCGCTCCTTCAGACTTTCATCGCCCCGGGAACCCGGGTGTATACCGATGAATATGCAATCTATAACCCATTGAAGGATTGGGGCTTTGATCATCATACGGTGTGTCACAGCCGGGGTGAATACGCCCGCGACGACGATGGCGATGGCTTCCATGAGATTCATGTTAATACCGCTGAGGGTTTCTGGTCCCTGTTGCGTTCCTGGTTGCGACCCCATCGAGGAATTTCGCAAGAAAAGCTGCCGCTCTACCTGGGCTTCTTTCAGTTCGTGCATAACGTCCGCATTCGGGGCAAAGGCTTGCTCAGACCTCTCTTGGAACTGCTGGTCGCCTAACAACGCCAACTGACTGGAATCCATATTGAGCCATAAAGTTTTCAATCTTGGAAAGCGTGGTTGGTATATGAATATTCCACAACCTGTATAGGACTGCTATAGCATATCCAAGTCTAGAACACTACCTAAAAATCCCCGTAACCAGGCTTCCTTCTCTTCGGCAAAGTCCGCCATCCCCACCCAGTCTTCCACACCACTGAGTACCGCACAGAGCACCATCATCAGAATATCATGGAGTTTATGGAGCTTGTTCCGGGTCTTGCGGCGCGGATCAGGTAGGCCGGCGAAATAGGGGCGCGGGTCGAGTCATCGGGGCAATATCAGTCCTCTCCATCCAATAACCAGGTTCCGTTATCCCAGCCCTCCATCTTCTGTCAACCCCCCGCATAGCGCGATTGCCTTGGCCGGTGATCACGGCTTGTGGACACTGGCGATCCTGCTGGCAATGATCGGTTGCCTGGCGCAAAGCCAACGCAGCCATTCTCCCCTGATTTGGATCGGATGCGCGCTGGTTATTCCGATTAGCGTGGGCATTGCGGTTGGTGGTTAAGTAGTTTCACGTGGAACCATGGGACAATGAGCAAGGTTTCACGTGAAACATCCTATTATAGTCTGGCAACTTCGTTTAGCCTGCATTCCAAGGTACGCGGTGCGTACCCTATATCGACGACGTTAATACCGATTATTCAAGAGTAGGGTACGCACCGCGTACCGCTGCAGTGAATAGCCATGACCCGGAATGTAGGGATAACGGCGAGCAAGACAATGGGACTGATTGAAGCTTGGTAGGATGCGTGGAACCCCCTTGCGGAGTGGGTTTCACGTGAAACACTCAGCGAAAATGGAAGCTGACGATAAAAGTTTTGAGGAAGTTGAAATGGTTGTTTGTTGCGATTTCTATTATCCATGACTATCGCCGTTGTCGCCGAAAAACCCTCAGTCGCCCGCGATATTGCCAAGGTGCTGAGCGCACGCCAGCGCGGCGAGGGTTTTCTGCATGGCAATGGCTATGTCGTGACCTGGGCGATTGGCCATCTGGTGCGGCTAGCGGAACCTCATGAGATTAATCCTAACTGGAAGCGGTGGCGGCGTGAGTTGCTGCCGATGTTGCCGGAGCGCTGGCCACTGATCGTCGGCGACCAAACGCGCGAACAATTCGAGGCGGTGCGCCGCATTCTCAACGACGATGCCATTGACCGAGTGATCTGCGCGACCGATGCTGGACGTGAAGGCGAATTGATCTTCCGCTATCTCTACGAAGCCGCCGGTTGCCGCAAACCGGTCAGCCGGCTGTGGATTTCCTCACTGACGCCGGATGCCATCCGCCAGGGTTTCCAGAAGTTGCGCGATGGCCGCGAATTCGATCCACTGGCGGCGGCGGCCAGAGGACGCAGTCAGGCGGACTGGCTGGTCGGCATGAACCTGTCGCGGGCCTACACTCTGACCTGTGGAACCTTCGGCGAAGAGGTGCTATCGGTCGGTCGGGTGCAGACGCCCACCCTGGCGATGGTCGTGGAGCGGGATTTAGCGATTCGTGCTTTCGTTCCCGAAGATTACCGCGAGGTCGTGGCGACCTTTACGCCACAGGACTCTCTTGCCCCACCTGCCGAAAAGGGATCGGAGGAACAGAATGCGCGTTACCAGGGGGTCTGGTTTCGCGGCGAGCGTCCGGAGCCGAAGGCCAAACGCTTGCCCGCAGATGGCAAGGCAGCGGGACAGATCGTCGCCCGCGCCAAGGCAGGTCAAGCCGTTATCGAATCGCGCAACGCCGAGACCCGCCGCGCGCTTCCGCCCCTGTTGTATGACCTGACGGAATTGCAGCGTCACGCTAATCGCCTGTATGGCTTCAGCGCCCAGACCACTCTGGATATTGCCCAAAAGTTGTACGAGCAGCACAAGCTAATCAGTTATCCGCGCACCGACAGTCGGCATCTCTCGACTTCCGTAGCGGGAACCTTGGGCGCGGTCGTCGCGGCGATTGAAGAACCTTATCGGAATCAATTGGCGCTTGGCGCGGGTCAGCGACCATTGGGAACTCGCTTTGTCGATGACAGCAAGGTTACCGACCATCACGCCATTATCCCGACCCTGACCCCGGCCCAGACGCTAGCTGCTGATGAGCGCAAAATTTATGACCTGATCTGCCGTCGACTGCTGATGGCTTGGCATGATGACTATGTTTGGGCTGTTACGACGCTTATCACCGCCATTCACACCCCGGCAGAGCAGGCAGTGATCGTCGACCGTTACCACAGTAGCGGCACGGCGGTCGAGCAGATCGGCTGGAAAATTCTGGATATCGGAGCGGATAAACCGCCGGCAAAACCCGGCGGCAAACGCAAATCCGCCAAAACCACCGCCGCTAACAATGTCGCCGAACAAGAGTCTGAACAACCCTTGCCCACAGGATTGGTGGCCGGACAATCTCAACAGGTGCTAGATGCCCAGGCGGTCGCCAAGCAGACCCGCCCGCCGCCGCGCCTTACCGAGGCCACGCTATTGACGGCGATGGAGACCGCCGGACGGCAACTGGAAGACAAGGAACTGTCGGCGGCGATGAAAGAAAGCGGTTTGGGGACTCCGGCTACACGCGCTGACATCATCGAAACCCTGCTGAAGCGCCAATACCTGACCCGCGATGGCAAGGCTCTGAACGCCACCGAGCGCGGCATGCGACTGATTGAAACCGTGCAGACGCCGATTAAGAGTCCGGTCATGACCGGCGAGTGGGAAGCGCGTCTCAAACGCATTCAGCGCGGCGAGGGCGATTTGGCCGGTTTCATGGCCGACATTACTCGTTTCGTAACTGACGCGGTGGCGCTGGCGTTGACGGCGGCGCCACCGACTTTACCCTCCGCTGCCCTTCCCATGCATGGAGAAAGCGTGGTTAGCGCTGCATCCGCGCCGCGCCGGGAACCGACGCCGGTGGATTACTTGCTTGATCTGTTGAAAAACGAATTTCGCTTGCCCGCTTTCCGTCCCTATCAGGAACAGGTCTGCCGAACTGTGACCAAAGGCAACGATGTGCTACTGGTGATGCCGACGGGCGCCGGCAAATCGCTGTGTTTCCAACTACCGGGCATTGCTCGCGCCGGAACGACGCTGGTGGTGTCGCCGCTGATCGCGCTGATGGAGGATCAGGTTGCCAAATTATGTGAACTGGGCCTGCGCGCCGAGCGCATCCATTCAGGACGCGATCGGGCGGTTTCGCGTCAGGTGTGCATTCAGTATTTGCAGGGAGAACTGGATTATCTGTTCATTGCGCCGGAACGGTTGCGCGTTCCCGGTTTTCCCGAAATGCTGGCGAAACGCAAGCCCGCGCTGATCGCGGTGGACGAGGCGCATTGCATCTCGCAATGGGGCCATGATTTCCGTCCAGATTACCGGATGCTCGGCCAGTATCTACCCTTGTTGCGGCCGGCGCCGGTTATTGCGCTGACCGCGACCGCGACCGTGCTGGTGCAGGATGACATTATCGGCCAACTCGGGATGAGTACGGCAATGCGCTACATTCACGGCTTCCGCCGGCCTAACCTGGCCGTGGAAACGATTGAAACGCGCAAGCCCGACCGGCATGAGAGCGTGCGACGGATTCTGGCGGATCCTGCTCGCCGTCCTGCCATTGTCTATGCGCCGACCCGCAAGGAGACCGAGGCGCTGGCGCTGGAGCTGAGCGCGGATTATCCCACAGCCGCCTATCACGCCGGCATGGATCCACAGGAGCGTGAACGGGTGCAGGGGCTGTTCAGCGCCAGTCACTTGCAGGTCATTGTCGCTACCATCGCTTTTGGCATGGGCATTGACAAACCGGATATTCGCACGGTGATCCACACCGCTCTGCCGGGCAGCGTCGAGGGCTATTACCAGGAAATCGGCCGGGCCGGGCGCGACGGGCAACCCGCCCGTGCGTTGCTGCTATATTCTTATGCCGATCTGCGCACTCATGAGTATTTTCACCGACGCGGTTACCCTGAACTTAATCAATTAGCGCAGGTTTTCTCAGCTCTGAGCGTGGATCCGCAACACCGAGTCGTGTTGCGCGACTGGTTGGGTATGGACCTAGATGTGTTCGAGGCAGCAGTAGAAAAACTGCTGGCGCATGGCGGTGCCCGGCGGGATATGGAAGGGAATCTCAGTCGCGGCGTGGAGGGTTGGCAACGTTCGTACCAGCAGCAGAGTGAACATAAGTTGCTGGAACCACAGCAAATGCTTGAATTCGCTGACAAGGCGACGGGTTGCCGGATGGTGCGCCTAGTGCGCCATTTTGGTGACCGGGATGACGATCAGCCTTGTGAAATTTGCGATGTCTGTGCGCCCCAGGCGACGACCATACGCCGTACACGGCGGTTGAATCGGATTGAAAGCCAGTGGGTCTTACAGGTGCTGGAGGAGTTACGTTGGCGCGAAGGGCAGACGCCGCGTCAGTTGTGTGAGCGACTGACCGGTGGGCAAGCGGACCGACGGGTATTTGAACGGATGCTGGAGGCGATGGCGGGAACCGGACTGGTCGAGTTGCGAGATGACGCCTTTACCAAGGATGGCAAAGTCATTGCTTTCCGGCGGGTTTATCTCACGGATGGTGGGCAAAAGGCGGGCATGGGCGAGGTAGGAATGGTGCGTCTGGCTGAGAAGATGACTGCGGCAGCGCCAGTGCGCCAGCGCAGCAGTGGGCGAAAAAGGCGTTAAAGTCACTGCCCTTCCCCCTAAACCCCTCGCCCGCTTGCGGGGCGAAGGGAGTCAACATTTACGCCGTCGCCAGGGTATCCCGGCTACGATTTGGGGTCTTCTACGTCGAAAATTACAGGTTAGCCGAACGCCACCAGCTATTGTGATCGCGGCGTAATTCCTCGTGCGTCGGCATGGGATAGAACGCCATATCGGCGCCGTTGCCCATGTAAAAACCGCTCTTGACCATGCGATAGGGGAATTCCAGGGAATGCACGCGATGCACCAACTTGGTGTGCTTATCCTTGGTATCCAGTTCCAGCAGCGCTTCGCGGAGATGGTGCATAAATGAATAGGGAAGGTCACCCACTGGACCGTTAGCCGGATCGCTAGCAAGCGCGCCCAGACCCAGTTCGACGAAACACAGGCCCGGGAAACGGATGAACTTGGCGGGCTGGCTGGTCACGCCATCATAGTAGGCGGCGGGACCTTGGGTGCTGACCACTAGGCTGTTAACCGGCGCCAAGTCCTGGTACATGTGCAGACCACCGGTAGTATCCGGCGGCGCGGTTTCGCTGCGGGCCAGACCCAGAGTATGGCCATAGGCGGTGCTCAGATAGAGTTTACCCAGCGCACTGACTGGAATGTGCTCCAGCACCCGGTAGATCGAAATATATACCGAGTTTTTGGGTTGGCCGTCCGGGTGGGGCGCACAGCGGGCGATGCCCTCTTCAAGCGGGAAGTATTCATGCCGGAACGAGGGATCCACCTCGAAAAAGATGGCCTGCCCCTTGGACTTGTATTTGTGGCCCGTCGCATAGTATTGCCCGAATTGTTCCGGTGGCAGCATGGACGCGATCAGCGCTTCAGGGATCAGCGAAAAGTACAGATGGACGGTCATGATGTGTGCTCTCTCCAGGTTTTGAATGGATGGGACGAATAATGCCAACAATTATGATAGATCACCGGGTAACAAGGCAGAGAATTATACTGCTTTTTACCGGGTTTCGTGATTCAAGATGGTTTTATTATCCGGCGGCTTCAGTTCCTGTCAGGTGCTTTTCCAATATTTCCAGCATCGTAACCGGTGGTTGGCATTCGAGTCCCTGACAAATGTAAGCGGTTATCGTTGCCGCTCCGGGTTGCTGTTCAGCGAGCGGTCCATCCGGTAAGGCAGCTCCAACGGGAATCGTGAGCGTCAGCCGGCGCGGCGCATAGGGTCGGGCGCAGCGTTCCCACCACTCCGTGAGCGCCGCTGGCTTGCCGCGCAACACGATGGTCTGCACCAGCTCTTGCTGCTCCTCCAAGGCATTTAGCAGAGTATTGCAGGCATTGGGCGTTTGCCCAAGCGCCGGCCACGCCCAACGCAACGCGCGTTCAGCAGCCTCTAGATACCGAGTGCGCCCGGTGAGATGCCCCAGTTTGAGCAACACTTGCGCAGCGATGCCGTTGCCCGAGGGCAATGCATCGTCGTGGGGTGGCTTGGGCCGTTGAATCAGCGCTTCGTGATCGTCGGCAGTGAAATAAAAGCCGCCATTCTGGCGATCCTCGAACCGGTCAAGCAGCACCTCAGCCAGCGCCAGGGCAAAGTCCAGATCGCCGTCCCGCCAGCGGCATTGTAACAGTTCCAGAATCCCGTCGATCAGGAAAGCGTAATCATCCAGATAGGCGTTCAGCCGACTCTGTCCATCCTTGTAAACCGCCAGCAGCCGACCTTCGCGCCAGAGCTGGGTATGAATGAAATCCAGCGCCCGTTCGGCGGAAGCTACGAAATCAGCCCGTCCTAAGTGGCGACCGGCGATCGCCAGGCCCCGGATGGCCAGTCCGTTCCAGGCGGTCAGAATTTTCTCATCCCGGCCCGGCCAGATTCGTTCGGAGCGTGTGGCAAATAATTTGCGCTGGGCAGCGGCCAGCCATTCGCTGATCTGCGTAGGTTCTACATTCAGGCGCCGAACCAGTTCGTCAGGTTCGGTGGTTACGCGCAGATGCCAAGCGTGGCCTTCAAAGTTGGGGGATAATTCCAGTCCATAACAGACGGCAAAGGCGGCGTATTCCTCGGTCGTCAGTCGTTCCCGAACTTGCTCGGGCGTCCACAGATAAAACTTGCCCTCCTCGCCTTCGGAATCGGCGTCGAGGGTGGCGTAATAGCCGCCTTCGGGAGACTGCATTTCCCGAATAAGCCATGCGCCGGTTTCCTCGACGACCGTGCGGAATAGCGGATCCTGGGTCGCCCGCCAAGCTTGAGCATAGAGCGCAAGCAACGGGCCATTGTCGTACAGCATTTTCTCAAAATGCGGGATTTGCCATTCGGCATCCACTGAGTAGCGGTAAAATCCACCGCCCAGATGGTCGTAAATGCCGCCCAGGGCCATCTTGCGCAGGGTGAACAATACGACGGTTTCCGCCTGCCGATCCGGTTCACCGCGTTGGAGGCTGGCAGCCCAGTGACGTAGCAGCCGTTCCAGACTGATGGGATGCGGGAATTTGGGCGCGCCGCCAAAACCGCCGTGTGCGGAGTCAAAATGGCTGACAGATTGATCGCGTCCGGCCTGGAGCGGGGCGCTGGTTAAACGCATTTCATCAGTGGCTGATGGCGCGGCTAGTTCGCCGTGTAAAATTTCCAACAGCGCCTGGTTTTGCTGGCGGATGTCGGCGAGACGCTGACGGTAGTGATCGCTGACCCGACGCAAGATATCGACAAAAGCGGGCATCCCGTAACGGGGCTGGTTGGGGAAATAGGTGCCGCCGACGAAGGGAATATGATCATCGTGCGTCAGGAACATGGTCAAAGGCCAGCCGCCAGCCCGACGATGCAGCATTTGAAAGGCAGCCTGATAAATTTTGTCGAGATCCGGTCGCTCCTCGCGATCTACCTTGATGTTGACGAACAATTCGTTCATCACTTGCGCGGTCGCCTCGTCCTCGAAAGATTCATGGGCCATAACGTGGCACCAATGGCAGGCCGAATAGCCGATGGACAACAGAATCGGCTTGTTCTCACGACAGGCCTTGTCCAAGGCTTTTTGCCCCCAGGGATGCCAGTCCACCGGATTATGGGCATGTTGGCGCAGGTAGGGACTGGTTTCGTGAATCAAGTGATTCGTATGCGCAGGTTCGGTCATGGCGGTTTTCCGGGGCGTTGGGCGGAAAAAGGGAATTGGTTATAAGTCGCTTGACGACCCCAGGAGGTTCCAATGATTGTCGCGGGACATGATGGGGAGACAGTACGTTAAAGCTTCATAGCTTGGCGCGAATCGTTTCGATTTCCGCATCGTCCAACCGGCGCATTAACTTCCCGATGTACTGCAATTGGCGTTTACGGCCCCCACGTTGTGCAATGGCCTGGGCCAAACGCACAGCCGCCAGCAATTCCTCCGATAGCGGTATCCGGTTCAATTCCGTTGCGCTGAGCTTAACTAACTGCTCGCCCAGCTCTTGCAGTGCGGTTGCTTCCCGCTTGCGCTGGCTTTTGCTGGGTGGGCGCGGCGCAAGATCACCATTGAACTCATCTTCGAAGGTATCTTCGTGCATGGAGAGATTTTAAGTGGCTGTAAAAAATCAAGTCGGCTTTCAACTGACTCGGATATCAATTCCATAAGCCGTAAAGGATTGCTATATTTTAGTTCCTCTCCTGCCATTAGCTACTCTGAAGTAAACCCCATGATTCATTTGATTGAGCCTCACGGAGGCGTTCTCAAGGAAGGATATGTCAACGAAGATGAAGCAGCCCACATCAGGATTCAGGCGCGAGAATACCCCTCCTGGGATCTGACGCCGCGCCAGCTTTGCGATCTTGAGCTGCTCTTGAATGGCGGTTTCTCACCGCTCGACGGGTTCCTGAACGAAGCCGATTACCAGCAGGTGATCGCGGAAATGCGCTTGAGCAACGGCATACTCTGGCCGATGCCCATTAACCTGGACGTGTCCGAAGCGTTTGCCAACGACCTCAATCCGGGCCATAAAATCGCCCTGCGTGATCCAGAGGGCGTGTTGATCGCCGTGCTGGAGGGTGAGGATATCTGGCGACCCAACAAGATTTACGAAGCCCAGCAACTCTTCGGCACAACTGATGAACACCATCCCGGCGTGTTTCATCTCCTGCGCCAGACCGGACCCGTCTATTTGGGGGGCCGGTTGCGCGGCGTCGAACCGCCGATGCACTACGACTTCCGCCAGTTACGCCATTCGCCCCGTGAACTGCGCGAGCGCTTTAGCAAACTCGGCTGGCGACGGGTAGTCGCGTTTCAGACTCGTAACCCGATGCATCGCGCTCATCAGGAATTGACCCTACGCGCCGTCCAGCAAGCTGAGGCCAATTTGCTGATTCATCCAGCGGTCGGCCTGACCAAGCCCGGCGATGTTGACCATTACTCCCGGGTGCGTTGCTACGAACATCTGTTAGAGGTCTATCCCGAACAAACCACCGCTTTGAGCCTGATCAATCTGGCGACGCGCATGGCCGGTCCCCGCGAGGCGTTGTGGCATGCCCTCATCCGCCAGAATCATGGTTGCAGCCATTTCATCGTTGATCGCGATCACGCCGGGCCGGATCAGGGTCCCTTCGAGCGAATGCTCTACGAACCCTACGCCGCTCAGGAACTCACGGTCCGTCATCAGCATGAACTAGGTATTGAAATCCTAGCCTTTTCGGAGATGGTGTATGTGCGGGAGCGCGCTCAATATCTCTTGGCCAGCGAGGTGGCAACAGGAGAAACAGTGCTGCATATTTCCAGCGAAGAATTTCGCCGCCGTTTGCAGGAAGGGCTGGAAATTCCCGAGTGGTTTTCTTACCCCGACGTCGTTGAGGAACTGCGCCGTACCCACCCACCCCGCCGTCGGCAGGGATTCACCGTGTTCTTCACCGGCCTTTCGGGATCTGGTAAATCCACGATCGCCAATGCCCTGATGGTCAAGTTGCTCGAACTGGGCGGACGGGCCGTCACCCTGCTGGATGGCGACATCGTCCGCAAGCATTTATCCAGCGAGCTGGGCTTTTCCCGCGAACACCGCAATATCAATATCTTGCGGATCGGCTTCGTCGCCAGTGAAATCACTAAGAACGGCGGCATCGCCATCTGCGCGCCGATTGCGCCCTATGCCGCTACTCGCCGCGAAGTGCGGGAAATGATCGCGCCACTCGGTGGGTTCATCGAAGTGCATGTCGCCACGCCCCTGGAAGTTTGCGAAGCCCGTGACCGCAAGGGCCTGTACGCCAAGGCCCGGGCCGGTATTCTCAAGGAATTCACCGGCATCAGCGATCCCTATGAAGAACCGGAACACCCCGAAGTGATCATCGACACCCAGGACTACACGCCCAGCGAAGCCGCCCAGCATCTCCTGCTAAAACTGGAAAGTTTGGGTTACATTCGCGGGCGGATTTGAGACTACCCCGCGAACCGCCGGAACACCAACGTTGCGTTGGTGCCGCCGAAACCGAAACTGTTGGACATCACCACTTGAAGGTCGGCGTTATCCACGCGCTCTTGGACGATGGGCAAACCCTCCGCCGCCGGGTCAAGGGTTTCGATATTGGCCGAAGCCGCGATGAAACGATTATCCATCATCAATAGCGAATAAATTGCTTCATGCACCCCGGCTGCGCCCAGCGCATGACCAGTCAATGACTTGGTGGCGCTGATCGGTGGGATACGCTCGCCGAACATTTCACGAATCGCTTCCAGTTCGCGAATATCGCCCGCCGGGGTGCTGGTGCCGTGGGTATTGATGTAGTCCACCGGCTCGCTGACTCCCTCCAGCGCCTGTTGCATACAGCGCAACGCCCCTTCGCCGGAGGGTTGCACCATATCGTGACCATCTGAAGTTGCGCCGTAACCAATCAGTTCCGCGTAGATCCGCGCCCCGCGCTGGCGAGCGTGTTCCAGTTCCTCCAACACCACCAAACCGCCGCCGCCGGAAATGACAAAGCCGTCGCGGTTGGCGTCATAAGGCCGGGAGGCGGTTTGCGGCGCGGTGTTGTATTTAGTGGATAACGCGCCCATCGCATCGAAGAGATGCGTCAGGCTCCAATGCAATTCCTCGCCGCCGCCGGCGAATACCACGTCCTGTTTGTTCCACTGAATGAGTTCGGCGCCATGTCCGATGCAATGAGAGCTAGTCGCGCAAGCGGAACTGATGCTGTAGTTTGCGCCCTTGATTTTGAAGGGCGTCGCCAGACAGGCGGTGGTGGTGCTGCACATGGTGCGCGGCACCATGTACGGTCCAACCCGTTTCAGCCCTTTGTTACGCAGCAGGTCCGCCGCATCGACAATATGCTGCGGACTGCCGCCGCCGCTGCCGGTGATGAGTCCGGCGCGCGGATTCGACACTACCTCGTCGGGCAATTGCGCATCGGCGATCGCCTCACGCATCGCAATATAGTTGTACGCCGCCGCGTCGCCCATGAATCGCAACACCTTGCGGTCGATCAGCGCTGCTAAATCGACATGCAATGCTCCCCGTACATGGGAGCGCAGCCCCCGTTCCTGATAATCCTCGGCAAATTCCAAACCACTGCGGCCCTGCCGCAGCGCTTCCAGCACTTCCCAGCGGTTGTTGCCAATACTGGATACGATACCGATACCGGTGATCACGACCCGTCTCATAGGTGACCCCCTCAAAAGCCGTCAGTTGAGGTGAACAATCCGACTCGCAGGTCTTTGCCGGTATAGATCGTCCGTCCGTCGACTTCGAGGGTCGCGTCGGCGATACCCATGACCAGTTTGCGCAAAATGACCCGCTTCATTTGGATATGATAGGTGAGTTTCCTAGCCTCGGGGCGTACCTGACCGGTGAATTTAACTTCCCCGCAACCGAGCGCTCGTCCGCGTCCCTGCCCCCCCATCCATCCGAGGAAAAACCCGACTAATTGCCACATGGCGTCTAGTCCCAGGCAACCAGGCATCACCGGGTCGCCGATAAAGTGGCAACCAAAGAACCACAGATCGGGATGAATATCCAGTTCCGCGACGATTTCACCTTTACCATATTGGCCTCCTTCCGAGGCGATGTGGATGATGCGGTCCACCATTAACATGTTCGGTAGCGGCAATTGAGCGTTGCCAGGGCCAAATAACTTGCCCCGGGCGCAGGAAAGCAATTCCTCGCGCGTGTAGCTGGATTTTTTGTTCACGAAGGTGAATACCTGGATGGCATGATTGGAGAAAGGAATCGAACTGAAATTAAAAATTAAAGGTTCTTCGAGGATTCTTGTGGAACTCACACTGTAGGTCGGGCACCGGACGTGCCCGACAAGAAAAGCCCATGTCGGGCACGTCCGGTGCCCGACCTACAGATTGCTACGGATTGCTGCATCAATTCCACAAAAAGTATCGAAGAACAAAATTAAAATTATAAAGGTTTTCCCAGGATGTGGGGAATTGAGTTGCTTACGGGTTGGCTACCATAAACGATCTTCCGGCAAAACTGGCACGATTTGCGACGCTTGCAGGGTCTTTGCGTCTTCGACGCTCATCCCTCCGACCGATCCGTACCAATCTTGTCCTCGGCGCCGGCCAGCAGATTTTGGATATTGGAGCGATGCCGCCAGACTAGCAACAGCACCATAATCAGAATGACCCCATTTTGCGGGAGAGGCAAGTCGAACCACCAACCGCAGACCGGCGTCACCAGCGCTGCGGTGAGCGCCGAGAGTGAGGAGATCCGCACTACCAACGCCATCATGAGCCAGGTTGCCAACGCCGCCAGCGCCACCGGCCAGGACAAGCCAAGAATGGTGCCGAACGCCGTCGCTACGCCCTTGCCCCCTGCAAAATCGAAGAACACGGGATAAAGATGACCGAGGAACGCCGCCAGCGCGATCAACGCCAGGCCGATTTCTTCTGCACCCGCCCAGCGCGCCAGAAGCACCGGTAGCAAGCCCTTGAGAAAATCACCGGCCAGGGTAATGGCTGCGGCCTTTTTACCACCGAAGCGCAATACATTGGTCGCGCCGGGATTGCGGGAACCCTCACTGCGCGGATCGGGTAATCCCATGGCGCGGCAGACCAGGATCGCGGTGGAAATGGAGCCGGCCAGGTAACCGAGAACCACCAATAACACAGTTATCAGCAACATGAAAAGTCGTCGTGAAACGCCTCGAAAACCGGCGCAACCACCGGTATAGACAAGACAGGATAGAACCACGATTTTGCACTAAGATACGCTTTGAACCAAACGGAAACTGTCATGGACATCATTTTTATTCGTGAATTACGGGTAGAAACTATCATTGGCGTTCATTCCTGGGAGCGCGGAAGCCGTCGGTACTTACTCGTTGATTTGGAGTTAGCCACGGATATTCGTCCGGCTGCGGCCACCGACCGATTGGATCAGACGCTGGATTACCAGGCCGTAGCGCAGCGTATCAGCGAACTGGCCGCCGGCAGCGATTTTCAATTGGTAGAAACCCTGGCGGAGCGGATCGCCGATCGCTTGCTACGAGAATTCCCGACGCCCTGGTTACGGTTGACCCTGCGCAAACCGGGCGTACCCTCCAACGCGCGGGAAGCGGGCGTCATCATCGAGCGCGGTTGCCGGAATTGATCACAGCCGGCTCCATTGCGCGCGCCGTTGCTCGCGAATGCGCGGCATCAGCACAGCCACCAATACCGCTGCGCCCAGCAACACCGCGCCCGCCAGAAAGCGGATGCTATCATTGTCGTTGCGCAACGCCTGGTTTTCCTGCTGCACGATGCGCAATTCCCGCTCCAGCAAGACCACACGCTCCTGCAGGGTTCGGTTACGATCATCAATCGCCACTGTATCGGACGCAACTTTGCGGTATTGCGCCAACTGTTGACGCAGCCTCACGGCTTCTTCATAAAGTTGCGGGTAACTGAGATTTTCCCCAGCGGGTCGGTTGACGACTTCATCGATGTGCTGTTTGAGATCAGCATGCCTGGCTTGGAGTTTTTCCAGCTCTTGGCGAACGCTGGCTAACAACTCCTGGCTGCTGGGCGTCTCGGTCAGTTGCTCGCTGCGAATCCAACCGCGCCCTCCCGTTGGCGTACGAATTTGCGTGTAACCCTTGGCTTTGTCCGTCCTCAGCACCTCAACCGGAGAACCGCTGCGCACCGAGCCAATGACCTTGTAGCGATTGGAAGCGCCGGCGCGCAATGGGATTTCTACGCTATCGCTGATATAGACCGCAGTCGGCTCCGGGTGCGGAGCCGACTGCGGGGTCTCAGCCCGGAGGGGCGCAACAACAGCCGGAAACAGGCTCAATGCCAAGAGGAACGTTGATATTTTCATCGAACGGTGTGGTATCCAGGCGAAAGGTTTACGATGGTAAGCGATTTTAGTCTGTTTGACTCTCCGGTTTGTCATTGAATTCGCCAATAGCCCAATAAAAAGATCACTCATGCTCCAATCCGCCGATCCGCTTAAAATGTTGCCTGCTCCCGATCCGTCCGCCGCTGCCCATAGCGCCCGGTTGCTGGACCATATTCGCGCTGAAATTACAGCGGCGGGCGGCGCTATTCCCTTTTCCCACTTCATGGACCTGGCGCTGTATGCGCCCGATCTGGGTTATTACCGCGCCGGAACCCGCAAATTCGGCCCTGACGGCGATTTCATCACCGCGCCGGAATTGTCGCCCTTGTTCTCGCGTTGTCTGGCCCGCCAATGCCAGCAGATTCTGGAGGCATTGAACGGGGGCGCAATCCTGGAACTGGGGGCGGGTACCGGCATCATGGCCGCCGACCTTCTAGGGGAATTACGCACGCTTGACGCGCTGCCTGAACGCTATTGCATTCTGGAACTCAGCGGCGAGTTACGCGAGCGTCAGCATCAGACCCTGGGCAAACGAGTCCCCGATCTGCTGGAACGGGTCATCTGGCTGGATACGCTCCCGGAAGCCGGGTTTCAAGGCGTCATCCTGGGCAACGAAGTGCTGGACGCTCTGCCCGCTGAACGCTTCCGCATCACCGCTCAGGGACCGCGCCGGCTGATGGTTGCCTGGAATGGGACCGGATTGGAGATCATCGCGGGTGAAGAAGAGCCGGTGGTCACCGGCACAATCGCGCGGATCGAAGCCGAATTGGGCTGGCGTCTGCCGGAAGGCTATACCTCGGAATATGTCCCTCGATTGAAAGCTTGGCTGGCGGCGATTGCCGAACCCCTGACCGCTGGCGCATTGCTGTTCATCGACTACGGTTATCCTCGCACCGCTTATTATCACCCCGAACGGGCTACCGGCACCTTGCTGTGTCATTATCGTCACCGGGTCCACGACAACCCGCTGCTGCTGCTGGGTCTGCAAGACATTACTGCCAGCGTCGACTTTAGCGCTGTGGCCGAAGCAGGGTTGGCTGCCGGTTTAGAAGTCGCCGGCTATACCGCGCAAAATTATTTCCTGTTCGGCTGTGGATTGATGGAGTTGCTGGCTGAGGAAATCTCCTCCAGCCCTCCTTTGCCAAAAGAGGGTGGCGAAGCCGGGACTTACAATCTTGCCCACTCGATTGACTATCTGGAACAGGCCCGCCAAGTCAAGTTGCTGACGCTGCCTGGCGAGATGGGCGATCGGTTCCAGGCCATCGCCCTGATCCGGAATTTCAATATCCCATTGTGTGGCTTTACCTTCCGAAATCAACTGAACCGGCTATAAATAAGAGGTCAGGATCAGGTATCAGGTAATTTTCCTGAAACCTGGCGCTTGGCGCTTTTTAACCTGGAGGCCGCTTATGGGTCAGGAAATTTCCCGCTCAACATTCACCCGCGAGGATTTCCAGCGGTTTCAAAACCGCCTGTGTCAGGAAACCGCTGTGCTGGGCGACTATTTCCAGCAAGGACAATTCGCCCCAGTGGGCAATATCGGTGGTTTTGAGATTGAAGCCTGGTTAGTCGATCGCCGGGGACATCCCGCGCCACTTAACCAACGTTTTCTGGAGCGGATGGGCAATCCGCTGGTGGTGCCGGAATTGAGCGTGTTCAATATCGAACTTAACACGCCCCCCTTACCACTGCACGGCGACGCTTTGCGGCGGATGCACGCCAATCTGGAGGATCTGTGGCGATGTTGCCAGCAGGCGGCGGCTGAACTGGAGGCGTCCGTCATGCTGGTTGGCATTCTACCGACCTTGCGCGAACCGGATTTGACCCTGGAGCACATGTCTGACCAGCAACGTTACCGGGCAATCAATGACCAGATTCTGCTGCGACGGCAGGGGCAACCGATGAAACTGGCGATTCACGGCGTGGAAAGCCTCTCTCTGACCCAGGCGAATGTGATGTTGGAGGCAGCGGCAACTTCATTTCAAACCCATTTGCAGGTCACGGTTGACCAAGCCGCTGCGTTCTTTAATGCCGCATTGCTGGCGTCGGCGCCGATGGTGGCGGTGACTGCCAACTCGCCGTTGCTGTTTGGAAAGCATTTGTGGGAGGAAACCCGTATTCCACTGTTCGAGCAGGCGGTATCTCTGCCGGGCGGGGCGCATTCCAACGATCCGACCTGTCGGCGGGTCACTTTTGGTAGTGGCTATGTCCGGGAATCGTTACTGGAATTATTTACCGAAAATCTGACGCACTACCCGCCCTTGCTACCGGTGGATTTGAGCGCGGAGCCTGACGAACGGATGCCGCATTTGCGTCTGCATAATGGCACCATCTGGCGCTGGAACCGGCCCCTGATTGGCTTTGAGCCGGATGGAACGCCGCATCTGCGCATTGAACATCGGGTGATGCCTGCTGGCCCGAGCATTCCCGACACGATTGCTAATGCGGCGCTCTACTATGGATTGGCGCATGGATTGGCGCGGACGCTGCAACCGGTCGAAACCGCGCTGGATTTCGCCCAGTGCCGGGCCAACTTTTACGCAGCGGCGCGCGACGGTCTGCGGGCCGAAGTGGTGTGGTTGCAGGGCCAGCGCTGGCCACTGCGGGATCTGCTGCTGAAGGAGTTATTGCCGCTGGCCCGCCGCGAATTGCAGGCTTTGGATCTGGACGCGGCGGATGTGGCCCAGTATCTTGACCTCATCACCGCGCGCGTCACAAGTGGGCGCACCGGGGCCGATTGGCAACAACGATTCCTAGCGCGGAATGGTCCCGATCTGGAAGCGCTGACCCTGGCTTATTTGGAACGGCAACAGAGCGGAAAACCGGCGCATGAGTGGGTATGCTCCTGAAACCGGTTACAACATGGGACTAGAAGCCGCACAAGTGCAGGTTATCAGGCCAAAATCTGAAGTTTTCCTGGATTCCGCTACGCTCCCTTTGCCTTTTACCTGAACCCCATCACCAGGCATATTGTCCCATAAAAGCCGGTGTCGCTTCATCGACCTACGCGGCGCTTCCAGATTTACTCATCGCCCCAAGGTCTTGTTGTCATGACCCCTTTATCCGAAATATGCGGTTCTCTTGTGGGTATGCTCCTGACAATTGCCAGTCTCGCCACTGGCGTCCCTGCTCCTGTTTACGCAGCGCCACCTCCTCCAGCGGTCATCGTCGCCGAGGCCAAACTGGAATCGCTAATGGATCGTGTCGAAGCGCTCGGCACCTTGCGGGCTAATGAATCGGTCTCCCTGACAGCCGCGGTGACGGAAACTGTAACCGGCATTCATTTTGACGATGGCCAACGCGTCAAGTCTGGCGCCATTTTGGTTGAGATGACCAGCGCCGAAGAACATGCGCAATTGAGAGAGGCGCAGGCCACGGTCGATGAGGCCAAGCGTCAGTTTGAACGGGTGCAATCGTTAGCGACCCAAGGCACCGCCTCGCGTTCTTTGTTGGACGAACAGCGCCGGGACTGGGAAACAGCGCAGGCGCGACTGGCTGCCATCGAATCCCGGCTTGAGGACCGATTGATCAAAGCGCCCTTCAGCGGCGTGGTCGGATTGCGTAACCTCAGCCTAGTGGGCTGACACAGAAGTTTTGACAGGTAGCGGTGGGTGCCCTATGGTTGAGATCAACAGGAGGAATCACCATGGCCCACAAGTATCTGGTTGATCTAACTGAAGAGGAGCGGGAAGACCTGCTGAAGGTCATTCATAAAGGCAAGGCAGCGGCGCGCAAGGTTGCCCGTGCCCATGTGTTGCTGCAGGCTGCGGAAGGGGCGACGGATGAGGCCATTGCCCAAAGCCTTCACTTGGGGATTTCGACCGTTCATCGTACCCGTCAACGGTTTGTCGACGAAGGGTTGCTGGCGGCGTTAAGCGAGCGGCCACGAGTCGGTTTGCCCCCGGCCTTGACCGGCAAACAGGCCGCCTTTCTGGTCGCCTTGGCCTGTAGTACCCCGCCCGCTGGCCGTTGTCAGTGGACTCTCCAATTGTTAGCGGACCGCTTCATGGAACTCCGGCCCATCGAAGCCATTTCCCGTGAGAGTGTGCGGCGCATCCTTAAAAAAACGACCTCAAACCCTGGCAACGTCAAGAATGGTGTATTCCCAGTGTCAGTCCCGATTATGTTTGGCATATGGAGGATGTGTTGGACCTGTACGCCGAACCCGATGATCCTCAATACCCCCAAGTGTGCTTCGATGAAAGTCCGGTGCAATTGACCAGCGAAACCCGCTGTCCTCAACCCGCCCGCCCGGGTCAACCGGCGCGCTATGACTGTGAATACAAACGCGAAGGCACCGCCAATTTATTTCTATTCGTACAACCCTTGCGCGGGTGGCGTCATGTTAATGTCACGAAACAGCGCACCAAACGCGATTTTGCCCAGCAAATGCAGCAACTCGTTGATGTGTACTTTCCGAAGGCGGAGCGAATCCGGTTGGTCGTGGATAACCTCAATACCCACACTCCTGCGGCCTTGTATAGTGTCTTTTCTCCAGAGGAAGCCCGCCGGATCACCCGCAAGCTCGAATTTCATTACACCCCCAAGCATGGCAGTTGGCTCAATATGGCGGAATGTGAGTTCGCTGTTCTCGCCGGCCAGTGTTTGAATCGCCGCATTGCGAACCTCGAAACTTTGCGGAAGGAAATCGCCGCTTGGCAAGGCCCACGCAACCTACGTCAGACCAAAATCCACTGGCAGTTCGGCACCGACTTGGCCCGGGTCAAACTCAAGCGCCTCTATCCTCCCTTGAAATCTTCTGAAACCCCGGTGGACCTAGAAACCTCTGAACCTGTCAAAACTTCTGTGTCAGCCCACTAGCCCTGGGCGATGCGCTGAATTACCTGGACAAGCTGGTTGGCGCGCATTTGCCTGAACAAGTCATTATCGACTACAAAGGCCAGTCCCGGGACTATAAGTATGCGGGCGGCTCTATCCTGTTTGTTTTTATGCTGGGTTTGGCAGTGGTGTTTTTGGTGCTGGCCGCACAGTTCGAGAGTTATTTGCACCCCCTGGTTATCATGCTGACGGTGCCGCTGGCTATGGGCGGCGCGCTGCTGGGGCTGTATTTGAGCGGCCAATCCTTGAATCTTTACAGTCAGATCGGCTTGGTCATGCTAGTGGGTCTGGCCGCTAAGAACGGCATTTTGATTGTGGAATTCGCTAATCAATTGCGGGACGCCGGCCAGCCGTTTCGCGAGGCGCTGGAAGAAGCATCAATCGTTCGGCTTCGGCCTATCATTATGACCGGAATTACCACCGCCGCCGGTTCGATCCCGCTGCTGTTATCCTCGGGGGCCGGAGCGGAAACGCGCGCAGTTCTCGGCACAGTCATTCTTTATGGGGTGCTGGCGGCGACCCTATTCACCTTGGTGGTGGTGCCGGTCGCCTATAATTTACTAGCGCGCTACACCGGTTCGCCCAAGGGCGTACAGCGGCGACTGGAGAAGGAAATGGAAAAGAGTGAATTGAGAGCGCTTGATCCTTTCTAGCCAGGCTGCTTGCGAATCAGCACTGTCACTTACTGCAAAGGCGAAAGCACTTGGAGATTGTACAAAAAAGCACTTAAGTGATTAAAAAAAATGTCTTCATTAGTGCTTGCCATATAACTCTATCGTCTATTTTCAGCTTTTATTAACGGATCGAAGATATCCGACTTCAACTAAAATTTTGCCACTATCATGCGCTTTCTGCACGCCGCCGACCTCCATCTCGACAGTCCACTCCGTGGTCTGGACCGCTATGAAGGGGCGCCTGTCGATGATGTTCGCGGCGCTACCCGCCGCGCCTTTGAAAATCTGATTATGGTCGCATTGCGCGAACGAGTCGATCTCGTTGTGATCGCTGGCGATCTCTACGACGGCGACTGGATCGACCACAACACCGGCCTGTTTTTCACCAAGGGCGTAGCGCAACTGGCCGAGGAGGGCATCCCGGTCGCTATGGTGCGCGGCAATCACGACGCCGCCAGTCGACTCACCAAAGCCCTGCGTCTGCCGAGAAACGTCCATCTGTTCGCCGATTCCCGACCTGAAACCAAAGTTTTCGAGAACATCGGCGTCGCGGTGCATGGGCAAAGTTTCGCTACCGCCGTCGTATCGGATAATCTCGCAGCCGGCTACCCCCCCCCGATCACCAGCTGCTTTAACCTGGGCCTGCTGCATACCTCTCTCAACGGTCGTCCCGGACACGCGCCATACGCGCCGACCCAACTTGATGTGTTGCGCAGCAAAGGTTATGGATACTGGGCGCTGGGGCATGTCCATGCCGCTGAAGTCGTCTGTCGCGATCCCTGGGTCGTCTATCCCGGCAATACCCAGGGTCGCCATATCCGCGAAACCGGCGTCAAGGGCTGCGCGCTGGTGACGATCGAGGATGAGGGCGTCACCCATCAACTCATCGCGCTGGATGTCATGCGCTGGACGACGCTCTCCCTCGACATCAGCACACTGCATGATCTGGAAACGCTTCTGGAGATCGCTAAGCAGAATTTACGACGACAACTGGCCCACGCCGAAGACCGGGCGCTGGCAGTGCGCGTTGCAGTGCGGGGCCAAGGTCCCCTGCATCGCCAGCTGGCTACTCAACCGGAAACCGTGGAGCAGGAATTGCGCAACGCAGCTCTCGAAGCGACTAACGCCCGAACCTGGATCGAAAAAGTTGAATTTCACACCCGCCCGCTATTGGACTTCGACCAGCTGGCCGAGCGGGATGATCCGGTAGGGATGCTGATTCGTGAATTACGGTTGCTGGCTGCACATCCGGGATTATTGCGCGATGTGGCCAGCGAAGCGTTGAGTGATCTGCAGCAGAAACTGCCGGTAGAACTCCGGCAGGGAGAAAACGCTCTGCGTCTGGACGATGCCGATGCGCTGGTCGAACTCCTGGCCGAAGTGGAAGCCGATTTGCTGGCTCGCCTGTCCGGCGAAGCGGGGAGTTCATGAAAATCGAGCGTCTCTACCTCAAGGCTTACGGGGCTTTCTCCGATCATTGCCTGAATTTCACCGATGGACCCGATTTTCATGTGATCTACGGTCCAAATGAAGCGGGCAAATCCACCACCTTGCGCGCGCTCATCGGCCTACTGTTTGGCATCGAAGATCGCACTACTGACAATTTTATTCATCAAAATAATCGCCTGAGGGTCGGCGCGGCGTTAGCGACGGCGCACGATGGCCGATTGACCGTTATGCGCCGCAAGGGACGCAAGCAAACCTTGTTCGTGCTGGACGAAACTCGCGGCGAGGAGTGTACCGATCAACCACTGGCGGAAGACACGTTGGCGCGCTGGCTGGGCGGCCTCGATGAAAACCTGTATCGCGCCTTGTTCGGACTGGACCTCGACGGGTTGGTTCACGGCAGCGAAGCCCTGCTGGAAGGGAAAGGAGAAATCGGTCAAAGCCTGTTCGCCGCCGCCGCCGGACTGGCTGACTTGCGACAATTGTCCACCCAATTAGAGACCGAGACGGCCAAACTGTTTCTCCCCCGCGCAACGGCAAAACCCGCCATTAATATCGCCCTCCGCGAACTGGATGAGCAACGCAAGCGGGCGCGGGAAGCGACGGTGCGTTCTTCGGCCTGGGAGCAAGCGGATCGCGCCCGGCGTCATGCCGAGAAGAAACATACCGGGTTACGCGCCGAGTTGGCTCGTTTGCGCGAGGAGCAGCGCCGGCTTTCCCGGGTGGTTGCTCATCTGCCGCTAGTCGCCGAACGCGAGGCCCTGCGCCAGGAAATCGCTGCTTTGGCGAGTGTGCCCTTGCTGCCTGCGGATGCGCAACAACAGCGGATCGAGGTTGAAGAACGCTTGCGCGCCGCTATGAGTAACCAGCGTGAAGCCCAGGCCGCGCTGGATGAGCTGCGCCAGCAACAATCCCGACGGGTAGTCCGTGAAGCGCTGCTCAGCCATGCCGGCGACATCGAACGCTTGCATCATGCCGCAAAGGACTACCGGGGCGCTTTGGAGCGATTGCCTCGTATTGAAGCCGAACTCGATGCCGCCCGCCAGATGCTTATTGCGCAATTGACGGCTATTGATCCGGCGTTGACCACAGAATCGGCATCGATTGATTGGCCCGAACATATTCGAGCGTTGATGCCCTTGCCCACCGTGCGGGCGCGGGTGCAAGCGCTGATCGAGGAATACAATGCCTGGTTGATTCAGGATGAACAATGCGCGGAACAGGAACGCAAATTGAGCGGAGCGCTCCAGCAGTTTCGCCAGGCGCTGGCGACGCAACCCGCGGCCATGCCGTTTGAACTGCTGGAGACAGCCCGCGAACAGGCGACGGGCCAGGGCGACCTCGCTAACCAGCAAGCGCAACTGGAGCGGGAAATCGCTGAACTGGAAACCACGCTGGCCCGCGAAGCAACAGCTTTATGGAGCGGTCCGCTCGATGAACTGATTACCTTGCGCGTCCCATTGCTGGCTACAGTCAACGAACTAGGCGACCAATATCGTCAATTGGCTGAGAATGAACGCTCGCTCAAGGATCAGGATCAGATTCTACAACGCGATCTGGGGGAGCGGGAGCGCGAACTGCGTGGACTGGCTGCCGCTGGCGAAATTGTCACGCATGATCAGGTGCGTCAGGCTCGCCAACACCGCGACGCCAGTTGGCAGCGGATCCGCCAAGCCTGCATTGAATGCAAGGATGACGCTAACCGACGGGCGATGATCCCTGCGGAACAGTCCCTACCGGATGTTTTCGAGTCCGCCCTGCGCGAGGCGGATCGGCTGGCCGATTTGCTGCACGCCGACGCCAAGCGGGCGACCAGCGTCGAAAATCTCCGTCAGCGTATCGCTGATATGCAGCAGGCGCGTGTTGATCTGACGCAACAATTGGCGATTCTGGCGACTGAACGCAGTCAACTTGACGCCCGTTGGAGGGTGATTACTGACTCGTTGCATCAAGCTGATCTTACGCCCGGCGCTGCGGTCGAGTGGTTACAGAAACAAGTCTTGTTGGTGGAGCGCGCCGCGCGTCTTGAAGCCTTGAGGCGGGAACGATGGGAGATTGTCTCGGCTCTTGCAGCCGCTCGTAAAACGCTTGATCAGGCGCTGCAAAACTGTGGATTACCGGGTTTGACCGAGGGTGAGACCTGGTCAGCCGCGCTGAGCCGGGCCAGAACCGCGATTGAACAGGCTCGCCAGACAGCTACGGAACGCGCCAATCTCATCAAAAGCATTAGCCAACACGAAGCTGTGCTAAGCGAACTTGCTGCGAAGCGGTCTGGACTGGCGGAAAAACATGTGGTTTGGCAGGCGCAATGGAACGCTACCGTGGCTGATTTGCGTCTTCCGCCCGAGGCCTTGCCCGCGGAGGCGCGAGTGCGGCTTGAGCAGTGGGATCAACTGGCCAAGTTGTTAAGCAGTTTGGAAATGCTGACCCGCGAGGCTCGACAGGAGCAGGCGGCTCACGCTTCTTTTGAAGAAGCGCTGACTGAACTGGCGCAGGCAGTAGCCGAACCGGTCGATGGCCGGGAAGCTGACCGGGTGGCGATCACCCTCTATGAGGCGCTGAGCGTGGCTCGTGATGCCGACCGTTTGCGCAAACAGGTTGACGCCGATATCGAAAGGGAGCAACAACGGTTGGGTCGGGCCGAAACCGCTGCAGCCATCCAGCGTGATCATCTGGCCGAGCTAGCGCGCCGCGCCGGAGTGGAGTCGTCTGATGAACTCGCCTCGGTCGAGGACCGCTCGCAGCACAAGCGACGGCTTTCCGAGCGGGTAGCCGAAATTGAGGAGCAACTGGTGCGCGGCGCTGCTCGCCCGCTCACCGATGTTTTGGCTGGAGTTGAAGGGGAGGACTTAGCCGCTGCTAACGCCCGGCTGGATGAGCTTGAAACAACTCTGCGGGAATACGAGGCCGAGGTGGAAACCACCCATGCGGTTTACCTGGATGCGCGCCGCGCCTTTGACGCCATCGATGGCGGCGACGCGGCGGCTCAGGCGCAGCAGCGAGCCGAGGAGGTTGCCACCCGAATTACCCGGCAGGTTAGCGCTTATGCGCGCGTCCGGCTGGCGGGCGCGATTGTGTCGCGCGTCGTGCAAGCTTACCGGGAGCAACATCAGGGGCCGGTGCTGCGCCGCGCCAGCGAAATCTTCGCCCGGATCACCCTGGACAGCTTTGCCAACCTCGTCATGGATTACCAGGACGACCGCCAGGTTCTCTTTGGACAACGGCCGGATGGTGCGCGGGTGGCGGTGACCGGCATGAGCCAGGGGACTCGCGACCAGTTGTTTCTGGCGCTGCGCATCGCCGCGATCGAGGAGCATCTTCGGCAGCGCGAGGCGGCGCCCATCGCGATTGACGATCTACTGGTGCAATTCGACGATGCTCGGGCGGCGGCGACGCTGACCGTACTCGCCGAACTGGCGCAGCGCACCCAGGTGCTGTTTTTCACCCATCATAGCCATCTTTGCGAACTGGCTACGACCGCTCTGCCAGCCGATGCTTGGCGGCGGCATGATTTGACGAACGATCCTTTTGTTGGCAACGGTGCGAGGTAATCGTCATTGGAGCTGGCCAACACGCCAGCATTGACTATCCTTCGAACCCTGGTGCGGTCTCGGTCATTACAGGTAACCCGAAATGCGCCGGGTAGTATACCGCCAGCAAATACAATCCTTCAGCGGGCGCAGTGATGCCGGCCCGAGTTCGATCGCGCTGTTCCAGCACTTCCCGCGCCCATTCCACAGGTTGCTCACCGGCGCCAATCGCGATCAAGACCCCAGCGATATTGCGCACCATGTGGTGCAGAAATGCGTTAGCTTTGATGTCCAGCGCCACGCCATCGCCTCGCCGCTGTACGGTTAATTCCTGAACTTCGCGGATTGGATGCCGCGCCTGACATGCGGCGGCGCGGAAGGAGCTGAAGTCATGCTCCCCGACCAAGGCCTGTCCGGCCTCATGCATCCGTGCGGCCTCCAGGGGTCGATAATGCCAGGCCGCCCGTTCCCGCCAGAGCGCCGAGCGCAGGGGGCGATTGAAAATCAGATAGCGATAACGACGGGCCAGCGCCGAGAATCGGGCGTGAAAGTCATCCGGCGCCTCGCGGGACCAGCTCAGACTGATATCGGGCGGTAAATGAGCATTGCCGCCCCGCACCCAGGATCGTTCCGAACGGGTCGCCGTGGTATCGAAATGCGCGACTTGGCCGACGCCATGCACGCCCGCGTCGGTCCGGCCTGCGCAAACCAGTCTGACCGGATGATCCGCGACTTTCGCCAGTGCTTGTTCCAGACAACTTTGCACTGTTCGCACACCCGGTTGTTGCGCCTGCCAGCCGCAAAACCGGGCGCCATCATATTGAACGCCCAATGCCATTCGCATGAACTTGGAAATGTCAGGTTGCCAAAAAGACGACAATCCTGACCTGCGCTGGTTGAAAACTGGAGCCTGGAGCCTGGAGCCTGCTCAAGCTCCTTTGCGCCCTGTCTTGTCGTCTTGATACAGCGCCCGCGCTAAGGGCTTATCACGCTTGTAGATGTCATCGCGGAAGTTCAGGAATCCTTCTTCATCCACCCAGGCAGTCCAGTACAGCAGATAAACCGGCACTTCCTCCGGTAAATGAACCACGCGCTGTTTGCCACTGGTAGATGCGGTTTTGATGGTGTTCTTGTTCCACTTTGGGTCATGTTTAAGCAAATACTCAGCCAGTTCCACGGGTTTGGAGATTCGGATGCAACCCGAACTATAGGTGCGTTGATTGCGGCTGAACAACTCGCGCGATGGCGTGTCGTGCAAATAAACGCTGTGGCGATTCGGGAACATAAACTTGATCCCGCCCAGTGCATTGCGCGGACCTGCATCCTGGCGCAAATAGTAATTAAAGTTCCTGGCGCTGACCCCGCTCCAGTTAACCGAAGCTGGATTGATCTCCTGGCCAGCCCGGTTATAAATACGAATCCGCTGCTGTTTGAGGGCGTTGGGATTACGTTGGAGTTGCGGCAGCTTGTCCCTCACCGCAATGGAGCGCGGCACATGCCATTTTGGACTCATCACCAGATATTCCATGTTGGCGGTGAAGGTCGGCGTTTGCCGCTCTTGCCGGCCGACAACTGCTTTGGATTCCAGCACGACCTTGCCATCCTCGAAAACCTGCATTTTGTAGCTGGGGATATTCACCAGAATATGGCGTGCGCCAAAGTCATCCGGCAGCCAGCGCCAGCGCTCCATGTTCAGCTCGATTTGCTGAATGCGCTCGGAGACCGGCACGTTCAAAGCAGCTCGGGTCGCGGCGTTGACCGTTCCTGTTTCGGCCAGGCCATGTCGCCGCTGGAACCGGCGCAACGCATCGGCAATCGTCCCGCCGGTTCCGACCAGATCGCCGCCGGCTTCCAGTCGCGCCCGCAGCGTCTTTGCCGAAGCATTGCCCGATATGGCAGGCCAACCGCCCATTTGTTCAATTCGTCGATATTTATGGAGCCTGTCGCGTAACTGAACATAGCCTTTAGCTTGGGGCGCCAATGCTCTGAGGGATTCAATAATGGAGTCCCTGGCCAATGCTTGCTGTAGCACGGTAGCCAGATCCCGGGACCGGGGTTTGATTTCCCAGTCACGATCCACGGTGCGCGGCGACAATCGACCTGACAGCAAATGAGAGCCATAGCTTAGAAAGGCATCGGTGAGCAGCAGATCGAAATCGGTCAACCGAGCGATGTTCAATGCGTCATTATGCTGCTGGAGCGTTGTAATGCGCTTTTGCAAGCCGTTCCGTTGATAATCGCTGGGCCGCAAGCCGTCGCGATCCGCTTCACCCAGCGCCTCGATCAACGCAGTCGCCGCGGGTAGGGGTTTGCCATTGGCGTCCAGCCAGGCCGGTTGATAGCCGCGCTCTGCATAGAAAGGGAGCATGGCATCAAGGGTGCGCAACACGCGATGGTCAATGGTCAGTCGATCTGGCAATGGCTCGGTGCGGATTCGCTGACAAATCTGTGCAGCGATTTCGTCCTTCACCCCCAAGGCGCTTGCCGGACAGGGCGGTAACGGCGGTGGACCGACGAGTTCGGATGCAGCGGGCACCGACGCCCTATTCACTTCAGGTTCCAAATCGTCGCTGGCGTTCTGCGAGGATTGGCCTGTGTGCTGCAGACTGGCCACCACAGGTTCGTTCACGACGCTGGCGACTGGGACTGGATTGGCCAGCGCTTGGCCATCGGCGATTTGTGCTTCGACCGGGATGTTAAGCGCACAAGCGCTCACTACCAGGCAAAACCAGACTGGAATAATAATTTGCTTAGACATGGAGACGACTAATCCAATGCTCGAAAGTGGCATACTGTGTGTCGTATCATCATACCAACAAAGTATTAAAGTGGCCACATCCAGTTTCTGAATGCAACAGACGCTAAAAATCATCTTCTGAAAGATTAGAGGGTGGGATCCATCGCTAATTCCATCGCTACCAATGCGAAACCTCCCGTAATTCCAGCATGATTTCATTGAGCAGCGCCTCATCATTATCCACCAGGCAAACCAGATTGCCGATGCTGCACACGGATTGAGTGACGCCGCGAAGAACCCAGCCGTGTGGTGGAGTCCAGCCGCGCATACCGGTGAACATCGCCAGTTGATCGGCATTGCCCTGAGCCATGCGCCGATAGTCATGTGCGAACTGTGCCAGTCGCGCCATGTCATCGCGCGCCATGAGTCCATAGCCTTCAAGCAGGTAGCCATCATCGCGGAAATGGCAAACCACGTTCACCCCATCCAGGGCCAGGATACGCCGGATCATGCTCATGGCGCCGGCTCCGGCTTTTCCATCGTGGCAAAGGCCGCTTCATAGTCAGCCTTTTCATTTGCCAGAACGACGCCAGTGAAGGGTGGCAAACTGGCTTTGCCCCGGTCCTTGAAGCGCTCCCGATCCAGGCCGCTCACCACGACTGACCAATCGAAGCCGACCAGCGTGAACTCCTGGATCGGATAAAAACCTTTCATGTGGGTGACTTTTTCCCAACCTCGCGCCTGCATGGTGGCAATACTCATATTAGCTGCGCACATGTGAGCCAGCAGATCGAGGGTTGATTCATTGATCCGTTCGGGATAGGCGATGCGTTGTTCCAACAGTTCGCCGCTGCCCCGGAATTCGAAGGCCGCCATTGCGCCAGGTAATTGCATCAGTTCATCCAGAGTTGCCATGAGGGGTTCCTCCTCTTGCTCTTCGGTGGGTTTGTTTCGTGAGCCAGGTTCAAATCAGATCGGGAGACGCTTTGGCCAAAGCCTGAGCCATGAAATTGATCGTATTATTGATTGAACCACTGGCGTTATCGAGCATGCAAAACACATTGGCCATCACACAGACGGTGTAATCTGGTCCATGCACCACCCAGCCACGCGGAGGGAATAATCCGTTGCGCGGCTGGAAGACTTCCAGCATCCGGCCTTCCATGTTCGCACCCATGGTTGTAGCGCGGCACATGATGGACGCCATGCGGGCATGCTCCTCGCTTAGAGCGCCCCGGTAGGAAAAACGGTCGCCTCTATAGGCGTACTCGCCAGCGGCGATAACGCCCGGCTTGGTTAACAGATCGGTCACGATGCTCATGCCGGTCGGTCCTCGGGTGGTGAAGAGGTTTTATGATGAGCGCGGAATTTGGATGGACTCCAAAATTAAACGCATTTTTCATAAAACATAGTCAAAATTTCCAGCAAATGCATCTGACGCTGCAATGTATAATGAGCAGCGTCAAAAAGTACGTAATGTTGTAGGCCGAGTAACATGCAAATCCTGATCAGTAACGACGATGGCTATCAAGCGCCGGGGCTACGCCGCTTGGCGGAAGTCCTGCGCGAGTTGGCGGAGATTGTAGTGGTTGCGCCTGACCGCGACCGCAGCGGCGCCAGCAACTCCCTGACCCTGAAGAGTCCTCTGTACATCACCCGCCATGACAACGGGTTCTACAGTGTCGAAGGCACACCCACCGATTGCGTCCATGTGGCCATCACCGGTTTACTGGAACAGGATCCGGACATGGTGATTTCCGGCATCAATAACGGTCCTAATTTGGGGGATGACGTTATCTATTCCGGCACCGTGGCGGCGGCGATGGAAGGCCGCTTCCTGGGGTTGCCCGCTATCGCGATTTCACAGGCTTCTTATCAACCACAGCACTTTGCGACTGCAGCCCGCGTTGCTGTCTGGCTGGTCAACCGGTTGCGAGAATGGCCGCTACCCTCCGACACTATTCTGAATGTCAATGTCCCCGACCGACCCTGGGAAGATCTGACTGGTTTCCAGGCGACGCGCCTGGGTCATCGCCACAAGTGGGAACCGGTTATCAAAAGAGCTGATCCACGCGGTCGCCCCATCTACTGGATCGGTCCCGCCGGGCCGGAACAAGATGCCGGTCCTGGCACCGATTTCTATGCGGTGCGCGCCGGCTATGTCTCGATTACCCCGCTGCAAGTCGACCTGACCTGGCATGGTGCGATTGATACCTTAAATCAGTGGTTAGGCGAAAGACCGCCGCAAATTAATTTAATGTAAACGATGATGTTCAAAATTTTTACATTCCAATTTTACATTCCAATGGTAGACTTAGCGCTTTTGAAAGGCTTATTATTGTTAGGCATTTTGTAGTGCGGAACAGGGAAGAATATAGTCCGCGTTTTTTAGCCGTGACCGAAAGTGAACGGCGACGTCTTCATCATCATTCGATGAATGCGGGTTGCCTAGCATAAATAAAACAATAAACAAAGACGCAGCCGACCGTTTTCCGGTCTGGCGTCAACAGTGAAGTTCCACCAAGCGAAGTATGTCGAGGAGGTTATCGATGTCCCGACGGATCAGTGCCTGTCTGGAAGAAGCAGTTGTTTGTGACGACGAACTGATCATGGAAGATCGCCTGTTGGACGAGGATAAGCTGGAAGAAAATGACGACGAAGAGATCGTCGCTGGTGATGAAGAATTACAGGATGTCGCGGATCCGGTTTGGCCATCCCCTGCTGCAACCGCTACACGGGAAGTGACCCTGGAGGAATTGGACGCCACTCGCATGTATTTGAGCGAAATTGGCTTCTCTCCCTTGCTGACCGCTCAGGAAGAAGTGTATTTCGCCCGCCTGGCTATTCAGGGCGATGCCGCCGCCCGCAACCGCATGGTGGAAAGCAACCTGCGGCTGGTGGTCAAAATCGCCCGCCGCTATATGAACCGTGGTCTCAGCCTGCTCGACCTGATCGAGGAAGGCAATCTGGGGCTGATTCACGCCGTCGAAAAGTTCGATCCTGAACGCGGCTTCCGGTTCTCAACCTACGCGACCTGGTGGATCCGGCAAACGATCGAGCGGGCGCTGATGAATCAAACCCGCACCATTCGCCTGCCGATTCACATCATCAAGGAAATCAATGGCTATTTGCGAACCGCACGCCATCTGACACAGACCCTGGATCATGAACCCGGCACTGAGGAGATTGCTCAGGCAATGGGTAAGTCAGTGGCGGAAGTGAAGCGGATGTTGCAGCTTAACGAACGAGTCGCCTCGGTGGATACGCCCATCGGCAAGGATGAAGATCGTTCATTGCTGGACGCCATTCCCGATGACAACAATACCGATCCTTCGCAACTGTTGCAGGATGCCGACCTCAACGAAAAGCTGGAATCCTGGCTTGATCAGTTGAACGATAAGCAGCGGACGGTGGTGAAGCGGCGGTTTGGACTCTGCGGGCAGGAAAAGGCGACCCTGGAGCAAGTCGGCAACGAAATCGGCGTGACCCGCGAACGGGTGCGACAGATCCAGATCGATGCCCTGCGGCGACTGCGCAAAATTCTGGAAGGCGAAGGGTTTTGCCAGGATTTCCTGTAAACGGCTAACGTCCCTGTTCGGCTGGTAGCATGCGCGGGGACGAAAAACGCTGAAAACAGTCAATCACTATAAACGACCCCGCAGCAAGCTGCGGGGTATTAAAAGACGATACTACGCAGCAAGCTGCGGGGTATGTATCCCGAACGAGAATCAATCATCAATAATGCTGCTGCAACCCGGCGATCCTCCAGCATAATCACGTTGTAGGTTCGGCAGGCGGCGGCGGTATCCATGATTTCAACGCCAACACCTTGCGTCAGTAATGACTGGGTCAATTTTGGGCGTGGAAAGCGCTGTCGATCGCCGGTGCCCAGCAGGACAATTTCCGGCGACAGCGCCATGATGGCCGCGAAATGTTGCTCCTCCAGATCGGCAAAGGTCTGGGGCGGCCAATCGGTGACCAGTTGTTCGGGCGTCACGATCACGCTGCGACGGATTTGTTGCTCGTTGACATTGATCCAGCCTGGTCCATAGCTTTTGATGAAATGTTTACTCGTGTCGGTGTCGAGACTGAAACGCATGAAAAACCCCTCTGAACCCCGGAAAAGGAATCAGCCAGTCTGGCCTTGCGCCACACGGGCTGATTCAGCGCACTCGCCATTCAGAGTCGCCGCAGTGGTGAATGTTCCAACATCATGCTGCACACGCTCCTCGTTTCACCGTGAGAATCCAAGATGACCGAGACCGCTCCTTACACCATTCACGCCCTGGAATTAGGGCGCATGAGCAACTTTATCTACGTAATCCATGATCATGCCACCGATCGCGCGGCGGTGGTCGATCCTGCTTGGGACGTGCCAGCGATTCTGGCTACTGTGGAAAAATATGGTTTGCGGATCACCGATATTCTGCTGACCCACAGCCATTTCGATCACATTAATGGCGTCGAAGCGCTTTTGAACGCCAGCGACGCCCAGTTGCACTTGCTCCAGACCGAGGCAGTGTTCTGGGATAATTATCTCGATCTGCCGACCCTGCATGAGGGCGGTGACCGCATTCAATTGGGGGAAACCGGGATTGAAGTTTTGCACACGCCAGGACATACCCCCGGTTCGGCCTGTTACCGGCTGGGCGACCAGGTATTGACCGGCGATACCCTGTTTGTATTTGGCTGTGGGCGCTGCGACTTGCGCGGCGGCGATCCCGAACAGATGTATCAAAGCCTGCGCCGCCTGGGCGAGCGGTTGCCTGGCGACACGTTGATTCGCCCCGGCCACAATTACGGTATTACGCCGACTGCGACCATGCTGGAACAACTGGACGGCAATCCCTTCCTGCATTTCGACAACAGTCCGGGCTTTGTCGAATACCGGATGCATTTGCACGACCGCGAGGAGCCTTACCGACCAGAGTTGCATCCGCATCGGCACTGATCGGAAAACCGTGTTCGCGTTTGAACCGATTGGCGTCATCCGTTCCTGTTTCCGCGAGAAATTCGGCATTCCCCGTCAATCGGGACTGGTTCCGGCGGCGCGGGCGACGTTGGAATTGCGGCCACCTTATGCGCAACTGGCTGCTGTGCGCGGACTGGAGGATTTTTCCCATCTGTGGCTGCTATTTGTGTTCCACGGTCTGCCGGAGGGTCGCTGGCAGCCGACGGTCCGACCACCGCGCCTGGGCGGCAATCGACGGCTGGGCGTGTTCGCTACCCGCTCTCCATTTCGACCGAATCCGCTGGGATTGTCCGCGGTCAGGCTGGAGCAGATTGCGGTCGATTCAGGGCGGATTATGCTGCATTTGGCCGGGGTGGATCTGCTAGATGGAACGCCAGTGTTGGATGTCAAACCTTATGTGCCCTATGCTGACTGTCTCCCGACAGCTACAGGCGGTTTCGCGCCTGTAGCGCCTAACGCGGAATTAGTTGTTGAATTCAGTCCCCAGGCCGCGGCGTTTTGCGCGAATTGGCCTCACGATGATTTGCGCGAATTGATTACGCAGATTTTGCGCCAGGATCCGCGCCCGGCCTACGCGCGGGAGCCGGGCGATGCTGCGCTGCAATCGTATGGCATGAAACTTTATGATTTTGATGTAAAATGGGGTGTGGTAGATAGAGTGGCTTATGTGATGGAGATTTTGTTACTTTGATCGACCGCCATCGAAGTGAGAGGTAGCGGAGCATCTGCTCGGGGCAATCCATACTCACTGCTTTGCGCCTCCCAAACGCAGACAAGAAGCCTTCACCTGTTAGGCATCGGTCTTGAACGATGTTACCGGGATCGTGGTGCGTGATGGCGGGTCCGATATGCTATTATTAATCCAGTGGTCACATTATGACTATATGATTAGCATCTGCAATATCCATTCAACAGCGTTGTGGGTGAACTTAACTAATGCGGATAGCCCTTTTTCTCGGCAGCGCCGGCAGCAATTCCGGAGGCCCGGAGCGTCATGACATTGAGTTAGTGCGCTCGTTGACCGCGCTTGATCATGACTCCGACTATCTCGTGGTGTGCTTGTTCCCGGAAGGGCCGGCTCGGGTCGGCGTACAACAAGAAAATGTATCCTACGAGGTTCTTGCACCGCCGATTCGTACTGTGAGCATGTTAACATCATTGCCTTGGGCGATGTGGCGGCGACCGGTTGATCTATGGCACGCCACTTACGTACCACCACCGATTGCCCCCAAGGAGTATATCTTCACCCTTGTGTGCTCAAGCATGTTCGAGATGCCCGAACTCTATCCGCCTGCGATTAGGGTGCGATTGGTGGCTCTGATGCGTCGAGCTGTTGCCAAGGCGCGCTATATCATCTGTATTTCTGACCATATTCGCCAGGTTTTGATTGAACGTTTCGGTGTCTCGAACGATCGGCTAGGAGTGATCCATCTGGGGGTAAGTGAAGCGTTTCGACCATTTGCCAAAGCTGATTGCAGCGAGTTTGTCCGCAAGCATTATGCTATCGAACATCCATATTTCCTGTTTTCAGGACGCTGGGAGTCGCGCAAGAATATCGTTCGAATCCTCGAGGCTTTCGCGGCATTCAAGCGCGAGACAGGCTCGGAGGTCAAGATGGTTTTCAGTGGCGAACGGACTTGGGCGGCTCACGAGGCGGATGCGGTTATTCACCGTAACGGACTTGCCGCCGAGGTTATCGATTTGGGTAAGTCGCCGGTTGATGAGTTGCCAATCCTGTACTCTGGCGCAGAAGCATTAGTGTATCCGTCGCTGTGGGAGGGTTTTGGTTTGCCGATCGTCGAGGGGATGGCGGCCGGAATTCCGGTGATCACCTCCAATAATTCTTCGATGGCGGAGGTCAGCGCCGACGCCGCGCTGCTAGTCGATCCCCTCTCGGTCGAGGACATCGCCGAGGCTATGATCCGCATTACCGCTGATGCGACCTTGGCGGCTACAATGCGCGAGAAAGGTCTCCGCCGCGCGATGGATTTCACTTGGCGGCGTACCGCTCAACAGACGCTGGAGACTTACCAACGTCTGATCATGCTATAAGTCATGGTGAATACGGTGTAATCTCCGTGCTTTGTCGTGACCAACTACAACAGTCGCGTTGTCTGTTATAGGGTCGGAGGACGCAAGATGGACGATATCAAGGTAGTGATTCTATGTGGTGGTAAAGGGACGCGTTCGTTTCCGTTTACCGAGTATTTCCCCAAGGTCATGATGCCCATTGATGGTACGCCGATCATTATTCACCTGATGCAAAGCTATGCGATGCAAGGCTTCACAAAGTTTGTGCTCGCAGCAGGCTATCGGCAGGAAATGTTGCGTGACTACTTCAAGGGACGCTTTCGTGAATGGGAGATCGAAATCGTTGATACTGGCATTGAAAGCGATACTGGCGAACGCATAAAGCACTGTTCGAATCACGTCGGCGAGACTTTTTTTGCGACCTATGGCGATGGTCTCGGTAACGTGAATGTTACGTTGCTTCTGGAGTTTCATCGGCGAATGGGAGGGCTGGCGACACTCACCTCGGTGCCGCTCAGATCGCAGTACGGTCTGGTGCGCTTCGATGAACGTGGGCGCGTTGAATCGTTTGCCGAGAAACCGCTGATCTACGGCTATTGGATCAACGCCGGATTTTTCGTGTTCCAGCGCGGCGCGTTCGACCTTTGGCGTGGCGGCAATCTGGAGATCGATGTGTTGCCAGCGTTGGCTGAGGCGCAGACCCTCTACACTTATCACCATGAGGGTTTTTGGCGATCCATGGACACGAGTAAGGATCAGCACGAGTTAGAAAAGCTGCATCAGCAGCATGGTCCGGTTTGGCTGGACCACACTGGTCAAACTGGCATCACTCATTAGGTCAAGCATGACGCACGCAGAGGAGCCGTTATGAATTTCTGGCCAAAGCGACGAGTATTAGTAACAGGGGCTACGGGATTGCTTGGTGGTTGGCTCACAGCAGAACTCATACAGCGTGAAGCCGACGTGGTGGTTCTTGTCAGGGATCGCATACCTGCGTGTATGTTTTTTCGTGATGGTCTTGATCGTAAGGTTTCGCTGGTCAGCGGCAACCTTGAGGATGCAGGATTGTTGCGCCGGTTGGTGGCGGAATACGAGGTGGAAACCGTGTTTCATCTTGCTGCCCAGACCATTGTCGGCGTAGCGAAAAAAGACCCGGTTAGCACATTGAAAGTTAACGTTGAGGGAACCTGGAACCTGCTTGACGCGATGCGCCAATATCCTACCGCTCAAGTACTCATCGCCTCCTCGGACAAAGCCTATGGGAGTGCCGATAGCCTGCCTTATACCGAGGAACATCCTCTCAAGGGTGAATATCCCTATGATGTTTCCAAGAGTTGCACCGATTTGATCGCACGAATGTATGCTATGACCTACGGCGTACCTGTGGGAATCATGCGATGCGGCAACCTTTTCGGCGGTGGCGATCTCAATTTCAGCCGCACCATTCCTGGCGTCATCCTCGCTACGAGTCGTGGCAAGCGATTCGAGATCCGCAGCGATGGTCTGTTTATCCGGGATTTCCTCTACGTAGAGGATGCGGTGGACGGTTACCTGTGTCTGGCCGAAAAGTTAGCGAGCGATTCCTCATTGGCTGGAGAGGCGTTTAACCTGAGTCTGGGTTTGCAGCTTACAGTGTTGGATGTAACGCGTAAGGTGCTAGAGTTGATGGGACGCGTCGACTTGGAACCCATCATTCTCAATCAAGCTAGCGCCGAGATCCGGCAACAATATCTGTCAGCGGAAAAGGCGCGTTGTCGCCTTGGCTGGACCCCGCGGATTGGCATGGACGAAGGATTAAAACGCACTATCGATTGGTACCGACAACATTTCCAGGCCATTACCTGACTCCAGCTGTCTGCTCTGCCCGCTCTGAGACAAAAAAATCATTACGTTAAGGCACATTGTTTGTGATTTCCGTTTTTCATGTCAGAAATTCGAATTATCCTGGTGGCATCGAGACTACTTTGCTTGGTTGGTTCCGAGCTATCGACCCTTCACGTTTCAATATGCGCCTGTTTGTGTTCAGAGAGCGCGGCAACATTCACGAACGGTCGGTGCGATTGATGGCGGAAAATGGCGTCCAAAGCGATTTTTTACCATGGGGGCATATGCGGAATCTCCCAGGGGCTGTACATGCATTGGTGAAGGAAATTCGCGCTGAGAATCACGTAATCGTGCATAGCCACGATGCTCGCTCCGATGTAGTCGCTTTGTTGGCAGCCCGGCTTACCGGTGCTCCCGTTATCGCGTCGAACCACGCTTGGCATGCAGTAGGCTTCAAGCGACGCATAATGGAGTATGTGCGCGGTAAACTGCTGCCGCTGGTCGACCTTGTGCTGAACGTGTCAGAGGACACCCACCAGGAAACAGTCCGGCGAGGTGTACCACAAATTAAGTCAATGCCGCTTTACTCTGGCATTGACCTGCTGCCGTTCGAACGGATCATGGATAGGGATGCCGTACGTACTGGTCTCGGCTTGGGCGCGGATGAATTTGTTGCCTCTAATGTGGCGCGGCTATGGCCTGAAAAAGCGCAAGACGCCCTTATTGAGGCTGTCAGCCTACTAGGCCAAGCAGGCCGTCCCATGAAGTTGTTGATCGTAGGCGATGGACCGCTGGAGGCCTCGTTGCGGAAGCAGGCAATAGCGCTGGGCGTCGAATCCAGCGTAGTATTTCTAGGCTTTCGTAGCGACTACGCTGACATCATGAATGCATCGGACGCCTTTGTGTTCCCATCCTCCGCGGAAGGCACCCCAATGGTCCTCTACGGGGCAATGGCCATGCGCTTGCCGATTATTGCGAGTACTGTCGCCGGTAACGCTGAAATCCTTGCTAACAATGACACAGCCCTGCTGGTGCCGCCAGCTAATGCCTTAGCGCTGCGCGATGCGCTACAGCAGCTAATTGATAACCCTGTGCTTGGTCGACGCCTCGGTGAACAGGCGTATGCTGTGGTCCACGAGCGCTATTCGGTCGACAAGACCGTGCGTAACCTTGAGGCGATCTACGAGCGGTTCTTTGTTCATGGACGCGGTCGTCCAACAAAAGGACGGCGGACATGAGACAAGGCGTTAAGGCGACCGATGACACGGCTAGGAACGAGAATCGACGCTATCCCCGAGTCAAATCGCGGTTCCCAGTGTGCATATTGTCAGCAGGTTCGAAAGATGCGATCGCCGCACAGACTATCGACATCTCGAATAATGGCCTACTGCTCGAGCTGGCGTCTGATGATGCGGCGACGTTTTTGATTTGTGGCGATGACCGATCGCAGCAGACGCTGCAAGTGCGATTGGTATCACCTTTCATGTTGCCCGACATGAGTAAGCGTGTATCTGATATATCGTTCCGTGTAGTGCGAAGCACGGTTACGGCTTCAGGATGCGTTAGGATCGGCCTTCAGAACAACACGCTTGAAGGTGATGATTTTGCTCTCATCGACCCACGGGCTTACATGATCCCGCATGACTTGGAGACGCAGTTTCTGCGTATTATCGAGCATCTCAACGTTGAGTTGCCGAACAAGATGTCGCGGGTACTAGTACTCACCAGTGCAGCGGCTGGAGCAGGGGTGTCAACTCTTGCTTGGTGGTTGTCAGGCTGTTTGGCCCGGATGCCGAATAATCCCACGCTATATATGGACGGTAATCTGCGACCGCGCCTGATGACACAGCCGGAGGATCCAGTTCGAGGTCTCCTCGAAGTGCTGCTAGAGCGTGAGGGCTTCGAAGACGTGGTCGTGCGTCTGGGATTTGGCGCACCCGACATACTCAATACCGGTGGCGAAGAGGGCTTTTTGGGATCGGAGGTGACGGAACAGGCAGTAAGACATCTGCTGACCAGATTACGTACTGACTATCGCCATATTATTATCGATGCACTACCATCTACGATATCGCCGTTGACGCTGGCCTTCGCCAAGCAGGCCGACGGGATTTTCGTCGTTATCGAAAGCGGTGTTACTGATCGCGACATAGCCGCCAATACCGTCGAACATCTGCGTCAGAGTGAAGTTAAGGTGCTCGGTGTCATTCTTAACAAGCGAGACGCCAGATCGACCGGCTAATCAGCGCTGGTGTGCTTGATAGTATGCAACGGTGCGCTCGATCCCTTCTTTAAGCGACACTTCTGGCCGCCAACCAGTCGCTGTAGTGATACGGCCTATATCGGCGTAGAAATCGCCTGTTTCGACCCGCACCGCGTTATCTGGCCAAGGCGCAAACTCAATCCTGCCGGCACCGGCAGTGGCGATAATAGCGCGCGCGATATCGTGCAACTTCTGGCGGATGCCTGAACCTACGTTCACGACCGCGCCTACCAATGTTTCAGTTCGACCTACCTCCAAAAACGCCTTGACCAAGTCGTCGATATATAAGACATCTCGTATTTGGTGGCCACCACCAAACAGGCAAATGGCGCCGCCAGCGACCGCGGTTCGTATAAAGTGGTTGATGACGCCATGGGTACTGGTATTTGGCGGCATATAAGGACCATAAGGAACCGTTATGCGTAGCACCGTCGTTCGCACACCCTGGCTGTGTTGGTAAAGAAGGTGGTACTTCTCAGCCGCCAGAGTATGAATGCCATACATACTGGTTGGGTCGGTCGGATGGGTTTCTACTACGGGTAGCATTTGAGCTTTACCGTAGACCAGCCTGGTGCTGGCGAAGACAAGCCGTGGCGAGCTGCCTGACCGAACACACGCGTTGAGCAGTTTATATTGGCCGAGGAGGTTGATTTGCATATCTTCCTCTGGCGCCTCAACGCTCGCTATAGCGCCTGGTCGTCCGGCCACGCTGAAAATCACATCCGAATTCGCCACCAACTGGGTCATTCCAGCCTCGTCGCGAAGATCGATTGGACAATAGCTCACAGCGGCGGGCAAAGGTTGACTACTTAGAGTTTGACCACGACTGGCTGCGGTTACAGCGACTCCGCAGCGGGCTAGGGCGCACACCAAATTGTAACCGAGAAATCCGGTACCACCGATAACACACACGCGTTTGCCCGCATAGGCATCTGCAAGCTCTACTATCGGAACGGTCATAAGATGCTTTCCATGGTCAGGATCAAAATTCTGTGAGATTAAAAGAGAGACAGATTGACAGATATGTATACTGTTTCCATTGTCTTGCAATAATCTCAAGTATGCTTAAACAAATCCTAGTAGTCCATTGATTCTCGTTCGGGATACATACCCCGCAGCTTGCTGCGGGGTCGTTTATCGAAATATTCATAGTTGTAAAAATTGGTGGAAAAATTCTGTGCTCTGATCGCTGTTACGCCGTTCGTCCTGGAAGCTGGAGCAGTGCGATGCGGTATAATGCTATAGAGCATCCGATAAAGAACCACATGTTCTTGAAACCGATACGCATAAAGTCGAATGCCAGCGCTCCAATGATTAGGAATGATACGAAGCTGATACGTAGGGATGTAGCAAAAACAGCTCCCCAATCGTCGTTATATTGGATGAAAATTTGCCGTGCGTACGAGAGCCTGCGGAAGATTCGAATAAGGAAGTAAAGCATACAGAGTAACCCGAAAATCCCAGTTTCGATAGCTATCTGAAGGTAGGAGTTGTGTACAGTAAGCAGCCCCGGATTCCAGGGAGCATCAAGGTAATACTCCAAAATGCCACGATTATTGCCGACGCCAAAGCCACTTAGCGGGTTGTCAAAGAAGGCCCTTGTCGCTGCATCCCAAAGCTTGTAGCGCTCTGACACGCTGACGCTCTGCGAGGAGAAGTAGTTAGCAGGATCGAAAATGCGCGACACGCCTTCTGGCAAAAACGGAATGCTGATAATCCCCGCGATCAAGACTACTGCGATGCGCAGTGGCGTCACTTTCAGTAACCTAAAGTAAATCAATTGTGGAAAAATGATGGCAAAAGTCAGTATTCCCGTGCGTGACAGGGATACAACCGCTGCTGAGATACAAACTCCGAAACTCGCCAGGATCGATAGCCGCAGCCAGCGACTATGGGAAAAGCGCAAGAAAGCAAACAAGATTGGGACCAGAAAAGCTGTGTTGGCAGCCAACACATTAGAATGCGCTGTCGTACCGGTGCTGCGCATTACTGTTTCTCCAAGGCTTTTAGATTCGATATTGCTGATTTCGACGCCGTGCGTGGCTTCTCCTTCTTCTAACCAGCCAATGCGCTCAGCGATTTGTGTGCCAGGCAGAAAACGCTGAACGACAGCATACCCAAAGGTTCCAACGCTTACTATAGTAAACAATGTTAGCGCAATCATTATATGTTTCTGCTGTGTGAGCAAGTTAAATACCATAGTAAAGAAAACGATAGTAGTGCCGAGAATAATCAATTCCTGTAGACCGCGCTTCAGCTCTAATGCATCGGCTAGCGATAATACGGCTATAAGGAAATAAAAAAGAAATATACCAATCTCATAGCTCCAGATAAACTGAACCTTGCGCATTGCTAGATGCAATATCCAGGAAGCGATCGTCAATAACGCCAAGATTTTAGCGATGGTGATATCGACAAAGGGGAGGATGTTACCCAGTTTTCCGACATCGTCGAGAGGAATAGCGGCGACGGTAAGGTAAAAGCCCCAGCGTGGCTGGATCAGGATTGGGATCGCGAGCAGCAGCCCTCCGATCATGCCAAGATAAAGATAAGACTTAAATAGGAACAAACTCGAAGCGGCGCATCCAAACAATGCAATAAGTAGAATGATCCAACGGTAGCGCCAGATAATCCCCCAATTGATGCCTAATAGACCAACAATCGATCGATTTTGACAGACATGATAAGCTTTAATTACGTATCTCCCGCAATACGAAAAGAAGTATCATAATTGACGCAAACACCCTACCGGCAACTGTGACCCAAGCCGCACCCATCGCCCCGAAACGGGGAATGATGACGACGCCTACTAACAACGTGAAGATTGCCAGAAACAAGTTTATCCAGGTTAACAAGCTAACTCGATTGCGGGCGTATAGCACTAGATATACAGGATGCACTACTAACGTGACTATCGCGCCAATGAACAGAATGCGGAATATTTCAGCTGCCTGTAAATAATCAGGAAATAGCAGTTCAAAGAACCAGTCTGACAGAAAATACAGTGGTAAAAGCAAAAATGCTAACAATGCGCAAATTGTTAACGTACTACGAAAGTATCGCTGATATTCAAGATGAGTCGCCATGCGCGCAGCGCTAGGCAGTAACGCGATGATAACCGAATAGGTTAAAAGATCAATGACGAAATTGAGATTCCAAGCCACTGCGTATTGACCGACAGAGTTAACCTCGGTGAAGTGTCCTAGCAATAGCAGGTCGGTCCGTGAATATAGCGCGAATAAGAAGCTGGACATGATTACCCACTGCCCAAATCGAACGATTTCGATCCAGTACGGTAAATCGGGCGCCTTGGATGGCAGTTCCGACTGCCGTTGATTGAAAGCGAGCGCAATTCCAAAGCTTAGAAAAAAGCTTCCCATCCAGGCTGCTGCCACGCTCTGTGGAGTGAAGGCGTTCAGCAGCGACAGGATACCGAGTAGGATAAGCTTCGACAGGTTCCCAACTACCCGCAACACAGCATAGAGATCGAATCGCTCCTGTGTCTGGAATTTGGCGATGATATAGTTGTAAAGTGCGGCGCCTACCAGACCGACAGAGACCCAGCGGAGAAGTGGGGTCATGGTCGCGTCCAGATAAATACGCTGAGCAATCCAGTCAGCAATGACGAATATCAACAAGGCAATGCCAGAATTCGCTATCAGCTTGATGCGGAAGGCAGCGCGGAAAATCGCTTCAGCGCGCGCGGGATCGCTCTTCGTATGTGGAGCGGCTAAGCGCACCATCGCCAAATCGATACCGCTACCACAGATCTCTTGCAACACATTGAGCAAAGCAAGTGCAAGAGCAAGCATACCGAAACCGGTTGGCTCCAGGCCATTCGCCGCCACGATATTGGCAAGGAAGCCCAATGCCATATAGCTACCATTGCCAATCACAACTTTAGCGATAGCATGGATACTACTGTATTTTACCGGGGCAATTGTATACTGTTTAGATCTCGCCACCCATCTAACCCTGCTAAGATATTTACATAACTAGTTGATATAATCGGCAGAGCCAGTGTTTTCGTTTTATGACTGCACAACAATATAGAGTTGGGGTCAGACCTATCCGTTAAGCATTATGGTGGCACAATAGTGGTCTTGGTATCCTGCTCAATTTTCTGTGTTCCGACATTCTTAAGATAAGTGAAGCCAACGCTTGAGTTTCGTAATGGCGGGAGCAGATCATAAATATATCGGTCCAGGAAATCTTTGACGCTCGTAATTGTTGTCTTAGGAACAATAACCACATCGAAAGGTTGTAACAAAATATCGTTTGTGACTGGATTGCCTGTATCTTCCCCTGTATCAGATGAATTGGATCTGGCCACCATTATCATAGGACCATGTATATCAGCGTCAAGGTTGCGCACGATATAGCCGCCAGATTGGCCATTCAAGTTCTTACGTAGGATGATGACATTGTCTAGCTCTCCGCGCTGAGTCACTCCGCCGACCGAAATAATGGCTTGCAGGGCGCTGAGCGTGGGTCGATAATCGATTGCCGATGGTGATGCTACCTCGCCAGCAACGAAAACCTTCGCTGGAAGTGTGCTGTCCAGAGTTACATATATATCATCCAATCCCGGTAGTGGGATATTTGTGCGTCCTTGTTCAGTGATGACCGTATTAGAGGCCAAACTGGCCATGGACACCGAAACAATAGGGTCAGCGAATTGCGTGGAGTAAAGTCCTAACAGTTCATTTTGCAGAGCCTCCAGCGTCTTACCCTCAGCGATCATCGGGGCAATGAGCGGTAAAGAAATGCGGCCATCTGGGAGTACCATGGTGTTGCTATCAAATACAGGCATATAAGGAAACCGCACTGCCAAGACATCACCGATACCGATCAGATACTGCTTCTTCTGCGGGGGGGGCGCAGTCGCGATCAGATCCGTATACATGTGCTGTATTTGCATTTGAAATTCATCAAGCGTCGCTCCTGCCGCAATCACTGTCTGTAGAAATGGCAGTGAAACCCGACCGTCAGGCGCTACTGTCGCCTTGGTATTCAAGTCCGGTTGGCGATAATAGCGAATGTTGAGTACATCCCCAACTGCAATCCGGTATTTCCTAGCTGCCAGGCTGTAAGGTTCAGTTGCTGGCTGTATCGACAGATCGTCTGCTACTATTTGCATCGGCGGCGCTAAAACAGCCATTTGCGGATGCGATGATGTGCAGGCGCCCAGTGTGAAGGCCAGTAAAAAAATTCCGAAGACGGGTAGCAGCAACACAGTAAGGTTTTTACCGAACTTGGCAATGATGAGGGAACATGTTCCTGTATCAAGTTGATCTCGCTTAGAAGCGAGTCGGACTAATGAATTAATAAAAATCATGCGGTTTAAAATTTGACAATATGCAGGCAATAAATTTTTGGTAAAAATCGACCTATTCCTCGATGCGTTAAGCACTTACAGGCGATTTCTCCGGTACGGTTTCCAGCCGCGTCCAGGCTACTTATATCCAAATTATCCCGGTATGTCTGACAGACTCCTAGCCTATCCCGGTATGTCTGACAGACTCCTAGCCTATCCCGGTAACTCTTGCAACGGAAAAGAAGCCACGAACCGCACATCGAGATATTTCTCCACGTCATGCTCGTCGAAGATAGTCTTATCATTGAAATAGGCGAGAAACGGCATCGCTAGCGCTAAGATAAGGGCGCCGCCAAGCGCGATCCCCAAGTAGAGTAACTTGCGTGGTCTAATAGATTTCATCGGGTAATCTGCATAATCGATTATGCGAACGTCTGCCAACCGGGCTTGCGCTAGTTCTTCAGTGATTTTAGCCTGTTCTCGATTGCGCACATTCAACGTATAAGCCTCCTCTAGCCGGCTGACTTTGCGTTTTAGGCTACGCAGGCGAAGGTCCGTGTCCGACAGTGCTTCGAGTTCATTGCGGTATTCCTGCGTTTTTTCGACCAGAGCCTGTTCTTCTGCCGCTAAAGCAGCTAATTCCACTTCTGCCTTAAACAGTTGACTACGGAGTTCTTGGCGCAGTGGGTTTAGCTCGAAAATAACGTTGCCATCAACATCGTGTTGGTTGATCTTATCAAGTTGTGGTTGTAATGCTGCAATTTCAGCCTCAACCTGCTGCAATGGGATGCTGTTATTAATGCGTTGCTTGCGCTGCAGTAGGGTACGGCGGCGCTTTAATTCGATTAACTCGCCTTCCAGCTTTTCAAGCACCGGATTCCGCTTAATCTCAGAGCGTATCGCGATGCGTTCTGGTTCAGTTTCAATCCGAGACTGTAGTATAGTTTTCCGTGCTTGTATCTCTGCCTGTCCAACACGCGCTACTTTCAAACGCTCTAAGGTTTCTGACATATTATTCAGTAACAAACCACGCTGCTGTTCGATAGAATAGTTTGACGTTTCCTGTTCAACGACTGCCAACTCTGCTTCGGCATGAGCCAGCTCCTGTCCGAGCTTATCACTGACATCAGAGAAGAATGTTTTAGCGCGAGCTTCTTTAATATTACCGTAATACTCAATAAATTGGTCGAGAATGGTATTAGCGGCTTTCTGGGCGAGAAGCGGATCGCTGCACTGAAAGGCAACAGCAATGATATTGGAATCAGTCAATGGGCGCACACTCAGCCGGTCCTGCGCCATATTAAGCAGATTGACCCGGTTAAGAAAAGTTATTTCTTCTGGTGTCGGTTCAGTGCCTAGATGCAGTAAGTATATTAGCTTATTATAAACAAATTGCGCACCATCAATCACCCCGTCAAGTATAGCGCGCACATAGCGACGGGCGTCCCGAATATATCGCAATGACTCCCGCGTCAGGTTCAGTCTGTCGGCCATAGCCTCAACGATGACTCGAGATTGAAGCATTTCGACGTAGGTATTAATTTCCTCGTTTCGATCGACATTGCGGAAGGTCGTATTGCCGGAATTAGCTTTCGACTGCACTGAATAATCAGCGTTTGGACTCTGTCGGTTGATCCAGACCGTTCCTGTTGCTTCGTAAGTAGGCGGCATCAGGAATATTACCAGTACGGATGGAACCATTAGAGCGATGAAAGTGAACGCTGCTAACCAGCGCCAACGGAAAAAAATGGTCTGGATATCAGCAAAGGTAAAGGTTTCTAGTTCTAGCGTCTTCACCATGCGTTTCTTTGATAGTGAATTAAGTGTATTGATTACTTAGTTGATTTTGGCATCAGGAAAAACAACTGCCAGATATCCTCCGCCGGACGCGCCTTGCCCTTGCCATCGAGAATGCCAACATCACGCCACATACCGCCCAATTCCGGTATGCTACCCTTCAGGCGATCCCACAGGGCGTCGTAATCCCGATAGCACCAAAGAATCACGAACAGATGATTCTGCTCATTAGCCTTGTTGAATATCACATAATAAATATTTTTCTGTATCTCAGGCGTAGCTGGCAGATTCGCTAGGGCCTCAACCACATTTTTTTTGGCTGGGTAACCCACCTCCGATAAGGCCATAGGCAAATTTGTACGCTGTTGGACTTCATCTAGCGCATGGATAGGATCAGCTAGATCAAAGGGGAATTGCAGAAACGGATAATAGCTCACTGCCGCAATATCGGCGAACTTCCACAGTTGCTGAATGCGCTCCCATTTCTCAGCAGGATTACCGCGACTAGCATTAGTCATGTTGTGTAGCGATATAGTGAAAAATACCGGCAAATTCGGATATATCTTCTTCGTTTCCTGATAAGTGTGTGTGTACAGATCGACAAAGGCTGGCCACTCGTCGGGCGAATTTTCCAATAGTTCGTTGACTTCGATAGCGATCGCCAAATAATCTGGACTGAAAAACTCGATTGCTCGGCGTACATAAGCTGTAAAGGCCTTTTTTACATCGGGGTGGTTGAATGCCTTACCTTTAAAGGCATCGGGTAGTGGCATTTGGATATCCGCGCCACGATAATCAGCAATGCCGGTTCGTAGTTGATTAATGGGATTGACTGATAAGAAGACCTTGAGATTGGGACTGGTAAGTTGCTTACGTAATTGCCACGATTCCATCATCTTTTCGTTGAAAGGTTCTCCTGCCAACGCTTCAGTCCAGGGCACTCCCTCTTCGATGTGGTGCGAGATAATATCAGCATGGCCGTTGATGTAATCATAGGTTGATTTCACTGCATCCCATCCCATGTCCCAAGGCCACGGTGTGAACCCCATATAAAAAGATCGTGTCTGTGCATGCCCTTGATAAGTTACACAACTTGTGATCACAACCAGTGCTAAACTAATAAGGCCACGCCGCATCACATATCGCCAACCGGATAAATCAGCTCGTTTTTTCATTACGCTGTCCTGATATTAAATTTGCAAATTAATAAACTTGTTCCTACATAATCACGGTGATTCCAAATCACTTGGTCAGCGTAGATTGCGGCCCGATGCGCCTTATCTATCCACACTACCCCTGTGCGTGGATGCACCGCGATTATTCACGCCCCCCATTTAGCAATGGTTGTTGTTGGAAGTCACTTTAAATGGGGACAATGCCGATTATTTTAGCATCTCTTTATCACTTATTGCCATCCAAAAAATGGATACTCATTAATTTCAAGCGGAACCCGGTTTAGGGGGCGGCGGTTTGGGGCGAATGTAGTGGCGGGCCGCAGCCATCGCAGAACGCTATTGGATTTTGACAGTGATTTCTGTATTCAAAAACTTGGACGGAGGTTGTGTGCGCTTTTTGAAAATCGTGCAGCCATCGCAAATAGTCGGCGTAGTCACTTTGCCGTTGTCACGATACTGGCTCCGAGCGGATAGATATTTCTCATTATTCCAAATATCATGAAAATTTTGCGTTTTTATATCACCAAAATCGTTGTCTTTGCCATAAACAATACAGCAGGGTGCAGTGCCGCCATCTGGGTTAGTTGTAAAGGATCGGTAAAGATAAAAACACGGTCCGCTGATTTCTTCGCGGAATGTCTCTGGCTCTTCTTCTTGCTTATCATTCGTCTTTGGCACGAACCATTCGCGGCGTAGTTGCTCCGGATCCTTGGCAGTGAACGGTAAACCGGGTGGAATGATGCGAAAACGATCTACTCCCATAGACATTGCCAATTCACGGGCGGCCTCAACCTCGTGGGCATTGTGTTTGAAGACGATGAACTGCCATTCGAGATAAGGCGTGGAACTATGGAGTTCGCGTCGGCGCTGGATGAGCTTTTTGACATTGGCGAGCACCTTATCGAGATTGCCACGAACACGATACTTATCGTAAGTTTCCGATGAGATGCCGTCAATCGACAGAATCAGATACTCCAGGCCACTGTTAATAAGCTGATCGATTTTCTTGTCGGTGACCAGATTAAAGTTGGTGCTCATATTAGTAGCGATATTTTTGCTGGCTACATACGCAATCATCTCGAAGATATTCGGATGTAAAAGCGACTCGCCCCAATTGTGCAGGTTGACTTCATAGGCATAGGGCGCCATTTCGTCGATCGTTTTCTGGAATACTTCCCACGACATTTTCTGGCCCTTGCGTCCAAGATCATCAGTACCTGTCGGGCATAGAGGACATCGCAGGTTACACACATTCAAAGGATCGACGATAATAATGTAGGGTCGTCCTCGCACTTGTGTTCGCCGCAGTCGGTATTCCGCTTCAACGAGTAGAAGATTCGCGATTTTGCGTGGCGTTGAGTGCTTTACCAGAGACCAGAAATGCCGCGAGGTTCGAGTAAATTGTGGAATCCGGCGCAGAAGACGCAATATAGAGTTATCAAGCCGATGCCGTTGGCGAGTGGTGGGGAGTATGCTTTCGATAGCCACAGTCAACTCCTCTCAATCTCTTTTACAATGTCAGCGATGGAAACCTGAAATTCATGTAGCGGCATATAGCCAAGCGCCCGTTTGGCCTGATTGATGTCAGCAATGGAATAGCGAAGCTCTCCAGGTACTGACGGTTTATGATGAGCCGCGACGGTAACGCCCAACACACTCTGAATTGCCTTGTAAACCTCGTTAACAGTTAGACCTTGTCCTGATCCAATGTTGTACACTCTACCTGTCGGTGCGTGATCCATAGCACTGAGAAATCCTTGAACAACATCCTGTACATGCACAAAATCGCGCTGCTGTTCACCATCGCCGAAAATGGTGGGCGTCTCCGCTGCAAGCAGCTTTCGAGTAAAAATGGTGACCACGCCCACATACGGACTGAAAACCTGGCCAGGACCATAGGTATTAAACAAGCGTAAGCTGACTGAATCGATTCCTATCTGTTCGCACATCCGCCGGCTAAGTTGTTCTGCAGCCAGCTTCGATATGCCATAAGGACTGATTGGATCGGTCGCATGGGTCTCGGCCATCGGCATGCCTGGGTTGGAATCAGCATAAACCGCCATGGATGACGCCAATACGAAACGCTTGACCGTACGCCGAGGCGCCAAAGCAATGGATCGAAGAATGCTGGCCGTGCCTGTCAGATTAGTTGCAGTGTCTTCAACCACATACTCGAATGAAGACCGAATCGCCACGCGCGCTGCAAGATGAAAGACCACATCAACATCAGCCGCCGCCGCCGCAACATCGTGATGCATAATGTCGCCGACGATCAAATCTACGCCCTCCGGCACATTTTCTCTCCGACCAACGCTCAGATCATCAATGACCCGTACTTGCAGCCCTCGGTCGAACAGCGCACGCACCAAGTGTGATCCAATAAAGCCTGCCCCGCCAGTAACACAGGCGCTGGTGAATGCTTTAGCCATGCGCCCTCTCCGTCCAACTATCTTCGGCATCACAATTGACTATCTTATGGGAAGTGATGATGGCGTTCTCCACGATATCGGGTCCACTCAGGTCTACCTCATCAAAAACCAGTACGTTACGCAACTCCAGCGGTTGGCGAATTCGTGTATGGTGACCAAGCACTACGTTAATCAGTTCCGCCTCGGGATGTACCTCGCAATCCTTGCCCAGTAAGATGTTGCCTGCCTCGCGGCAAGCCAACTCCAGGTTGATACGGAGCAAGTCACGCGGATAGGTAACATTTAGATCATCATACACCGCATTGGCCGTGCGAATAATGTGTCCATCGTTAATCATCACCTGGATCGAGTCAGTAATTTCATATTCGTCACGCATCGCTGTTCTCGGCGTACGCCGAATAGCGTCAAAGATATAGAGATCGAATAGATAGAGTCCAACCCCCTTGAGATTATTGCTTACATGACGTGGCTTTTCTATTACCCGGTTCACGCTGCCGTCGGCAGCCAACGTCACTGAAAAGTTGCGACGGATAGCGTCCGGATCGGATTCTTCCTTGGTAGCGAGCACACCGGCCGCTCCTTGCTCCTCAAACGCAGCGAACAAAGCATCGAGGTCACGCGGCACGAAAAAGATATCGCCCAAAAATAGCAGAAATGGACGATCGACATGGCGCTCAAGCTGTCCTACAGCATGGGCAATGCCGAGTACTTCAGTTTGCTCGACATAGCGTAACCTGACACCGTATTGACTGCCATCGCCAAGAACCCGTGCGATCTGATAGCCCTTGTGTCCAATCAATATGATGATTTCACGAATGCCCAAATTTCGCATCAGTTCGATCTGATGCGCCAACAATGGCTTGTTACCGACAGGCAGCAATGGCTTGGGATACTCGTCACTGAAAACTTGCATCCGGCTGCCGCGCCCAGCAGCAAGAATTACACCAAGATAGGCGTTATCGCGTGCACCGTTTGAAGAACTAGCCATCGGTCTTAACGCTGCACCAGCAGGATGAGCCACGGATTCAGGCCAGTCGACCTGAGCTTTGAGGTCCATTGCCAGGACATAAACTGGTTGAAATAGAAGCGCACAGGCAATTGCAGGATACGCCCAAGCAAATAGCGCGACGATGAAAAAAAGCCCCAGTATCCACGCAATGGCAATACTTTGATGTGCTGACAATCACCGTCCTCGCGCAGCAGCATCGCATAATCGTCTACGGAAAGCAGAAAAGGCTCTTGGCGGGAATGCAGACGCGGCATGTGTGCGTCGTGGCGGCTGCGATGGAAAAAATCCAACGGGCACAATCGGTTTGGGCTACTGATCAATATATAACCGCCTTTTTTTACTACACGTCGCATTTCACGCGCCGCCCTCTGTCGTTGTTCAAGATAATCTAAGGTAGTCGTCTGGGTATCGCCCACCACGCCAATATGCGGGATGACGCAACCCATAAGCACGACATCGAAACTCTCATCAGCAAACGGAAGGTGCTTACCGTTTGCCAGATAATAGCGATCTGGCCACTGGCGTCGCATCCAGTATTTGGCGCGACTACCCGCATCCACTCCACAGGCTTCGTAGCCGAGTTCATTAAGTGTTTCCACATCCGAACCAACGCCACAACCGATCGACAAGATGCGTAGTGCATTATCGAGGCGATTATCAAATAAATGCTTAAGCAATGGATCAAGGTAATTTTGTGACAAAAAACGTCCGGTCATTTCCTCATTGGACCACATGCAATCGCACTGCTCATCATCAAAACGCTCACCCATCAACAGATCGAGTACGCCATCGACAGTCTCAAAATATTGTCCACAAGCCAGACAATGCAAGCCATCCTGGCTAATTTGCAAGGTTGAATGCTGTTCGCAGGGGCAGGCGAGATAAGGTGGAATGGTTCTCATGCTTGAGGAAGCGCATTCTCATAGGCTGTGAAATAGCCTAGCTGCGCAGGTAGCGCTGCACAGATATTTTTTAAAATCAACGTCTTGCTCCTTCTGTCTGGGACATAACCACCCAACGCAGGTAGTCATAGACTATCAGTGTTACAGCGCGGATTGATAAACCCGCGAGCGCTACCAGCGCCATTGGATTAAGCAGCGAGCGGGCGTGATTCTTGCGGTAGTAGAGATAGGCGCCACGGTGAAAATCGATGACCATCCGTACATTACGCCGTGATCGACGCTTGGCCTTTAAGTTCTCGTCATGGATAATTCGCGCCGCCGGCACAGCGACTATCCGCCACTGTCCATCACGCAGGCGCGCACACCAGTCGGCATCTACCCAATAGACAAAGAAATCTTCATCCAAACCACCAACCGCATCTACGGCCTCCCGGCGCACCATCAGAGCCGCAGTAGACACCCAATGCACATCAAATGGTTGATCGGTGTTACTTAAATCATCCATCAGGTAGCGATGCGACAGTGGATTACTTGGCCAAATTCGCGTGATTAGGGAGCGCCGCCCGAAGATGGCGTTAATGGCTGACGGTTTTCGCCGCAGCGTTTTTTGCGGGGTGAGATCAGGGTTTAGCAGCAGGCTACCCACGGCGCCAACGTCGGCATGCGCATCCATGAAGGTCAGCATGGCGTCCAACGCGCCTGGTAGTACGCAGGTGTCATTGTCTAACGACAAAATATAGCGACCGCGAGACAAAAGCAGCCCTTCGTTGAACGATTTGGCAAGTCCTTGATTGATATCCTTGGCGACGAAACGTACAGTGGGAAAAGCTGCTTTCACTGCCTCGAAGCTTCCGTCGGTGGAAGCATTGTCCACAAACACCACCTCGAACTCGCCTTGTGGCGGGTTCTCAAACAGCGAATGGAGACACGGGTTCACCAGTTCGCCACCGTTGTAATTGACAATAATAATCGAGAGTTCCAAGACGCTTCTCCCAGCAAGATGTATGGCGCGTGTCAGCGCACTAACTAAAATGCGCCAGCATTCTTTCCTTTGAACACAGCGACCAGCGTTTTCCAAAGTATGGCAATTTCACCTTTGAATGTTCGTTGCATAACATACTCTGCGTCCAGATTAGCGGTCTCCTGAAAAGTCAGATCGCCACGGCCACTGATCTGCGAAGGCCCAGTAATGCCCGCCAGCACAGTGAACTTTCGCAACTGGTGCGGGGAATAATAAGGACTCATTTCCGGGATCTCGGGCCGCGGACCAACCAATGTCATGTCACCGATAAGCACATTCCAGAAATTGGGCAACTCATCCAGACTGGTTCGGCGCAGAAACCGCCCAATTCGCGTCACTCGAGGATCATCGGTCACTTTGAACTTGATCTGTTTGATTTCCTCATCACTATAGCGATAAGTATAAAGTTCCGGAAACCGCTCACGAGCGTCAGCATACATGGTGCGGAATTTGACGAATTTGAATGGACTCCCAACCATGTATATTTTCGGTTGTTGGGCGTTGGACGCTACTGAACCTTCCTGATTCAGCGTAGAAGCGTCATGATTTATCGACCGCGCCTGCGGCGTTCGCATCCTGGAACGTCGATCCTTAGTCATACGGGTTTGCCAGAATAGCGCCGGCCCAGGCGAGTCGAGCCGAATAAGAGCGCCAATCAACAACATCAACGGCAGTGTTAGCACCAGAACAGACAGAGATACGCTGATATCCATAGCGCGTCGCACTACGCGCTGGTACGTTTCTATCCTGTCGACGCTTCTGATCGCGCAGCATTCGCATTCGAGAAGACAAAACTGACCGGCATCGCCCCCTTCTTGAAGTAAGGTTGCGTTAGTCTGGCGATCCAGTGGCTGTAGGTTCATACCTTTCATGATTTTGCTCGCACCATCTTTCGAAGTCTGGACACTCCGCCCGATCTAAGTAGGCGAAACGCGGATATATTTATTTGCGGCTAAGCCAGCAATCGACGCTGGCGGATACGGAGCCAGGCAAGAGGCATCAAGCCCGTCACTAGTAGTGCAGCGACGCCAGGAGTTGGGACAGCACGAATCCCGGTGACGACATCAAGACCAAGCACACCGATCCCTGGTGCGTCAAATAGCAGTGCGTAAGTAGTTGGTTGACCTAGTGCTGGAAAAGCTCCCATCACATCGAAACCACTGTTGAGAGAGGCGTCCGAGAACAGTGGTGGGAGTGTTGGCACCTGGAAGAAAAAACCGATGGGTACGCCACTCATCGGAGTAAAGGTACTCTGGACAACAGAATCCTCATGGTCGTAAGAAAACCCGACGGCGAAGTCGACCAACACTATATCGTTAACAGCATCGGTCTCATCAAACAGAACAATCAGATTTGCGGGATCGCTGATGTCGCTGCCCTGGAAAAAGAAACCGAAAATACTTCCAGGACCTGACGCGATATCAGAGAGTTTTATACCAAGACTGCCCCCTGGTTCCGGAATGAAATATCCGCTCCCGTCGATATCGTCGAGAAGAGTTGTAGGATCGGGATTTGCAAACGGCGTGGCGTTAGCCATGGGAGCCATGCTAACGGCGACTAAACCGCAGAGCAACGCCAGAGGGAGGAACAGCATTTTAAGTTGGTTCATACAATCTCTCCTAAAGATGCAATGATCTAAAATTTAAGCAAGAAATAGACCATTATAAAGTTATATATTGAAAAATAACTGCTTGGAGAAAGCAAAAAAACAGTCCACACCTGAATTGTAAAAAATCCCGACAATGACTTTAAAAAACAATCTTGAATTTTTCTATCAATAATTTTCAATAAACCATCATAAGTATTTATTTTTACAAAATTATTAAAAAATAATCTGCGTCGATTCTTCCAGATTGCCTATGTCCATTAAAAATATAAGGTGTAAAATTTTCTGACACCAGGCAGTCTGGTGTTTTAATGCTACTATAACCTATAATTAATTAAAAATCAAACAATTGACATATTTTCAATGAAAATCTGCGTCGAAGGGCGTGTAAATTTTACCATCAGGAATCCGTCGGAGATTATGCCGAAATTGATTCGAGGGGGCCTCTTGCAAACTCACATAATTTATAGAGGTTTTAGACATCGGGAGCAGAAACAGAGCATTGTTCCAGAATTTGTCCGGTTTCCATCTGGAAAGACAATTATGTAATATATTTAAAACAGAAAACATAATATGCAATGGTCAGAATGCGCGTCTGATGTATTTCTGGAATTACTTCGTCGTTCAATCTTCGGTAGTGTCCCTCAACTGCTGTGGTGAACCTAGATGCTACTTTGATCATGCTGGGGCATCCGCCTCTGAGCTATGGTACTCAGCGGGGAGATCAGCATGGAGTGGGAGTCGTTGTATTGCCCAAACCGGAACTGCCGTCACTATGGAAAGCCCTTTAAAACAGGACAGTTGATCAAAGATGGGAGTAGCCGTGGTCATCCAAGAGCGCTCTGCCGAGCGTGCGGGAGACATGTCGTCTTGAGTTATGGAACGGCCTATTGTGGTTTGGATGCTGAACCCGCCGTTTTCGAATTGGCGGTACGCGCACTGGCGGAGGGGACTTCGCTGCGGGCGACCGCCCGGATTGTCCTGACGGACAAAGATACGGTGTGTGCCTGGTTGGACCGGGCGGCGCGCCAGTGTCGGCGGGTGATGCTCTATCTGTGGCATGATTTACATGTACTCCTCAGTCGTAAGTTCTCGGTCTAATCGTCGAACAAGACCGCCCCTGACTGAAGGTTAATCAGCCAAGAATACATTATTTAACCGAGTGATTTGAGCAAGGATTCAGACGATCGAAGGCGGGTCGGCCGGTTCCTCCTCCGTGGTACCTTGGAAAGCGTGTCGGATCTGCGCGATGAGACTGTTTGGTGGGAGATCGAGAAGTGGTTTGATCACCTGAGGAGCGAGGACTTGCCGGACTGTTTTCTCCGAGGGCAGGTCGCGGGAACGGGTGCGCAGATAGAACCGATGTTGTTGCCAGACTTCAGGGCCAAAGCGCAGAGCGATCAGCTGCAACAAGCCTTGGGCGACCACGGCGCAGAAGACGAAGACTTCATAGGCTTGCCAACAGGCGGCGACCGTGGGCTGACGCTCAATCACCGGGGCCTTGAGCGACCGATTCCGGGTCGGACGGCGGGCATGGCGTGGTAGGTGTGAAGTCCAGAAGTGAAAACAAAAAGCGCCCAGGAGCTGCTTTAATACCGCGAACAGAATTTCGATGCGGGTGCGGACACAATAGAGTTCCAACGCGGTGATGGGTGAGAGGCTCAGATCGGAGCACATGAGGACCAAAGGGCCGCGCGAGGTGATCGCGAAGATGAACAGGAGGGCGTCGCCGAGGGGCTTCCAGAGTAAGGGGACGCTCATCAACCGCACCCGTTCCCGCTGGCCATAGACGCAACACTCGACCTCGTCAAAACCTTGTGGATAATCAAAAACTTCTATCAGATGGACTTTCTCGCCATAACGGGGTTGTGGTCCGGGCCGGCCGGCCGGCTTCGGGGTCGCCGGAAAATAGGCGACGTAATTTTTCTTGGCCCGGGCCACGATCACCAAATACGGTTGCTTCAAGGCGATGGAATAAACGGATTGGGCCAAGCGAAAGACCCCCGCGATCGAGAAAAAGGCATCCAAGACTAAAAATGCGGGGCCATCCTGATCGATGGTCAACGTCAGGGCCATCTGCACCACCCGCTCGGGCAGGCTCGGGTCCGCGCCCCTTTGGGGTGAAGTCGGTTCCACCTGACCTAAATGGCAAAAGCCTTGATGCATGCGCAGGGCTAAAGGCAAACAAAAACAAGCATCGAGTGCGCCAACCACCACCCCGATCGCGCCCCAGCAGTGCCCGCGGAAGTACGATGGCTTGTGCTGGGTTTCTGAAGCGTCATGTAACGACACGACGCCTGGCATACGCCCCCCATCCTTGACCACCAGCGTATGATCACCCAACAAGACAGCCCGCCCGGCCACCTGGACGGCGACGGCCTGACGCCACACATAACCCTGCCACGTCGCCAACAGGGTCTCTAGATCATAAGCTTTGGAGCGACAGAAATGCAGAAACCGGTGATAGACCGCTTCATTCCCCTGCCAGAACCGGCACATTGACGTCACCCCGATCATTTCCGGGGCGGCGAGAAAGCTCAACACCACCGCGCAGAACAGCAGCCAACTGCGCTGCCGCGCAAAGGCGCTGCGAAAACTTTCTCAAGCATGGTATACATAAATCAGCATGGATTCTCCTCGGGCGACCGGGTTGTTCAGGCGCGGACCGCTGAGGGGAATTCATGCTGCTCTTGAGGAGCGGCCGTCAAGGCTTTTCAGGGAGAGAACTTACGACTGAGGAGTACATGTACAAGAGTGTCAACTCGATGAATTGTGGAGTTTTGTGCATACCAAACAAGCGAATCTGCCGGGCACCAAAAGTTATCATGAAACGTATGGCGATGCGTGGGTCTGGCTCGCTTTTGCGCCGGAATGGCGGTTGGTATTGGCGTTTGTGATCGGCAAACGGACCCAAACTTATGCGGATCAATTGCTGGCACGCGTTCGACAAGTGACTGATCTACATATCCCTTTTTTTACCAGTGATCAATGGCCCGAGTATGAAAAAGCGCTGTTGATGACCTATGGGGAATGGTATCAACCGGTGCGTCGCGGTTCGCGAGGTCCTCAGCCCAAACCCCGGCGCCGACCGCTGCCCGAGATGCAGTATGCCCAAGTCATCAAAATCCGCCAGCAGGGTCGGGTCGTGAAAGTGAAGACCCATGTGGTGTTTGGCGATACCCAGACCGTGGCGGCCTACGTGCAAACTTCCCCCGTTAGCGGGGGGATCAATACCAGTTTTGTGGAGCGCGATAACCTGACCCAACGACAAAGCAACCAGCGTCTGACTCGGCGTACGATCAGATTTTCTAAAAATCTCAAATGGTTTGAGAAACAATTATGGGTTTCATTAGCCTACTATCATTTGGTGTTACCCCACCGCAGCTTGCGACAACCGCTCGTATCGCCCGAACCGACGCGCGGACACGGAACCCTGCGTCGATGGTCCCCCGGTACGCCCGCGATGGCGGCTGGCATGACCGATCATGTCTGGACCACCGCAGAATTGTTATCCTATCGTGTCCCCGCTGAAGTCATCGATCAACTACCGAAACTCGAACAGGTGTTTCCCGACTTCGCCCAGATTCACCACAGCAGTTGAGGGACACTACCAAAAATTTTATATCTGCCAGATCTGACAAGCGCTGCCTGCCTATCGGGGCGCGAGCTGAGCGGAATCGGTCTAATACCGGAGAGCGCATAGGCGCTTGCAGGTGATTAGGCCGATTACCGCTCCAGCGAGTTGATAGGCGGAGCGCGCAGCGCGACGCCTGCAACTCGCGTCGAGCGAAGCTCGGCTCGCGCCCCGATAAGCGGAGCGCGAAGCGCTCCGCTTATCAATAAAGTGGATAGATATAGATCAAGCCGCCGAACGTAACCGCGTCAACAATTCGCCCAAATTTCGGTTAGCTGCCAGATCGACTTCCGCGCCGTCGTGGAACCGGGCGTTGCGTTCCACCAGATCGAGATAGGCGCGAATCCAGTCGGTGTAGTAATCCTGGTCATACGTCGACTGCCGTTCGCTAAGTTGCGGACCACCGCACGGCACGGCGCGTGGCGGAAATACCGGTCGTGGACCGCTTTCCAGCGGCAGTAGAGGCCGCTTGTCCAGTTCCAGCGCGTCATAGCCCAGAAAATCCACATAGCGATTCAACAAGTTGGCCGTGAGCCGGGCCGGGAGGGTCACAATCTGCTCAAATTTCATGCGAAATCCAGTCACTTGCCGGGTTTGCGCCACAATCCGTTCTTCCAGCTTCATACGTTGCGCGCCGCTGATCAATTCCTTGACGAACTCGGCCATTAACGCCTCGGGCATCCGGTAATAGTCGCAACGCGACTTGTCGCCGCTCAAATCCTGTAAATCCCGCATCCATTCGGTTACAGCCTCGCGGGCGAATAGCGCGGCGTCATCCTTGCGGGTTTCTTCTTCCGCCTTGGCGTCAGTGGAACCGGCGAGTCCCAGCAACGCTTTCATCTTTCGGGTATCCACCGCCGTGCCGATGGTCGGCGCGCTTACGCTCTGCTCCTCATCGGGTAACCGGGTTTCAATCCGGTAGTAGATGCTTTCCAGATCATCGCTATCCGTTTGCAGTGAACGCAGCAATTCCCCGAAACGCTGCTCACCAGCGCAGTCGATCAGCCGGGCCGCGACTTGTCGCGCTGCTTCCAGCCGCTTCTCCAATTCCTGTTCCGGATTGTCACTGACATGGTAATGGTCGATGCGCTCGGCCATCTGCTCACGCAGCTGTTGGGTTTGCCCAGTCAATTGCTGACGCTTGAGTTCAGGGTTGCACAGCGGGCGCAGATTTTGCGCCAGATAAGTAACGCCGCCATCGTTAAGCATGAGACCGGCATCCCAGGCTTTAACCGGATTGCGGAAGTGGCGATTGGCGTTTTGATCCCGAAGAAAAGCCGTGCGGAACATCTCGATGCGGTTTTTCTCGCCACGACGAACCTCGGTTTCACGACCGCTCTCGTCATAGTCAAACATATGTTTGGCTTTGAAATTGGGATTACGCAGCCAGTAGCTGTTACGGAAACAGCCCTGGATATCCCATTGGCGCGGCCATTCGTGTTGTTTGCCGAAGAAGTTGAGCAGGGAGCTTTCCAGACGGGTGGTCCAGCGGCCTTCCGGGGAGCGCTCGCCGGCTTTTTCCTCGAACTCCATATCGAATTTGGTCAACACCAGGAACAGCGCGGTCGGTTGCTGCGTGCGCTGTTCCGGGGTCGCGCCGTGGGTGCTCACTACCCAGTCATAGACCATTTCTGGCAGCGTCTTGACTTCCTGATTACTCGGACCAATGCACAGCAACATGCTGGTCAATTCCTGTTCAGCGCAATAGCGTTCAAACAGGTAGGCCACCTTGCCGCGCAGAAACAGGCTTTGCAGGGCGTCATTGCTTTCCAGAAAACCTGGTAGATCCTTGATCTGTTCGCGGGAGCGCGCACCGGGAAAGTCCAGCAGGTCGGTGTGCTGAAAGAAATCCCAGGGCTGTTCGCTGATCACGATGCGCAGTTCGGCGATCAACGCCGCGACTTCGCTACGAGGCAGCGTCACTCGCGCGCCATTGGTTCCAAGCAGACTCAACGTTCCGCCGCCGCCGGTTCCCAGACTTTTGAGCGTTTGCACATCAATGATGCTTTGCTCGCGGGGAATGAGCGCCTCCAGCCCGGCCTGAGCGTCGGTAGCGAAGTTAAGGCCCTGCAAGCCGTTATACAGGCGAATATAAAGCTGGCTGAAGGCGTCGACTTCGCCCCAGATAATGCCGAACAGGCGGGCGCGCTCCTGAATTCGCAGCCGGGGCGCCAGTTGCGCCGCTTGTTCCCAATAGCCGTGCCGCAGCAGACGCACCCGCTCCTGACCCTTGAAATAGCGTTCGAAATAGGCTTGCAGATCGAACACATCTTCAGCGCTCAGCGGGTCCACTGGCGAAGCCTGCGCCACCGAAACCAGTCCGGTCAGCAATTCATTCAACCGGGTCTGGTTTAACGGCTCATCGTCGCTGTGATCGCAGTCGGCGTAGTAGGCGTTGCCGAGCATCTTAACCAGATCGGTCTGGGTCAGCAGGCGCATTTGCACCGGAGCGGCTGGCGTTGCGCCGGGGACGGTTTGCAAGGTGAAGCGGGTCACTAATCCGGTCGACTCGCGCCCGCCCTCGGGGTTGAGATCGCGGATAAAGTCGATTTTCTGACCGGCGAAATCGGCCAATAATGGCGCATTACCCTTGCGGGCTAGAGCGGAAATCAGATAGGACTTGCCGGACTGGCTGGGGCCAAACACGCCGGCGCACATGGGGCGTTGCACCGCCTGGTTGAGTCGCTTGGCTTGCGCGACCAGACGGCGAAATTCCTTGGTCAGACCGGCTTTTTCCTGCCCTACGCGCTCGGGATGCTCAGCGAGCCAATTGAGAAATCCGGCGCCGACCTGCTCCAATTCGCGGCACCGGGTGCTCAGTTGATCGCTGGAGGCTGCGGGAGCAGTGGGCGGCGTAGAAAACTCTCTCTCTCTGGATGGGGGAGGGTTGAGCTGGGGCGGCATCGCTGATTCAGTAGACTCTCTCTCCTCGGGCGGGGGAGCCGCCGGTTCAACCGGTTCAGGAGCCGCCTCGGCAACCGGTTGATAGAGCGGTTCTTCGCTCACCTCCACGCCAAAATGCCGCGCCAATGCTGCCAGCCCGCCGGCAAAGCCCTGACCAACTGCCCGGAATTTCCACTCCGAACGTCGACGATACAATTCACCCAGAATGATCGCCTTCTCGGTCATGCCTGCCGTTTCCAGCGTAAAGCTGGCAATGCCGGTTCCGCTCTCGCCATCGCGCAATTCCAGGCGGACGTGACGCAGAATTGACATGGATTGGTCGTCCGCAGCGTCCAGCGTCACGGCAATCGCAATCCGGGCAATCACGGCGGGTAAATCAGCAAGACGTATCGCGAACCGCTGACCCTGGTTTTCCAGGGTAATCCCGCCGTCGGCCAGCGCTGGCTGGTTGTAAAAGATGAAATCTCCGTCACTGCGCACCTTGCCTTCATCCGTCAAGGCAAAGGCGCTGGAATCCAGCGCCCAGGGACCGTCGTCGGGCGCCCAGCTCAGGTTGAGTTCAACGAGTTGAATACCGGGATTCTGTTGGCTCAGGGACAGATTTTGACCAGCCTGGAATGTCAGCAAGGCGGGGTCCCTCCAGATAGTGATCTTTTTCTTAATCGGCCTAATCAGCTACCGGCGACAAGATTCGCGCCTCGGTTTCCTTGTCACGCTCGATCATGGCGTAGGCCGAATGGTTGTGAATCGACTCAAAGTTTTCCGATTCCACCGCGTAGGCTGCTACACGATCGTCCTGATTCAACCGGGCGGCAATATCGCGCACCATATCCTCGACGAATTTAGGATTTTCGTAAGCTCGCTCAGTCACATATTTTTCATCTGGTCGCTTGAGCAATCCATACAATTCGCAGGACGCCTCTTTTTCGGCCAGGTCGATCAGGTCTTCGATCCACAGAAAGCCGTCGCCTTTCAGTCGGGCGTTGATCGTAACGTGGGAGCGCTGATTATGCGCGCCATAGCGGGAAATTTTTTTCGAGCAGGGACACAGGCTGGTCACCGGCACAACGACCTTGAGATTCATCGTGGGCTGCCCGTCGCTGATTTCGCCGATGAATGTCACCTCGTAATCCATCAGGCTCTCCACGCCGGAAATCGGCGCCGCCTTGTTGACGAAGTAGGTGAACGTCATCTCGATATGTCCGGATTCGGCCTCTAAACGCTCGGTCATCTCCGCCAGCATGTCCTTGAAGGAATCTACAGAAATCTCGCGGCCCGGCACATTCAGGATTTCCACGAACCGCGACATGTGGGTGCCCTTGAAGTTATGCGGCAGGTTCACATACATGTTGAACATCGCGATGGTGTGTTGCTCACCACCATTGCGGTCACGCACCCGAACCGGATGACGGATGTCTTTGATCCCTACCTTGTTGATCGCCAAGCGGCGCGTGTCGGCGCTGTTCTGCACGTCAGGAATGGAGATCACCGTGGACATGGCGGCGGAACTCATGATCAATGGCTTCATGCAATCCTCGGTAGGAGTTAAGGGTTAGGAGTTCGGATGCTGACATCCCCATTGGATAATGAATTGGATCGTTAATTCCCGATGATCGCGCTCAACTATTGGACAATGCGCGCCAATCAGCCAGTTGTCGCAGTACGCCATCGACGTCCAAACCGCATTCAACCAGCAATTCCGCCCGCTCGCCCTGTTCAACAAAGCGATCCGGTAGCCCGAGGTGCAGTATCGGAATCGAGAGGCCGCGCTGCGCCAAACATTCGCTGACCGCGCTGCCCGCGCCGCCGGCGATGGCGTTATCCTCCAGCGTGACCAATGCGCGATGCTCAGCTGCCATTTGTACGATCAGCGTCTCATCCAACGGTTTAACGAAGCGCATATTGACCACGGTGGCATTGAGGCGTTCCGCCACAGCTTCGGCTACCGCAACCTGGTCGCCGAACGCCAACAACGCCAGGTCCTGACCTCGGCGTCGAATCTCGCCCTGGCCGATGGGCAACGCGCGCATCTCCGGCTCGGGAACCACGCCCGGCCCCTTGCCGCGTGGATAGCGCACCGTTGCTGGCTGGTTCAGTTGAAAACCGGTATAGAGCATCTGTCGGCACTCGTTCTCATCCGCTGGAGCCATCACCACAAGGTTGGGAATGCAGCGCAAATAACTGTAATCGAAGCTGCCGGCGTGGGTGGGTCCATCCGGTCCGACTAACCCGGCGCGGTCGATGGCGAACAGCACCGGCAGATTTTGCAACGCCACGTCGTGAATCAATTGATCATAAGCGCGTTGCAGAAAAGTCGAGTAAATCGCCACCACCGGTTTGAGTCCCTCGCAGGCTAACCCGGCGGCCAGGGTCACCGCGTGTTGCTCAGCGATGGCGACGTCGAAATAGCGATCCGGGAAGCGTTCGGAAAATTCCACCAGTCCCGAGCCTTCACGCATGGCGGGGGTGATGCCGATCAACCGTTCGTCCTGAGCAGCCATATCGCACAACCAGTCGCCAAATACCTGAGTATAAGTCGGTCCACTCGGCTTGGCCGGTTGCAAACCGCACGCCGGATCAAAAACGCCGACCCCGTGGTAATCGACCGGTTCTTCCTCGGCCCGGGGATAGCCCTTGCCTTTGCGGGTGACGACATGCAGCAGGCGCGGCCCCTTGAGCGCCCGCAGATTGCGCAAGGTAGAGACCAGTGTTAGCAGGTCATGCCCATCTACCGGACCGAAGTAGTGGAAACCCAGTTCCTCGAACAACGTCCCCTCCGGCGCGAACAGTCCCTTGACGTGTTCCTCGGCGCGACGCGCGACTTCCAGCACCGGCGGCACATGACTGAGCACCTTCTTACCACCTTCGCGCACCGTCGAGAACAACTGGCCGGACAGCAGCTTGGTTAAATGGGTCGACAGCGCGCCGACATTCGGTGAAATCGACATTTCGTTATCGTTCAACACCACCAGCAAATCGCTCTTGAGATGACCGGCGTGATTCAGCGCCTCGAAAGCCATACCGGCGGTCATCGCTCCATCGCCGATGATGGCGACAATTTTGCGGTCGCTGCCCGCCCATTCGGCGGCGATGGCCATGCCCAGGGCGGCGCTGAGCGAAGTGCTGGAATGACCGACCCCGAAAGTATCGTAGGGACTCTCGCAGCGTTTGGGAAAACCGGCGATGCCATTCTTGCGCCGCAGGGTCTGCATCTGCTGACGACGCCCAGTCAGGATTTTATGTGGGTAGGTTTGATGGCCGACATCCCAGACCAGTCGATCTTCCGGGGTGTCGAAGACATAGTGCAGAGCGATGGTTAGCTCAACCGTTCCCAGATTGGCGGCGAAATGTCCGCCAGTGCGCGCCACGGTCTGGATCAGGAATTCGCGCAATTCCCCAGCCAGCGCTGGCAAGCGCGTTTCCGGCAAGCTGCGCAAATCAGAAGGAGTATCAATTTGTTCCAGCAGCGAAAAAGCAGGTCCAGTGGCGGGCATCGTAACCAGGTCCGGGTCGGTAAGCGGTATCGTCAGGGGATAGCTAGACGACATGAGATGATGAACGGGCAGCAGGCATTTAAGGGTTCAATAGGCGCGTTCGACGATGTAGGCGGCGATCCAGCGCAAGGGATCCGCTTTGTCGTCCAACGGTCCTAGACTGGCCAGCGCCTCCTCGTACAGCATTTGAGCATGTTCATGTGCGCCTTCCAGCCCCAGCAATGCGGGATAGGTCGGTTTATTCAGCACCCGATCCGCGCCGGTGGTTTTGCCCAGGGTCGCGGGATCGCCGGTGACATCCAGAATATCGTCCTGGATTTGAAACGCCAGGCCAATGCATTTGGCGTAGCGGTCCAGTCGTTCCAGATCCGTAGCGTCGACTGCGGGCTGGCTGAGCGCGCCCATGAGCACGCTGGCGCGAATCAGCGCCCCGGTTTTATGGATGTGCATGTTTTCCAGTTCGGCCAGTGACAATTCCCGACCCGTAGCGGCCAGATCGATGGCCTGACCGCCGGCCATGCCCCGGGAACCAGCGGCTTGCGCCAATACGCTCTGCATCCGTAAACGAATCGCCGGGTCTGGGATCATCGCTGGGTCCTGAGCCAATACCTGGAAGGCCAGCGCTTGCAGGGCGTCGCCGGCCAGAATCGCCAGCGCTTCGCCAAACGCCTTGTGACAAGTCGGTTGACCGTGGCGCAGGTCGTCGTTGTCCATGGCGGGTAGGTCGTCATGGATTAACGAATAGGCGTGAATGAATTCCACGGCGCAGGCTGGGCCATCGAGCATATCTGGGGAGGCATCTACAGCATGACCCGCCAGGTAGACCAGCACCGGTCGAATGCGTTTGCCACCGCCCAACACTGCGTAGCGCATGGCTTGATGCAAGTCGTTGGGATGCAGTTCCGCGGCGGGCAGCCGCTGATCAAGCGCTTGATCAGCGCGGGTTTGACAAATTTTGATGAGTTCCGCCGCCATCGCGTTAATCCACGGTTTCGACGAAGGGCGCGGTTTCCAGCCGTCCGTGCCGCTCCAGTACCTGTTCAACTTTCTGCTCGGCGCGTTGCAGGGTAATCTGACAGTTTTTCACCAGACCGACGCCCTGCTCGAAACGTTGCAAGGTTTCCTCAAGGCTCAATTCGCCCTGCTCGAGTTGACCAACCAGTTTTTCCAGTTCCGCTAGGGCGGTTTCGAAAGGAAGGTGGGGAGATTTTTTGGCTGACATGCCTGCCCATCCGCTTGGGGTGAACGAGTAAGTTACCTCTTGATGGGCAAACGGTCAATTTGGGAGGCGCTAGGGTAGTGTCTCAGTTTGAAATTTAGCATCTTGACGGTCGGCGGGAGCCTAAGCATACTGCCCTACTATGCCTAAACGCTCAAGCAGAGGTCGGCTCGACCTCAACCAACTTGCCAAGTCGATTGTCGATCAAGCGACGGGCGAGGAGACCAAGGACTCGGAACAGTCGGACAAGAATCCGGCGGCGGTGGCGCTTGGGCGTCTTGGCGGAAAGAAGGGAGGAAAGGCGCGAGCCGAGAAGCTTACGCCAGAGAAACGAAAGGAGATTGCTAGACTTGCCGCGAACACACGATGGAAGAAAAGTTTCTAGCTAGCCTTCTTAAACGGAAGCTGCAATTCTTCAACGTCTCGCGTGAAATCTAATACAACCTGAATTGGTTCATTTGAGCTACGTCTATCGTTGTAAACGTCAATATCAGTTTTTAACTGATAACAATCGCCTACAATTTGTTGGCGGCGCTGAGAAAATGATTTTTGAAAATGTTCATGTGGAGCATTTTGGTCATCAAGGTCGGCCCATAATGCCAGTGTTTTATTCCCTTTCCTCTTAGTAATTGCATGCTTAGCTCGATAGCGCCTGCCGAATCTATCAGTACGGTATTCCTCACGAAACACTTGCGCGATGTCAGCAGCAATTGCGTCGATTACAGTTTTGATATTCGGCTTATGTAATCCATTACGGTAGGCCCATTTAGCTAACTCATGTGGTTCAATTAACCCATCATCTCGAACTTCACGCTTGTAACGTTCTATATAGTCCTTTATTTGATTTAAGTACGCCGACATAACTAAACCTCTCAAAATTTCTCTATGAAACCCCATCCATCAACAGGGGCAGACTTAATCACGATATCTCGAATTTTAACTTGATGTTTACGTAGAAAATCGTATCTGTTTAGCTTCCTCTGTAGCTGACCGACAACTAAGCCTGGATGGATGCCAAGTCTTTGCGCGAATAAACATACCCGTTGCTCACTGAAGTAGGGGGTTACTCTAGATATAAAATCATCTAGCTCATTTTTTGGCACGCAAAAATCAGCGGCAGCCTGGTTAGCAAGCTGTTCTTCGGTTTCAATCTGTTTATCTATCACCCCCCCCTCCAAATCTTGATCTAGAATAAATTCCAGTTCTCTACCATGACCTTGGAGTACATGCTCAATTTCATGACGAAGAACAAACCAAAAGTTATCAATGCGGTCAAGGCGCAAAGACATTGCAATCACTGGCTGATAGTCGCTTAACCAGAAGCAAGCGCCATCTATCTTTGATCCAGATAAATGTTCAATAAATATGAGCCTAACTCCGCATTCAGCTAAGATACGTACAGCGTGCCTAGCTTCTTCTGGGGATACCAATAATGCACTGATCTTAGATAGTGCATTTCTAAGATATTCCGTTTTGTATCTTTTTAAGACACACTCCGCAGCAACGGCCTTGGCTCTAAATAACCAAGCCATTTGTTGCATTGTTGCTTCACTATAAGCAGATGATTTCTTAGCAGCGTGTAGGAAGGATGGATCAGAATCAATGGAAGAAATACCAAAGAACTGTCTGAACTGTTGCTCAAGAACTTCAATATTTTCACTGCCATCAACCCACTTTCGCTTGATCATTTCCCGAACTGGGAATCGCGTATACAAAAAAGACCGTCTTGCAATTAAATTGTTTTTCACAGTGACTTTGGAAAGCTGATATTGGCTCTCTAAGTTCATCCAAAGCTCTGGCCCTGTGCCAAGCGCATCGCCAAGCTGAATAGCTGTCTCTGGTGTAATCGCTCTTTTCCCGGAAATTATTTCATTGACCAACCTAGTTGGTCGTCCAATAATTTCTGCTAGTTCGATTTGCGTCCATCCACGAGTCTCTATCTCCTCACGCAAGAATTCTCCAGGAGCAAAAGTCTCTGCCATTATATTCATAGTTATCTCCTCAAATATTAGTGGTAATCTAAGATTTCTACAATCACAACCACAGTTTTTGAGGCTGTTTTTTTAAATTTTATGATTAATCTCCATTGATCATTTAAGCGCATAGAGTATTGATTTGATCGATCTCCTATTAATTTTTCAAAATGTAGCGATTTCATTGCATAGAATGCTCGCTCGTCTATAGCTGCCCTAATAAATTGAATTCGCATTCGGAATTTACGCACGATACTGTGGGCCAGCCCCTTATCAAAGGAGGCGTCTGTTTCTAGCCGATGCAACGATATGTCTTCGTATTCAATTTCCATCGAATATAGAATATCTGGTTATTCAATTATCGTCAATACCACTTTTACACTTAGTGTAAATTTATAACTTGATTTATCTTGTCCGGTCAAGCATAATATTCATACTGAATTTAATACTTGAGCGATTAAGCAAGCATGAACAAGCTCTCTCTGAAAGACCAAGCGCAAATTCTGAATCTATTGGTGGAAGGTAACTCGATGCGCGCCACTTCACGTATTGCCGATGTAAGCATCAACACAGTGACGAAGCTGCTGGTCGATGCGGGTAGCGCCTGCTTGGCTTACCATGATGAGGTCGTTCATAACATCAACAGCCAGCGCGTTCAGTGTGATGAAATCTGGTCGTTCTGCTATGCCAAAGAAAAGAACGTGGCTCCAGAACACAAGGGCGAACTGGGGTATGGCGACGTTTACACTTGGACGGCTATCGACGCTGACACCAAATTGGCGCTTTCCTGGTTAGTTGGGCATCGCGGTCAAGAGTATGCGGAAGCCTTCATTGCTGATCTGGCTTCCCGCCTTCATGGAAGGATTCAACTCACCACAGACGGGCATGGTCCTTATCTTGGCGCGGTAGAAAAGGTCTTTGGTGGCGCGATTGACTACGCCATGCTGGTGAAGATTTACGAAGGTCAAGGGAAACAAGACCAGCAAAGATATAGCCCCGCAAGCTTCGTGAAGGCCGAAAAACGCCCTGTTGTCGGCAACCCGGAGCTTAGCGCGGTATCAACCAGCTATGTTGAACGCCAGAATCTCACCATGCGTATGGGAATGCGGCGCTTTACCCGGCTTACCAACGGGTTTAGCAAAAAGATTGAAAACCTTGAACACGCCGTTTCCCTGCATTTCATGCATTACAATTTTGCGCGTATCCATAAAACCTTGCGGGTAACTCCGGCAATGGAAGCGGGTATTTCCGATCACGTTTGGTCACTCGAGGAAATCGCGGGCTTGGTTCCTGAACCTGTCGCCAAACCACGCGGCCCCTACAAGAAACGAAATCAGGTTTCTGAAATTTCAAACTGAGACACTACCGGCGCTAGCGACGGGGGATTGGGAGGATGCTGTATAAAAATCAGTTCGAGGCAATCGAGCAATTACCGCAGATAATCAAACAATGACAAACCTTGAATCTTGGCAAATGACTGTTGCGAAGCTTGCAGGGCGAGCAGTTCTTCGTTTAACCGGGTTGCGGCATCGGCATAATCCACCGCGCCGATGTCGGATTGTAGGGTTTTCAGCTGCAGGTTAAAGTTTTGATTGACGTCATCCTGAGCATCCAGCGCGTTCATTCGACTGCCGATCCGGCCCTGCACCAAGTTCAGGTTTCGCATGGACTGATCGATGTCATTCAGCGCATTAGCGAGCGCCTCCGTCATGATTGCATCTTCAACGGATGTCTGTGAGGGTGTTTCCAGTGTCGTAACCAGATTATCCAACACTTGAAAGATACTCAGGTCTTGCGCCGCCTTGACCGTAAATTCATCGCCATCTTGAGGCATATCCTCTGGATCAGTGCCTGGATGGCTAATCACAACTTGCATTCCACGGAAATTGATGGGTTGCCCGGACACATAGCTTTGATTACTTAGTAACGGGGTAGGATTATCAACGCCATTGGTAACTTCGATAATATCGAAAGTGATGTTGCTACCGTCGTTATTAAATTCAATGCGATATTCATGGCCCAGAAAGTTGTTCTGGAACTCTGTCGGGTCAATGATGCTGCCATCGTTAATCTCGGCATTTCCGGTATTTCTGACATTCGCTTTGGTTAGCAGTTGTTCATTGCCTTTACGAATGTTCATAAAGACGCCTTCACCGTGATCGCCAACCGCGACTTGTCGGGATGGGCCAACTTGCAGCCAGCGTTGTCCCTGGTCGCCATTGTAAACCACCTCGCCATCGCTCACAGTAAAGGGGATGGTTTGTTCAAGGAAACCGGCAAATACATACGCGCCATCCCCATCCCGGGTATTGGCGATATCCAGTAATTGACTGCGCAGTTCACCGATTTCTGTGGCGATGATTTCACGGTTTTCATCATTCAGCGCTGCATTATTCGCCTGGATCGTCAATTCTCGCACCCGCTGCAAAAGGTTGCCGCTTTCCCGCACTGCGGTTTCCTCTGCCGCCAGGCGACTATTTGCAATGATGATATTCCGCCCATATTGTTCATTCAGCTGTACCTGCTTGTGCAATTCCATCAGGCGAGCGCTGTTATTCGGATCATCCGCCGGTTTGAGAATCTTTTGACCGCTGCTAATTTCTTCCTGCACTCGGCCCAGTTTCGACAAATGGTCCGTGATCGGCTTGACGCCGCGCTGATAAATCCAATGAGTTGAGATGCGCATGATCGTTTAGCCCTTAACCGCTTCGAGCAGGCTGGTGAACATGGAGTTAGAGGTCTGAATTACTTGGGCTGCAGCCTGATAGGCTTGCTGGAAACGAACCAGATTAGCGGCTTCTTCGTCCAGGCTGACCCCGGAGATCGATTCTCGGGATAATTCTGATTGTTGGAGCAGCGCTTCCTGGGATTGCAGGGTATTTTCAACCCGTCGGCCCTGAGCGCCGACCTCAGCGATCATTTGGGCATAGACGCCCCGGAAGTCATTGCCGTCGAGTAATTGCGGCGTGGTTTCCAACTTGACCAGTTCCAGAGCATTGCGATTGTCGCCGATGCCGCCCTGGTTGCTTTTAATTTGAAAGGTGTCGCCATCGTTTTGAACGATGAATTCGTCGCCTGCTTGTGGGTCGTTGTTAATATCGACCGTCCAGCCGTAACCAGCAGGGGGGGTTACCGTGCCAAGGCCAGCCCCGCCTGGCGGGGTATAAATGTTGCCGGCGCTGATGGTGACACCATTGTCAGTCATATCCAGCAGATCGTAGGCCGTGGCGCTGGTGAAGCGAATCTTGACGGTATGGGTTAGATTATCTGCTTGATAATCCGTAATTAATGGTTTCTCAATAGTTCCAGTTCCAGTATTCTCCGAGCCAGGACTGGCGATAATATCCCCATGCGGTTCGCCGGTAATGTTCACTTCCCATCCATTGTAAGAGATCGCGTTGCTGGTAGTACTTTTAATCTCGAATCGGTCACCAGCGACCGGTGCGCCGCTGATTTGGAAGGTCGAGCCATAGCGAGAATCCAACGCATTCAGGTCAATCGCATTACCGGAAGTATACGGCGAACCGCCGGCTGGGGTCAGTGTGTCGCCGGTGGTGACATCGACAATCTCATACTGGGTAGCGCTGAGAAAGCGAATTTCGATGGTATTTCTCAACCTTTCGGCTTCATAGTCGACGATTGCTGGCGCGGTAATGCCGGCGGTTCCTGAATTATCCGCGTCGGCTTGGGCGACCAGCGGCGGAAAGACGACACCCTTATCCAGAATCGCGTCGGTATCCAGGTCGAATACGTTGAAGGTGTGGTCGCTGGTGAAGCGGATCTCGACCCGGTTTTGCAGTTCCATTCTGCTGCTGTCGATGACGTTACCGGCGGAGATAACCCCCGATCCTAAATTAGTCGCCGTGGCGGTCGTCGTAATTGGCGCGGCGACAGCGACCTTGCGCGGATCGGCCAGCGCCATTTCGAAATTCGCTGAGCCGAGCCGGGTCGGCTGAACCAGAAAACGGTCTCCATATTGAGCGGGACCGCCGCGCAGGGCTAAGTGCAACCCTTCGTCGCGCATCACATCGTTAAGCGCTGTCAGATCGCCACTGCTTAAAAGCTCCTGGCTGTCCGAGAGTCGCTTGACCGTATAGCCGGCGCTGATGATAAAAGTGTCCCCGGCTTGTATTGGGCTGGTTCCATCAGTAATCGCAGCATTCCAGCCGTTGTAATCGCCTGTCGCGGGAATCGTCGCGCCCGAGGTATACGCCTGACCGCTTGCCAGGGTGACCCCCCGGGTATCGTCAATCACATCGTAGGTTGTCGCGTTGGTGAACCGGATTCTGACCGTATTCGTCAGATTCTCGTCATCCAGATCAGCGATGGTCGGCGTCGAAATCGTCGCGTTTCCTGCATTGGTCAACGTGGCGCGGCTGGCGACGCCGGATGTGAGAATTTCGTAGTCGGAGCGAGCCAGATTGCTGCTATCCGCCACCGGTAGCGCCTTGGCTTGGAATACGACGTCACTGCCGGCGTTGTTACCATTGTATGAAGTGGCTGTTGCGCCGTGCGCGGTGGGTTGCAGCAGGAAGCGGTCACCGTCAGTGACGGTGGCCCCTGAACTCAACTCAACGGTGACGCCATCGACCGTCAAGGGATTAGTCAGGGTAAAATTGCTGGCGACGATGACGCCATCCGAGAGGCGCGTCAGAGTGTAATTACTGGCGGCGCTGAAGCTGAGTTCGTAGCGCTCTTTGGTGTTATTCAGCGCCGCCGAGAAAATCGCTGGATTGTCGTCGTTATTGGTCGTATGGGATAGCACGCGGGGTGCGCCGACGTTAAACAGCGCTTCGCCCAGGTTGCCATCGAGGTCCATGCCCTGTTGATGCTGTTCGTTAAAGGTCTCGGCCAGACCCATCGCCAGCAAGCCTAACCCATCTTGCGCCGGATTGAGAATGGTGCGACGGAATTCAAAGTAAGCGCCCAGTTCGCCGCTGGTGATATAGCGCTCCAGGTCGCTACCCTCCGCCTGGCCTTCCAGGCGCACGGTGACTTCCCCTGGGTCAAACCCGGACTGTACCGCGACCAGTTTCTGCGTGTTTATACCGACTACCAACGGTTGGCCATTGCTCAGAAAAACATTCAGAGCGCCATTTTCCTCGGCGACTACCTGAATACCCGCCAGTTTGGATAAATCCACCAGCAACTTGTCCCGGCGGTCCAGCAAATCATTAGGCGGATTGGTGTCGGAATCCGCCGCTTGGGCTACAGCCCGATTGACTTCAGCAATTCCCTGACTGTAATCGTTGATCGTGGCGACAGTATTGGTAATGCTTGTATCGATGGAATCGCGCAGACTGTTCAGTGCGTCGTCGATGTCCTGAATGCGATTGGTCAGGGTTTCGCCCTCGTCGAGAAACACCTGCCGGGCAGTGATGGAGGTTGGAGAGTCGGCCAAATCCTGTAGTGAACCGAAGAAGGCTTCCAGATCAGGCGTCAGACCCACGTCAGTGTCGCCGAGCAGAGCGCTGAGTTGGTTGGTCAGGTCATTCAGTTCTTCATACTGACTGACGCCGCTAGTATGGCCACGCAACTGTTTCATGACAAAATCATCATAGGCGCGGGTCACGCTTTCGACATTGACGCCTGTGCCCATGTAGCCATAAGACTGTTTCTCAGGCGTCGTCGCGCCCAGCTCCACCCGTTGCCGGCTGAAGTAGGGCGTGTTGACGTTGGCGACGTTATGGCCGGTTGTCGCCATGCCGGCGCGGAAGGCCATCAACCCGCGAATCGCAGTATTCAGAATATCGACCATAATGTGTTCCCTTGCGGGCCTCCGGATTAAATCTAACTCTTCTCCTTCATTATCGGCCCCGCGTCAGCGGACTTGAGCGTTTCCAGCGCTTCGTCAAATGAGGGGCCATTCATCAAACCCAGGATTTTTCGCGCATACCGGGGATCGGTGGCGTAACCCGCTTGTTGCAGGGCATTCAGATAAGCCGCGCCATCGTCTACCTGTTCCAAAGCATTCTGATACCGCGGATTGACTTGCAGGAAATTCACGTAGTCGCTGAAACTTTCGCTATACGACGAATAGGCGCGGAACCCGTCCTTTTGGCGCACCGCCACACCGTTGACGAACTCAAATGTAGAATTGACCACCCGCTCGCCGTCCCAACCCCGGTGGGCCTTGATGCCAAACAAGTTGTAACTGGTGCGGCCATCAGCAAAACTCGGCACCGATTTGCCCCAGCCGGTCTCGTGCGCCGCCTGGGCGATCAACACTTCCGGGGCAACGCCCAACTGGCGTGCGGCATCCTGGGCGTGCGGCCACATCCGGCGGACAAAAGCGACTGGCGAAGTCGGTTCGTAGGGCGCGTCATCAACCGGGTAAGGATCATTGGCCGCTTTAGCCGTCGCTACAAAAGGCGTCGGTTTTGGCAGGGGCGCGGGTGACGGCATTCTGACGCTGGAGCGAATGCGCTGCACCTGGCGCAGCGTCGCTAGCGGATCGCCAATCGTGGTCGGTGAAGTCGGCGGAGTTGGAGAATCGGCTTCGCCGCCCAATTGCCGAACCAGGGCGTCGCTCAATCCCATTTTGCCCTGTTGCGCTAAGCTCAGCGCCAATTGCTGGTCGAACATGTCACGGTAGAA